>CBDUAL010000013.1:0-21013 GCA_965365125.1 uncultured Lutibacter sp.
TATCCTAATGGAAGAATTCGTTATCAAGGTCAGTTTGAAGCAGGTAAAGAAGTAGGCGTTTTTAAGTATTACAGTATGGTAAGTTCTGAACATCCTATTTTAGTTAAAACCTTTTCAAAAAGTACTAATTTGGCTGATGTTGTCTTTTATTCAGAAGAAGGAATTATAGAGAGCAAAGGGCAAATGGACGGTAAAAGTAGGGTTGGTAAATGGCTTTTTTATCAAAAAGATGGGGTTACAATTCTTTCAGAAGAAAATTATGAGAATGGTGTTTTAAATGGCATCTCAAAAACCTTTTATAAATCGGGAATTCCAACGGAGATTTTAAATTATAAAAATGGAAAGTTACACGGTAAGGTTGAGCGTTTTGCAGATAATGGTGTTTTAATTGATGATTTAAGTTATGTTGATGGTAAATTACAAGGCTTGGCAAAATATTATAATTTAGACGGAAAATTAATTTATACAGGAATGTATGAAAATGATGAGAAAGCAGGGAGGTGGGAATTTTATGACGATGGAAAATCGGTAAGATCAGACACCAATACATTAAAACAATAATTGTAGTTATGACATTAAATCCAATAGTTTCAGTAGAATGGCTTTCTCAGAATTTAGACATACCAAATTTAGTGATTTTAGATGCTAGTCCTAAAAAAAACGTTTCAAATTTAGTACCTAAATATACGGATATTCAAATTAAAGATGCTCGAATTTTTGATATGGAAACGGTGTTTTTTGACAAGGAAAATATACTCCCTAATATGATGCCTAGTCCTGAGGTATTTTCAAAAGAGTGTCAAAATTTAGGAATCAATTCAGACAGTATTATTGTTGTTTATGATAATTTAGGGATTTATACGAGTCCGAGAGCGCGTTGGATGTTTAAAGCGATGGGGCATCAATATGTGACTGTTTTAGATGGAGGTTTAACAGCTTGGAAGGATGCCGGATTCACTTGCGAGAAAAAGAACAATAAAATGTTTGAGAAAGGAACGTTTGAAGCGCATTATAATTCAGAGTTGGTTAGCGATTCTAAATTTATTTTAAACAATCTTCAAAATGAAGAGGTGCTAATTTTAGACGCACGTTCTGAAGCTCGTTTTTTAGGGACAACTCCTGAACCTAGGGCGGGAATGGTTGCAGGTCATATACCAAATTCTGTTAGTTTTCCGTATAGCAACGTATTAGAAAACGGTAAAATGAAGTCAAAAACTGAATTAGAAAACCTTCTTTTAAACATCAATTGTTCCAACAAAAAGTTAATATTTACGTGTGGATCTGGGATTACTGCCTGTATTATCTTATTGGCTGTTGAATTGGTAAATGATAATAAAAAATCGTTGTACGATGGCTCTTGGTCTGAGTGGGGACAAGTTGGTGAATTTCCTGTTGAGGTTGGTTAATTAAATTATTCAACAATTGTAAAATACTAGAATTTTAGTGATAAAATTGAATTCTTATTTTATATTGATACTTAACTGTAATATTCCTCTTTTTAAGAAACCTTTAGAATAGACTTTTTTATTAGTATTTAAAATTTTAGAGATTTATAATATAAATAATAGAGGTATTACTTATATTTAATTTTTTAAAATTTTATTTAATGAAGGCATTATTAGCATCACTATTCATTTTAACATCACTAGTAACATTCGCTCAAAAAAAAGTCTTAGATCATAAAGATTTTGAAGTTTGGAATGCAATAAAAAATACAACTATTTCTTCTGAAGGAGATTATGTAATGTACTCACTTGAAAAAGGTGAAAAAGATCGTTTTTTGAAACTAAAAAACTCAAAAGGTTCTTTAGTTTTTGAATACGAACGTGCCGAAAAAGGAAATTTTTCAGCTAAAGGAAATTATGCTTTTTTTACAATAAAAGCTTGGAAAGATAGCGTAAAGGAATTAAAGAGAGTAAAAAGGAAAAAAGCAACATTACCAAAGGATACTTTGGCTATCTACAATTTAGAAACAAAACAACTCACTAAAATAGCAACAATTAAATCTTACAAAACTCCTGAAAAATGGGAAGGCTATGTTGCTTATTTATTAGATGAAGTTAAAAAGGATGCTAAAAAGAAAAAAGATACAGCAAAGGTAGATAGCTTAGTAGCTAAACAAAAAAAGAAACTAAAAAAAGTTGGAAAAGAAAACGGTTATCATTTAGTACTTAGAAATTTAAAAACCAATAAGCAAGACACCATTAAATACGTTAAAGAGTTTCAGTTTGCTAAAGAAGCTAAATATTTAACGTATGTAACTACTGGGGTAGATTCTACTTTAAGTGAAGGTGTTTACGTTGTTGATTTAAAAGGAAATACAACTAATTTAATTTATAAGGGGTCTAAAACTAAATATTACCAATTAAGTATAAGTAACTCAGGATCTCATGTTGGTTTTGTAGTTGACACTGATACTACAAAAGTACAAGTTAGACCAAATGAATTGTATATATGGGATAAAGAAAATAAGCTTGCCGAAAAATATGTTGATGTAAATTCTGCGCCAAAAGGATATAGAGTTTCTTCTGATGGAAAAATTTATTTTTCAGAAGATGAGTCTAAAATGTATTTTGGTTTGGCAACACCTCCAGTAATAAAAGATACTACTTTATTAGATGAAGAAATTGTAAATGTTGAAGTTTGGACTTATAATGAGCCTCGTTTATATACGGTTCAAGAATTACAAGTTAAAAATGATGTGAAAAAATCATATACTTCAGTAATAGATTTAACCACCAAAAATATGATTCAATTAGGTACTGTAAATTATCCTAAAATAGTTGTTGGTGATGAAGGAAATGCTGCTTATAGTTTGGTTAGTAATTCATTACCATATCAATTAGAAAGTCAATGGAAAGGTTACACAGCAAGTGATTATGCGTTGGTAAATGTTGCTTCAGGTGAAACAAAAGAGATTTTAAAAAATATAGCAGGTCGTGTACGTTTAAGTCCGACAGGGAAATATGTTTACGGCTATAATTCAGTTGATAGTACGTGGTTTACATTTTCTGTAGCAACTAATAAATTGATAAAACTTACTTCAGAAACTATTTTTTATGATGAATTAAATGATGCACCACGCCATCCAAGCTCTTATGGAGCAGCAGGTTGGACAACAAATGATGAAGCTTTTTTAATTTATGACAGGTATGATATTTGGAAATTTAACCCAGAAAATGGAAATAGTACAAAATTAACCAACGGTAGAACTTCAAAAACAAGCTATAAATATTTAAAATTAGATAGTGAGGAGCGTTGTATTCCAAAAGATCAAAAATGGCTGTTAAGTACGTTTAATGAAGTAACTAAAAACGCTGGTTATGTAGAGTATAATTCAAAAAATAACAAAGCGAAGCATTTATTAGAAGGTCCTTATAAATTTTCAAAACCTTTAAAAGCTAAAAATAGTAACAATATTGTTTTCACTAAGGAATCTTTTACTCAATTTCCTGATTTAATTTATTCAGATTTAAGCTTTAAGAGTGAAGTTGTAATTAGCAATGCAAACCCTCAACAAAATGATTACAATTGGGGAACCGCTGAATTGGTGCATTGGACTTCAATAGATGGTGTAGAATTAACAGGAATGTTGATTAAACCAGAAAATTTTGATCCTTCAAAAAAATATCCAATGCTTGTGAATTTTTATGAACGAAGTTCAGAGAATTTATTTAAACATATTGCTCCTTCACCAGGCAGATCAACAATAAATTATAGTTTTTATGCGAGTCGTGGTTATGTTATTTTTAATCCAGACGTTGTATATAAAACAGGTTATCCAGGTGAAAGTGCGTATAATTGCGTTATTTCAGGTGTAACTTCATTAATAGAAAAAGGTTTTATAGATAAAGATAATATTGGAGTACAAGGGCATAGTTGGGGTGGTTATCAAATAGCGTATTTGGTTACTAAAACCAATATTTTTAAAGCCGCAGAATCGGGTGCTCCGGTAGCAAATATGATTAGTGCTTATGGAGGTATAAGATGGTGGACTGGGCTGAGTAGACAGTTTCAGTACGAGCATACACAAAGCAGAATAGGAGGCACTCCTTGGGAATACCCAGAACGATATATTGAAAATTCTCCTATTTTTAATATTGATAAAATTAATACACCTTTACTTATTATGCATAATGATGCTGATGGTCACGTACCTTGGTATCAGGGAATCGAGTTTTTTGTAGCATTGCGAAGATTGGCAAAACCTTCGTGGCTTTTAAATTATAATACAGAACCTCATTGGCCTTTAAAAATGCAAAACAGAAAAGATTTTAATATTCGTATGGCACAATTTTTTGATTATTATTTAAAAGGAGCTGCAAAACCTTTATGGATGGAAAAAGGGGTGCCTGCTATTGAAAAAGGAATAAATCAAGGGTATGAACTAATAAAAGAATAAAACTTTAAATGCATTTAAAGTATATGCCCAAATCAAATAATAAAATTTTAATTATAGCTGCTTTTTTTTCCATTTATGTAATTTGGGGTTCTACTTATTTATTAAATAAAATTGCAGTTTCAGAGTTACCTCCATTTATGTTGGCCTCTATTCGTTTTACGGTAGCCAGTATTTTAATATTTATAATTGCTAAAATTTCAGGAATAAGTTTAGGAATTACTAAAAAGCAATTTATGAATTGTAGTATTATTGGTTTTTTGTTTTTAACCTTTGGAAACGGAGGTGTAGTTTGGGCTTTAAAATATGTTGATAGCGGTTTTACTGCTCTGGAAATTTCAGCGCAGCCTTTGGTAATTTTATTAATGATGTATTTTTTAGAAGGAAAAAAAATTCAACCAATGTCTATGATTGGTGTATTATTCGGAATTATAGGTATTTATTTATTGGTAAGTCAAAAAGAATTAATTACCCAAGAAGGAATGGCTTTAGGAATGTTTACTATTTTTTTATGTATGCTAAGTTGGGCTTTTGGAAGCTTATATGTAGCAAAAGCCGATTTCCCTAAAAACTACTTTATAAATACAGGTTATCAAATGTTAACAGGTGGTGTTATGTTATTTGTAGCCAGTTTGTTATTTGATGAAACATGGACTTTACCAACAAAATGGACACAACCCGTACAAATATCAATGGGGTTATTAATTATTTTTGGTAGCATTATAGCATTTACGGCATTTAATTTTTTATTAAGAGTTGTTTCTCCTGAAAAAGTGGCAACGTCAACTTATGTAAATCCAATTATTGCCATGTTTATGGGTTGGTATTTGTTAAATGAACAAGTAACTCAACAATCTATTATTGCTGCAATTATCTTATTAACAGGGGTATACTTTATAAATACAAAGAAAAAACTAACCGTGTATTCAAGGTTTAAAAAATAAAAAAAACTTTCTCGTGTAAGTTGCTGCTTTACAGTTGTCTATAAAATTTTAACTTTTTATTTTATAAGTTTTTTACCTTAAAAATTGTGATAACCCTTTTTACACTGTATTTTTGTGAGTTTTTAAATTTGAAATGTGCAATTAACTACTACAGAAATAGAAGAAAGAAATGCTGGTAAAGATTTATATAGCTACCAAAAAGAAGCTATAAATAAAATTTTTAAAAGGTTTGAAGAAGCTAAAGAAGATTATCATTTATTATATCAATTACCAACAGGTGGTGGTAAAACGGTGATATTTTCAGAAATGGTAAGGCAATACTTAAAACATCACCAGAAAAAAGTATTGGTTTTAACGCATAGAATTGAACTTTGTAAGCAAACATCAACAATGCTTACTGAATTTGGTGTTGAAAGCATGGTGATTGATAGTAAGGCAAACTTAGACGATCATCAAAAATACAGCTGTTATGTAGCTATGGTTGAAACATTAAACAACCGTTTAAACGATAATAAATTAGATATCTCAGATATTGGTTTGGTTATTATTGATGAAGCACATAACAACTCCTTTACTAAAATATTTAAATTTTTTAGTAAATCATTTTTTTTAGGGGTTACAGCAACACCTTTAAGTTCTAATATTCAGTTACCTATGACTGATAATTATGAGGAGTTAATAGTTGGTGAAACGATAGAATCTTTAATAAAAAATAATTTTTTAGCGCGTGCTAAAACATATTCATACAATGTTGGTTTAACATCATTAGTTGTTGGTGCAAACGGAGATTATACCGTTAAATCATCAGATGATTTGTACACAAGCGGTAATATGTTAACTAAATTAGTTGAAGCTTATGAAGAGCGTTCAAAAAATAAAAAAACACTAATTTTTAACAACGGTATTAGTACTTCAATAAATGTATATCATACATTTAGAGCAGCAGGATATCCAGTACAGCATTTAGATAACACAGCTTCAAAATCTGAAAGAGAGCATATTTTAAAATGGTTTAAAGAAACACCTAATGCAATTTTATCTTCAGTAAGTATATTAACTACTGGTTTTGATGAACCAACTGTTGATACTATTATTCTGAACAGAGCAACACGTTCGTTAACATTATACTATCAAATGATTGGTCGTGGATCACGTATATTAAAGGATAAAACAACTTTTAATGTAATAGATTTAGGGAATAATTTTCACCGATTTGGAATGTGGGGAGCTAGTTTAAATTGGCAAAAAATATTTAAATCGCCTAATTATTATTTAGACAACTTAATTAATGATGAAGAACTTGAGAGTAATTTTAGGTATGAAATGCCAGAGGAAGTTAGAAAGCAATTTTCTAAATCCTTAGACGTATCATTTAATGTAAAACAAGCCTATGTTGATGCTATTCAAAAAGGAGAATCATCAAAAGTAGTTTTAAGGCGTTCTATTGAACAACAAGCACATATATGTATTGAAAATAGTGAAGATGTGTATGATGCGTTAACATTATCTCAATTATTAGATGATGATATTACCTATAGAATTCAACAATATGTTCGTTGTATTTGTAAAAGTACCCATAATTTTATTGATTGGTTAAATACTGATTACCGACAAAAATTACGTTCGTATTTGTTGACCAATTTTGATGAAGATTTTGAGAAAATTCATGGTTATCCACCAGAAGATTAGTTTATAGAAGAACTGATATCTAAAAAACACATATATGGAATCATTAAAAGGAAAAAAAGCACTTATTACAGGTGCAGGTAAAGGCATTGGAAAAGCATTAGCACTTGCATTGGCTAAAGAAGGTGTATCCGTAGCCTTATTAGCACGTACAGCAGCAGATTTAGAAAAGGTTGCTGAAGAAGTTACTGCTTTTGGAGTTGATGCATATATAGCACAAGCTGATGTAGCTAATTTAGATTCAGTAAATACTGCTGCCGAAAAAGTTTTAAACTCGTTTGGAGCTATTGACATTTTAATAAATAATGCTGGTATTGGACGATTTGGTAATTTTATGGACTTAGAAGTTGCTTCTTGGGAAGAAGTTATTCAAGTTAATTTAATGGGGGCTTACTATGTTACACGTGCATTTTTACCACAAATGATTGAAAGAAAAACGGGCGATATCATCAATATTTCTTCAACTGCAGGTTTAAACGGAAATGCCATGACAAGTGCTTATAGCGCATCAAAATTTGCTTTAATTGGTATGACTGATTCGTTGATGAAAGAAGTGCGTAAACACAACATTCGTGTAAATTGTTTAACACCAAGTACGGTAGCTACTGATATGGCGTTAGATTTAAATTTAACCGATGGAAATCCTGAAAAAGTAATGCAACCTGAAGATATTGCCGAGTTGTTAGTTTCTCAATTGAAATTAAATCGTAGGGTAGTAGTGGTAAACTCAAGTATTTGGTCTACAAATCCTTAATTTAAATTTTATTATTGAAGGTTAATTTTTATAATAAAATTGAAAAATATAATTAAAAAAGGTGTGTCAAATTTTTGATACACCTTTTTTAGAATCATAAAGAGTACATAAACGCACAATTATATGGAAACTAAAAAATCGATACAATACATGCTTATTAGTACATTTGCATTTGCTTGTATGAATGCAACAGTAAAGTATTTAGAAAATGTAAGCGCTTATCAAATTGTTTTTTTTAGATCGGCTAGTTCGTTAATTTTTACCTTTACTTTTTTGTTGAAAAACAACATTCCAATACTTGGTAACAATAAAAAACTTCTAATTTTAAGAGGAGTAGTGGGCGTAACTTCTATGACGCTTTTTTTTATGTCTGTAAAATATCTTTCTGTTGGAACCGCTGTGTCTCTAAGGTATTTGGCTCCTATCTTTGCTGGTATTTTCGCTGTTTTTTTCCTAAAAGAACGTATATGGCCTTTGCAATGGTTGTTTTTTGTGATGGCTTTTTTAGGTGTATTGGTTTTAAAAGGACTTGATTCTCAAATTAATTCAACAGGACTCATATTGGTTATTATTGCAGCTATTACAAGCGGGTTAGTATATAATATCATCAGCAAAATAGGTAAAAGTGAACACCCAGTGGTGGTGGTAAATTATTTTATGGTAATTGCAACATTAACAGGTTTATTTTTATCACTTAATAGTTGGGTAACTCCTGTAGGTATTGAATGGGTTTTATTATTTAGTTTGGGTGTTTTTGGTTACTACGGACAAGTTTTTATGACGAAAGCATTTCAAAATGGAAAAACAGATCAAATTGCTCCAATTAAATATGTTGAAGTGTTGTTTACCGTTATGTTTGGATTGCTATTGTTTAATGAAATTTATTCAATTTGGAGCTTATTAGGCATTTCATTAATTATTGGATCATTGGTGTTAAATGTACTTTATAAATCTCATAAAAACGCTTAATTAAAGTTGTTTAGGCTTTATTTTCAACCAATAACGTCCTAAACGATTAAAAAGAGAAAGGAAATTTTGTTCCACAAAGTTATCTTTGTGGTGCAGCACAAAAAACACCTTTCTCAGATGATAAATATTACACTGTTTTCTCAAATAATTTCAAAATTAGATACTTTAATATTTAATAAGATCGTTAAGTTGCATCAAAGTAACAAACATAAAAAGGGTTTTAATAGCTGGTCTCATTTAGTTTCCATGTTGTTTTGTCAATTTGCTAAGAGTCAATCTGTACGGGATATTAGTAACGGACTTCGTTCTAAAAAGGTAATGTATGTGTAGTTTATTTAAAAGCTGTAAAACAAGCAGATAATTATAAATACCAACCATTATTAAAATTTGTAAGATCATAAAAAACACAACGTCAGTTTGAATGTTTTTTGATGAAAAATTGTACCTGCTTTCGGTATGCAGGTCTAAAACAGCACTTTTTTTAATAAAATTTCTATGCTCTATACTAATTTTAAGCCACAAAAGTCTAAAATTAACTCGAATTGAAGAAATTTAATTAAAAAGCACAACAGGTTTCACTTTTCATTATAAAAGTAATGCGTAACTTTGCAAACTAAATTTTTTAAACATGAAACGTGTAATTGTTGGACTTTCAGGTGGTGTTGATAGTAGTGTTGCTGCCTATTTATTAAAAGAGCAAGGCTATGAAGTAATAGGCTTGTTTATGAAAAATTGGCATGATGATTCTGTGACAATTTCTAATGAATGTCCGTGGTTAGAAGATAGTAACGATGCAATGATTGTTGCTGAAAAGTTAGGAATTCCGTTTCAAGTAGTTGATTTAAGCGAAGATTATAAAGAACGTATTGTTGATTATATGTTCAACGAATACGAAAAAGGACGTACTCCAAATCCTGATGTTTTGTGTAACCGCGAAATTAAATTTGATGTTTTTTTAAAAATCGCATTGGATTTAGGAGCCGATTATGTGGCAACAGGTCATTACTGTAGAAAAGGAGAAGAAGAAATTAATGGCGAAGCTGTTTATAAATTACTAGCAGGAAAAGATGATAATAAAGATCAATCTTACTTTTTATGTCAATTATCACAAGAACAATTGTCAAAAGCATTGTTTCCTATTGGTGAGTTAACAAAACCTGAAGTTCGAAAAATAGCTGCTGAGCAAGATTTAATTACCGCCGATAAAAAAGATTCTCAAGGTTTATGTTTTATTGGAAAAGTACGTTTACCAGAATTTTTACAACAAAAATTGAAACCCAAAGAAGGTATAATTGTTCAAATTCCTGCAGCTTCAGAAATTTACAATCGTGAAATTCCTACATTTGATTCAGAAGAAGAAAAATTACATTTTTTTAGTAAAAAATATAAGTATAGCATTAATGACGGAAAGGTTGTAGGAAAACACCAAGGAGCACATTATTTTACAAAAGGTCAGCGTAAAGGATTGGCTGTTGGAGGTACCAAAGAACCTCTATTTGTTATTGATACTGACGTGGTTGAAAATGTGATTTATGCTGGTGAAGGTAAAAATCATAAAGGTTTGTACCGCAGTGTGTTATTTGTTTCTAATGAAGAATTACACTGGATTCGTACAGATTTAGTACTCGAAAATGGAGCTTCAATGGAAGTGCTATCAAGAATTCGTTACCGTCAAAAATTAGAAGAAGCTACCTTGTATAAAGTTGAAACAGGAATGTATGTTGCATTTAAAAATGCACAATCAGCAATTACAGAAGGCCAGTTTGTAGCTTGGTATTTAAATGACGAGTTGTTAGGCTCAGGAGTTATTTCATAATCTTTTATTTTTTTTGGAGTTATAACTCAATAAAAAGCAGTAAATTTATTTCATAATTAAGTCCCTTCAATAATTGAAAGAAACACTATTCATACTTACATTCTTCTTATCTATATTTAGTTTGATGGCTCAAACTGAAGATGCTTGGGTGTATTTTACAGACAAGCCAAGTAAAAAAGAGTTTATAAATACTCCCTTGAAAATGCTAACGCAGCGTTCTTTAGATCGCAGAATGCGTTATAATATACCCTTAGATTTTAAAGATATACCAGTTGAAGCGTCTTATGTACTCCAAATTAAAAATGCAAACGGAATTAAAATTTTAGCACGCTCAAAATGGTTGAATGCTTTGCATGTGCAAGGTTCGCAAGCAGATATAACTAATTTATTGGAAAATGATTTTGTTTCCAATGTTCAATTTGCAAATACAACATTGAATTCTTCAGCCAAAAGTACGAATACCAACAAAATAGTGCATCAAAAAAATAAATTTGAAGTTTCAACTGATTTTGATTATGGTGAAGCTACCCTTCAAATAGAAGTGTTGAAGGGAGAAATTTTGCATCAAAATAATTTCACCGGTAAAGGCATGCAAATTGCCGTGATTGATGGCGGTTTTCCAAATGTAGATACTTTTTCTGCTTTTGAACGCATTAGAAATAACAATCAAATTTTGGGAGGTTATGATTTTGTAAATAGAGATTCTAATTTTTATAGTGGTCATTATCACGGAATGAGTGTTTTATCTACCATAGCGGGGTATGTTGAAAATGAATTTGTGGGTACCGCACCTGATGCAGAATTTTATTTATTCATTTCTGAAGATGTTGATAATGAAACACCCTTAGAAGAAAGTTTATGGGTTGAAGCTGCTGAAAAAGCAGACAGTTTAGGGGTTGATGTAATAAACACATCGTTAGGTTACACCACTTTTGATAACCCAAATTATAATTATTCATACCAAGATATGGATGGGGAAACTACATTTATTAGTCGTGGTGCTGAAATTGCTTTTTCACGCGGTATGATTGTGGTAAATGCTGCAGGGAATGAAGGAGATAAACCTTGGCATTATATAAGTGCACCAGCTGATGCTAACTCTGTTTTGAGTATTGGAGCAGTGGTTTTTTTCGGACCTATGAATTTTATTACACCATTCAGTGGTTTCGGGCCTACTTATGATGGTCGCATAAAACCAGATGTTTGTGCAATAGGCGCTTTTGCAGCTGGAATTGATGCATCGGGGAATCTTACAGATATGTTATTTGGAACCTCATTTGCATCGCCAATAATGACAGGTGTTGTGGCTTGTTTATGGCAAGCTTTTCCTGAAAAAACAAATGCGGAAATAACACAATTAATAAAAGAATCGGCACATTTATTTTTGAGTCCAACAGATCAGGAAGGCTATGGAATACCCAATTTTGAGACTATTTTTAATTTATTAAATGAAGAAACTTCTGGGGTAGTTTTAGATTTGATACAGCCATTTCCGAATCCAGTAGAAAATGAACTAAACTTTAAATTTTCTACAACTTCAGAAGAGGTGGAGGTTGTTGTTTATAACTTATTTGGACAGGTAATTTCTACAGATATTATTTCAAAATTGTATCCAGTTAAGGATGTTTCGTATTTAGCAAAAGGAGTATATTTAGTACAACTTTCCTATAATGAACAAACACATATTCTAAAAATTATAAAAAATTAAGATGAATAATCGAATCACACAGTTGTTTAATATAGAGTACCCAATTATTCAAGCAGGAATGGTTTGGAATAGCGGTTGGAAACTGGCTTCAGCAGTAAGTAATGCAGGTGGTTTAGGCTTAATTGGAGCAGGGTCTATGTATCCTGATGTGTTACGAGAACATATTCAAAAATGTAAAAAAGCTACAGATAAACCTTTTGGTGTAAATGTACCAATGCTGTATCCTAACATTGAAGAAATTATGCAAATTATTGTTGAAGAAGGTGTTGAAATTGTGTTTACTTCCGCAGGAAACCCAAAAACGTGGACTTCATTTTTACAAGAAAAAGGCATTAAAGTAGTACACGTAGTAAGTAGTGTAAAGTTTGCAGTAAAATCTGAATTAGCAGGTGTTGATGCCGTGGTTGCTGAAGGTTTTGAAGCAGGTGGTCATAATGGAAGGGAGGAAACAACTACATTTACATTGCTACCAATGGTGAAAGAAAAAGTAACAATACCTGTAATTGCTGCAGGTGGAATTGCAACAGGAAGAGGCATGTTAGCTGCATTAGTTTTAGGTGCTGATGGGGTACAAATTGGAAGTAGGTTTGTAGCCAGTGATGAAGCTTCTTCTCATATTAATTTTAAAAAAGAGGTAGTAAAAGCACAAGATGGAGATACGTATTTAACTTTAAAAGAATTAGCACCTGCACGCTTGATTAAAAATAAATTTTTTAACGAATTACAAGAACTATACAAGCAAAAACCTACGGTTGAGCAAGTGCGAGAAAAGTTAGGAAGAGGAAGAGCTAAAAAGGGTATGTTTGAAGGGGATTTAGATAACGGAGAATTAGAAATAGGTCAGATTGCTGGATTAATTCATGAAATAAAACCAGCAGCTGAAATTGTAAAAGAAATAGTAACTGAATTTAGTGAAGTAAAAAAAGACCTGTTAGATTTATAATAAGTAATATTTTATGCTAAAAAAACTGCTGATAGGTTCAATTCTATTCCTAATTATTTGTGTTATTTCCATTTATTTCTCAAACTTCATTATTGAAAAAAAGACAGATAATTTAACGTTTAATACAATTGATAGTATTTCAACATACAAAGTTGGAGTTGTTTTAGGCACATCAAAATTTCTTCAAAATGGAAATGTTAACCTATATTACAAATACCGTTTAAATGCTGCTTTTGAATTGTTTTCAGCAAATAAAATAGAATTTATTTTACTTAGTGGAGATAATAGCACCATAGATTACGATGAACCTTCAACGTTTAAAAATGATTTAATTGCGTTAGGAGTTCCTGAGAATAAAATATATTTAGATTATGCTGGTTTTAGAACATTAGATTCTATGGTAAGAGCAAAGAAAATTTTTGGCTTGTCAGAATTTGTAGTGATTTCTCAAAAATTCCACAATCAAAGAGCAGTTTACATAGCAAATAATTATGGAATAAAAGTTGTTGGTTACAACGCTAAAAATGTTTCATCACGTTATGGCTTTAAAACCAATTTGCGTGAAAAATTAGCACGTGTAAAAGTGTTTGTAGATGTTTTAATAAACAAACAACCTAAATTTTTAGGTAAAAAAATTAATATTATTTAGTTTCTTTTTTAGGAGGCATTGGACCACGTAAGTGAATTACCAAACCATTTAAAAAGTTGCGTAATATTTGATCTCCACATTCCATATATTTTGGATGGTCTTCTTTTCTAAAGATGGCACCTAGTTCGCTTTTAGATACTTTAAAATCTACAAGCTTACAAATGTCTACAATATCGGTATCTCTTAATTTGTGAGCGACACGTAATTTTTTAAAAATATCATTGTTTGTTAATCCCATTTGGCAAAGTTACTGTTTTTTTAATTCTAATTGCATTTGTTTTACAGTTTGCGTGCTATTATCATGACTCCAACCTGGAGGACCAAAAGTGTACATAAATTTATGATACCAGTTTTTAGATTTTTTAGTATCTAACCAAATGTCTTTGTATTCATGCGTCAATATAATCCAAGGGTTATAAGAATTTGGCGCATGTGTGACACCGTATTCTATGTCAATAGTTTCGTCTAATGGTTTCCAAGTGCCAAAAATTCGATCGAAAATATTTAGAAATCCGCCGTGGTTTTTATCCAAATAAGCTATATTTTTAGCATGATGTACTTGATGCATAGTATGCGTATTAAATAGTTGTTCAACAAAGCCCATTTTAGAAATATATTGGGTGTGTAATTGAAATTGCCAAAGTGATTCAATTCCTAAACAAACAATAACCATTGCAGGAGGAAAACCTATGGCAGGAAGCCACATATAAAATAGAGGTTTGTAAAATAAAGTAAACCAACCATTTCTAACAGCTGTTCCTAAGTTGTATTTGTTTGAGGAGTGATGTACTATATGTGCAGCCCAAAGAAAACGAACCATATGATTTTGACGGTGAAACCAGTAATAGGTAAAATCATCTAATAGTTGACAAACAATCCAAATATACCAAGCATAACCAAAAGATTCCCAACCCATAATATTGGTTCTAATTCCGCCAATTTCAGGGTTGAATAGTTCATAAACAACGTTAAATATAACAATAGCTGAAATTGTTTTAATTAGTGGAGCTATAATAGCAGAGCCAACACCCATAAATAGGCTAGCTCCTAAATCTTTTAAGTTGTAAAGTTTTTTATTATGATGAGATTTGCTATAAGTATATTCTAATAAAATAAGGGCTAAAAAGCAAGGTACTCCATATACCAATGGATTTGTGAAATTCATGTATTAATTTTGATGTTACAATGTAGTGATAAATTAATAAACCTGCCACTATTTGATTTTAATTAAACGAAAAGACGTATTGTATGTTCTTTTATTTGCTAAAAATCATTTTTATAGCAACAATCAGCATAAAAAAACCAAATATTTTTTTTAACATACGTTGATCTATTTGAAGTGCCAATTTAGAACCTAAAAAGCTACCTAGAACAAAAAGAGTGGCAACTATTACGGTTGCTTTCCAATCAATAGAACCACCATTTGCATTGTGGTAATTATAAACGGCTAAAATAGTTATAGGAGGTAACATAACCGCTAAGCTTAAGCCTTGAGCATTGTGTTGTGTTAACCCTAAAACAAATACAAATAACGGAACCATAATAATACCACCACCAACACCAACTAAACCGCTTAAGATTCCTGCTAACAGCCCAATAATAATTAAGATAATAATTGTTGTCATTTTCATTTTGTTTCAAGTGGAATTTTTATTTCATAAGCTGTTCTAGAGGCATTATTTAACTTGTTTTCACGTAACCAAGGATTGTGTAATTTTAAGGTTTTATAATTGATACCCATATCTTTTGAAAATCGAGCGATATCTGTAATTATGGTATCAACTTTAACGGTTTTAGTTGCTTCAAAATTATACAAATCATCTTTTTCGAAAATAAAACCATACTTTGTAGGGTTTGATAAAATTTCTTTCATAGCAACCATTCTAGGCACATACCTTTGTGTTTCATCAGGTAATAATAAATCGTAATAATTATCAACTAATTGAGAGTTCAATCTTCTTGAAATACCAGCATTACCTGCGTTGTATGCAGCAGCAGCTAATGTCCAACTTCCAAAACGTTCTTTCGCTTTCTTTAAATAATCACAAGCCACCTGTGTTGCTTTTTCAAGGTTGTAACGTTCATCAACATTATTATTGACTTCCAATCCATTTTCTCGGGCTGTATTTTTCATAATCTGCCAAATCCCTCGTGCGCCAGCAGGCGAAGTTACATTTTGAAGTCCACTCTCAATAACGGCTAAATATTTAAAATCATTTGGAATGCCATTTTTCTTTAAAATAGGTTCAATAATTGGAAAATATTTATGCGTTCTTTTAAACAAAAGTAACCCGTTAGATTGCCAATAAGTATTTACCAACAATTCACGATCAATACGTTCTTTAATATCTTCTTTTTCAATAGGTACAGGTTCTCCTGCGAAATTTAAATTTGAAGGTATTTTTAACGCTTTAATTTGATAAGATTCACTCGTGTTTTTTTCATTATCAATTGTATTTACACTGCTAGTATCATTATCTTTTTCTGTTGAAAAAATAAACAATGAACTTATAAGTAGCACTGCTATTAAGCCTAATATTTTGATTGAATTTTTCATAATTACCCCAATTTTAACGATGAACTACAAATTACAAATTTATTCGCATTTGAAGAAAATGTATTTCTATTTTAACAATTAAATGGCTTTTGTAATAAGATTACTGATGGTTTTAGCTTTAAAAAGAATCATAACATGTGTGCCATTTTCCACAGGAATACAATCTTTAATATATTTAATCGGAAAAATATGGTCCTTTGTTCCGTGTATATGAACCATGTTTTTTAACGGCTTAGTTTGATTCCATTTCAGTACATTTTCAATGGCCCAGTCTAAATAAAGAACATTTCTAACCGATAAGTATTTTTTGTATAATTTTACCTTTTTTTTTGCAAAATCACCCAAAGTATACGTTGCACAATCTTCAAAATATGAAATGTATTTTGAAGGAAATAATTTGTATAAATGTGTTTTTTCTAGCACTTTCAACATAGGCGGAAGCTCCTTGCAAGATTTGATGCTTGAGATTAAAATTATTTTTTGAACAGTTAAAAATTTACTCATTTCTTGCGCCATAATTCCACCAAAAGAAACACCTACTAAAACTGCATTACTTTCAGTCACAAATTCAGCCATTCTTTTTGCGTAAGCTTCTAGAGATTCGTTTACAGAAGTAGGAATGATCCATTCTAAAAAATGGACTTCAAATGTATCTTTTGGCAATTGTATGCGCTCAAATATCTTAGCGCTGGCAGCCAATCCTGGAACAAAATAAATAGGAGTTTTTTTTGCATCCATTAGCTATGCATCATATCTAAAATAATAGGTTTTAAACCACTAAAGAAAAATTCTACAGCAATTACCATTACAATTAATCCCATTAAGCGCATCATAACTTTATTTCCAGTTTCTCCTAACTTATCTGTAATTGTACTTGCACCAACCAATATTAAATAGGTGAGTAGCAATACAAATGCAATTACGGCAACCAAAACTATTTTATGTTGAATGTCATGAGAATCTTCCATTAAAATAATGGCATTTGTAATAGCTCCAGGTCCACAAATCATAGGAATAGCTAAAGGTGTAATTGAAATATCGTCTACATAAGCATCAATTTGTTCTTCATCTTTGGTATGCTTAAAAGATCCTAAACGTGCTTGTAACATATCCCATCCCATCATAAAGAAAATAACACCACCAACAATTCTAAAACTATTGACTGAAATTCCGAAGAAATTAAATAATATTTGACCAGAAAAAGCAAATGCTAGGATGGTGAAAAAGGCTACAACTGTTGCTTTTTTAGCCGTTTGTTTTCTTCTTTTTTTACTTAACGTAGACGTCATTGTCATAAAAATAGGCATGGTGCCTAACGGGTTTATGATGGTGAAAAATGCCGTAAAAACTAAAATCGCAAATGTATATAAATCGGTCATTTAAATAATTTTAAATAAATTCAGGTTGTTTAATCCAATTAAATCGTACCACACCATCTTCATCAATTTCTGTCAACGTTATTTCTTGTAAGGTATTTACCAATTCAGGGTTCCAAGGCGTTTTTACTTTTACATAGTTTTGTGTAAATCCGTGTATAAATCCGTCTTTATTTTCACTTTCAAATAGTACTGTTAAATTGTTTCCTAACTGACTTTCATAAAAAGCTCTCCGTTTTTTTACCGACAAGCCACGCAACATTTTACTTCGTTTTGCTCGTACTTTTTTAGGCACTACGCCTTTCATATCAAAAGCTTCCGTATTTGGTCGTTCAGAATAGGTGAAAACGTGTAAATATGAAATATCTAATTGGTTTAAGTAATTGTAGGTTTCTAAAAATAATTCATCGGTTTCACCAGGGAATCCAACAATAACATCTACACCAATACAGGCATTTGGCATTTTGTTTTTTATAGCTTCAACACGATTGTCATAAGTTTCTTTTAGATAACGACGCTTCATTAATTTCAACAAAGTATCGCTTCCACTTTGCAAAGGAATGTGAAAATGCGGCACAAAACTATTTGATGTAGCTACAAAATCAATCGTTTCATTGGTTAATAAATTAGGTTCAATAGATGAAATTCGTAAACGATGAATACCATCAATTTTGTCTAATGCTTGCACCAATTCGTTAAAGGTATGTTCGTGTTTTTTATTACCGAATTCACCTTTTCCATAATCACCAATATTAACCCCAGTTAGCACAATTTCTTTAATGCCTTTTTCTGAAATTTCTTTGGCGTTTTTTAGCACATTTGCCAATTCGTCGCTTCGAGAAATACCTCGTGCTAATGGAATAGTACAATAAGTACATTTATAATCGCAGCCATCTTGCACCTTTAAAAATGCACGGGTTCTATCTCCAATAGAATAAGAACCAACATAAAAATCGGCATCTTCAATTTCACATGAGTGCACTTCGCCCATTTCATTCTTAGAAAGGTCGTTTATATAATCGGTTACTTTAAATTTTTCAGTAGCACCTAATACTAAATCAACACCATCAACAGCGGCTAACTCTTCAGGTTTCAATTGTGCGTAACAACCTATGGCAATTAAAAATGCATGTTCATTTTTTTTCAATGCATTTTTTACAATAGATTTAAAACGTTTATCAGCATTATCGGTTACCGTGCAGGTATTAATAACGTATATATCAGCTTTTTCGTCAAATTCAACCCGAGAAAAACCTTCATTTAAAAAGTTACGTGCAATGGTAGAAGTTTCTGAAAAATTTAGTTTACAACCTAAAGTGTAAAATGCGACTTTTTTTTGTGCGCTCATTCTTGTACATTTATCGATTGCAAATTTACAATAATATTGATGATATTTGAAACCAATCGACTCAGAGTTCGAAAATTAACAATTTCTGATATAAATAACTTTCATAAAATGCAAAGCGATATAGAAGTAATGCGTTAAATTAAAGGTAGCGCAGCAACTTTTGAACAAAGTGAAGCTAAATTAAACGAATGGATTGTACGTTATGAAACGAAGGTTATGGAATGGTTTTTTGCGGTGGAATTAAAGGAGAATGGAAATTTTATTGGAATTTGTGGAGTTATTGAAAACAATGAAATTGGGTATCGTTTTTAAAACAATATTGGTATAATGGATACGGTACAGAATTAGTTGAAGGTTTAATTCTATTTTCAAAACATTTAGGATTCAAAAATTTAATGGCTGAAGTAATAATTGAAAATACAGGTTCTTTTAAGATTTTAAAACGTGCGGGTTTTACAGTTGTAAAATAACAAGTTTGTAAATATACCAAGTTACCTGAATATATAATGAATTTAGAATTATGATTGCAACTACTCCAAAACCACCATATTATGCCGTTATTTTTTCAACAATACGTACGGAAGTTGATGAAGGATATAAAGAAACCGCCCATAGAATGGAGGAATTAGCAAAAGAACAGGAAGGTTATTTAGGCATAGAATCTGCTAGAGGTGAAGTTGGAATTACCGTTTCATATTGGAAAAGTTTAGATGCGATTTATAAATGGAGAAATAACGCAGAACATTCATTTTCAAGAGAAAAGGGAAAAGAATTATGGTATAAAACATACCAATTACGAATATGTAAAGTAGAATACGATTATGGGTTTGAAAAATAGTTACTGGTGGTTGAGTAGAGGCGAAACCTGTTATTTAATAATAAAAAGTTTTATAATAAGGCTTCTACTACGCTCAGCCATCATATTGTTCTTACTTGTGTGTTGTTGGTTATTAGTTTCATGTTCTTCAGAAGAAATTAAGAAGCAAGATTTACAAGTTTTTAGATACAACGAACATGCAAATATTACAACGTTAGATCCTGCCTTTGCAAAAGATTTGCGTACTATTTGGGTTACCAATCAGTTGTTTAATGGCTTGGTACAATTAGATGATAAACTGGAAGTGCATTCTGATATTGCAGAATCTTGGACCATTTCTGAAGATGGAAAAACATACCGTTTTAATTTAAGAAACAATGTGAAGTTTCACAAGCATCAATTGTTCGGAAATGATTCAACAAGAAATGTAATTGCAAGTGATTTTGAATATAGTTTCAACCGATTGATTGATCCTAAAGTAACTTCACCTGGAAAATGGGTATTGGAATTTGTAGAAAAGTATGAAGCAGTAAATGACAGTACTTTTGTAATTCAATTAAAACAATCATTTCCACCTTTTTTAAGCATTTTAAGTATGCGGTATTGTTCGGTGGTTCCAAAAGAAGCGGTGGATTATTTTGGAGATACTTTTAGAGCGAACCCTATTGGTACAGGTCCTTTTCAATTTAAATTATGGGTAGAAAACACCAAGTTGGTTTTTAGAAAAAATCACCATTATTTTGAAAAAGATGCGCTAGGTAATGCATTGCCTTACTTAGAAGCGGTAGCCATTACTTTTTTGCCAGACAAGCAAAGTGAGTTTTTACAATTTATACAAGGTAATATTGACTTTATGAGTAGTATTGACGCTTCTTATAAAGATGATTTATTAACAACTGATGGTAAGTTAAAAGCACATCACCAAGATAAAATAGATATGCTTTCAAGTCCGTATTTAAATACCGAATATTTAGGTGTTTATTTAGATGCAGAAGAAAAGGAAGTAAACTCGTTGAAAATTAGAAAGGCCATTAATTACGGATTTGA
>CBDUAL010000014.1:0-20730 GCA_965365125.1 uncultured Lutibacter sp.
TTGTTTTAGGGTCTCACAAAGATTAGTTGGCATTATGATGAGATGCTGAAACAAGTTCAGCATGACGTAGTTCTAAATTAACAAGTAATAACTAAATTCAGTATGATGATTTTAATTAGTGAAGATAAAAACTCAAAAGTTACCATTGATAAAGGCGAATTGGTAAGTTACCTTGTTAACAATGAAGAGTTAATCCATCAAAAAGGGAATCCGGGTTGGCGAAATGCTGATACTGAAATGTTTCCTATTATTGGTCCTTCTGAAGCCAATAAATTTTTGGTTGCAACACCTAAAGGAAACTACAATCAAGATCAGCACGGATTGTTAAGAGAACTCGCATATTCCATTGAAAACCAAACAAACAACACCTGTATTCTTCAAAAGAAATACGCCGCTTATACAGCTGTTGAAAATTCAAAATTCCCTGAAAAATCTCCAGTTCGATTGGTATCGTGGCCGTATAGTTTTACGTTCAAAAAAATTATTGAATTAACTAACGAGTCATTAAAAATCACCTTTGAAATTATTGCTGAAAAAGGAATGCCTTTTATGTTGGGGTATCATCCTGCTTTTATGTTGAATGGTAATTCAGACGAACTTGTAACTACTCACAACCAAGAAATTAGCATCCCTGAAATTCAAAAAGGTGGAGATACTGCTTTTCCGGTTTTAAATACTACTGAAATCTCACTGGTTAAAAAAACAGGACTCAACTTAAAGATTCAAACAAAAGGGTTCCACAACTATATGCTATGGACTCCAGCTGCAAATATGTTGTGTATTGAACCTATTACTGCTTACCCATATACAAGTGGTGAAATGCTTTCACAGGATATGTTTAATAGCTCTAATGGTGTAGATGTTTTTGAGGTACTTATTACTCCTTTATAGTAAACGAACATCAGTTCGAGTGTTTTTACAAAGTGCAACGGAGTAAAATGTATCGAGAACTATTAAAGTACTGGTTTGTATATTTTTGTGTGGTAAATTGGAACAAAACCTCTCGATACGCTACGCACTAGAGGTGACGATAACAGGTCAAAGTTTATGCGCATAATTGATAAGGTTTAATAGGGAGATATTTGGGATTATAGTGAATTAATTCTATTTTCATCTGGTGCTCGTTTATAACAAGTGCCTACTTATAAATTGGAGGCGAATTAGAACGTTTGTAACGCGGATTATAAATAATTCAACTAATTTACGCTTTGTGTCATTTTTCAAAAGTTAAGTTGGTACTCGTCGCAGACGAGTACCAAAGGATATCTTTATTATAGACCATGTTTATAGATTACTCAATTAATTCTACATCTGGCATCACAAACGACTTATCCCAAAAAGCTTCATCGGGTCCGTACAATCTAAGCCATATATATGGTTTTTTACCTGATGAAGGTACCCAATTAGACTCAAGTCCGTTTGGCACTTCAGGACCAACATATACATCAACACTACCATCATCATTTACTTTCATATCGGACATATTAAATTTACCAAGACCTGAACGCCCAAGAGGGTTGTCTATAAATGCCCAAGTAACATCATCGTAAACCGTAATAGACCAAAACTGTTTGGCTGGTATATCCTTAGGAATATGTATTTTATAAAGTTTCCCTGCTTTCAAAGCATTTCCTTTTGAATCGGCTGTTGGTGAAAGATAAACAGTAGCAGGGCGCTTGCCTAACTTTTGAGGATACAATGTAAAGAAACTCCATGCTGCTGCACGCTTATCAAGTTCTATTTGAGTATTTGTAACAAAGTCAAACCCATCAACATCATCGGTACGCATTACAAAACTCCAATTTCGATTTTCCCAATACAAACCATCTTGATGATGCTCATCAACCAATTTATGCATATAAGTATAAGCATCTTGAGCTGCTTTATTAAATATCTCCTTCATTCTTGAAGACGGATTGAATGGTTTCCCTGCTTCAATACCAATGGTAGCCAGCATTCCCATCATCACTTTATCTCTTTCTAACACTGGTTCAACACTAAATATAGCATGTATATCTTCTAAAGCACGATAATCGTAACGAGGTAATGATTGTAATGGATAAGGGATTCCATCAACAAATTTAGTTGTTTGTTCACCATCTTTCAGGTAATACATTTTCAACTGTTGCGTATACTGATAGGCATCTTCATCCGTTGCATTTTCACCTCTAATTGAACGGAATACTAATGCTAAACGATAAGTTGTTGACTGAACAACAAAATATCCTTGTGGAATATCTCCGTCATAATTAGGTGGTAGAAAAAGATATTTCCCTCCTTTACCTTTATCAGCACCTGACGGACCTACTCCTGCAATAGTTGACTGCCAAGCATCAACCACTTGCCCATATAAGCTTGCTTTTTTACTTACCGCTGGAATATCTAACACTACAGGCCCTTCTCGCAAATCAGTATAAGCAGTTATATAAGGTGTAGCCGTATTAGCCGTTATGGCTTTATGCTTTGATAAGGCTGGTTTAGAATAAGCTACAACAACATTATCTTCAACACCTGGCACTTCTAAAAAACCTTCTCTTAAGCGATAAATAGCAGTCGCGGGCATAGCCCAAACCACTGCTTCAAAAGCACGTTGATACATTACTTGCTCTTCTAGTGATAAGTCTTGTTTAGCTTCTTTCTGATTAGACTTAGGACTTGTACATCCAATCATAATCGAAAAAAATAATAAACCAACACTATTTAAAATCCCTTTTTTCATGACTATTTTAGTTTTAATTAATTTTATTAAGCTGTGGTAATTTATACTCTAAATCAATAACTGTTTGATCTGGTTCATACATTCTTAATATCAAATAAAAGCCACCTTTAGGAGCCGGTAACCAGTTATCTAGGTTCTCTGGCTTTTTGTTCTGAATAAGTATCTCAAATGAACCATCTTCATTTTTATTTAACCCTTTTGATTCTTTACTAAATTTATAGCGATTCAGAATATTATCATAAAAAAGTTTATTATTAGCATCGTATAATGTTAATGACCAGAATGAGTTAACTGGAGGTTCTTGATCAAAATGAATTGTATAACTATTAATTCCTGATACAGGATTATTATTACTATCTGTAAAACGAATTGGGTACATAGCCTCTTTTTCCCCTTGTCCACCTAAATAAGGACCTGCAATTAACGAACGAAAAGAATAATCATACCCAAAATTATCAAGTTTAAGAGCCACATTCCATCCATTATTTAAATAAGAAGAAGAGTACATTGAAGCTAAAATAGCCAATGGACCATCTAAAGCAGCTTCTTTTAACCCTTTTAACCTACTATGAGATAACGATTCTTCATTAAATTTACCATCCTTAATACCTATTCTTTCAAACTGCCCCACCAGTGATTCATCTTCTTTTAACACTTGATTTTGACTCATAGCAAAAGCCAAATACTTATAAAAACGCAATGAATCAGAAACAGTGTATTTTGGCATTATAGGTAACGATGAGGTTTTAACAAAATTCTTTTTACCTTGATATTCGCTTAAAGATTTTAAAACAAATGAATCCTGTAATACATGTACTTTTGAAACGTCTTCTCCTTCTAATACATGTACTCTTCCCCAAAGCCAAACTTTTTGTGTTTTTACAGCTACTTTTTTGGTAATATCCTTTGGTAGGTTACCTGTCCATCCTGGAGGTACTAAAGCTACTTTTTGAGCTTTAGTACCTGTATTACGTTTACCAATATACTCTGTTAAATTGTGATACATATCAAAAACATTTACCACATAATAACGGCCATCTGTATCTGGAGTTTCAAGTATATATGGTTCTGTTAAATCTACAACAGCACTCATATAATAAGTGTCATTATTTGCTGTTGGCATATCTTTATCTTTTGCCGTTGGTAAACGTTTAGCCCAACCTATTTGATTTAATGGTGCCCGATAGCTTGTTTTGGGTTTTGGGTTTGGCACATCAATATAATCTCGCATAGCTTGCTCCATTCTCACCATTGAATATCCCCATTCATAGGCCAATGTACCAATAGCTTTTGCATCTAAATAATCACCTTGAACGCCTATTTCTGCTGAAGGTGCGACACTTATAATAGGATCATCTTGTTGCGCTATTAAATCTGTCAAAGTATTTGTCTGTTTTTCTTCAGGCTGATGATTTGCACACGAAAAAACAATAAAAGACATCCCTAATACTACTATTATATACCTCATCATAATCATTTTTAATTCATTAATTATTCCTTACTTGCCTTTTCTATTTGATTCATAATGGCTCCAGCACCAATTCCAGCACCTTTTTGGCGAGGAGGAAATTGCTTCAAACTTTTAGTAAATTCTATTATTGGGGGAGCTATTAGAGGTAAAATCCATGTCTTTTCCTTTTGCCATAAGAAGTGTCCTGATGTTTCTGGAGATCTTTCATAAGGATCGGCCTTAATATCAACTATCATACCAGCTGGAAGAATTTCTCTGTCTTTAACCCATTCATCCTTTATAGCAAAGTGAATCTTCCAATTATCAACACGAACGGCATTTAAATCATTTTCTCCAAAGTAAAAGAATTCTCTTCGTTTTGATTTACCGTTTCCTGTTAAAACATCCATTTGATTGTACCCATCAATATGTACTTTATACTCTATACCATTTACTTTTTTTCCTTTCAATAGTTCTTCTTTGATATTGTCCTCTCCTATAGCAGCCATAATGGTTGGCAACCAATCTTCACAAGTAAATAATTCTCCACTATATTTACCTGCTTCAACTGTACCTGGCCAACGAACTAACATAGGAACTCTAAAACCACCATCCCAAGTAGTACCTTTTTCACCTCTAAAACTTGCTGCACCTGCACTTGGCCAATGCGAAAGATTTACACCATTATCTGAAGTAAACAACACAATTGTATTATCTGCAACTCCCATTTTATCAAGTTTATCAAGTAATTTACCCACTAAGTAATCCATATGCATTAATGCATCAGAGTATGCTCCATGTCCACTTTTACCTGCCCATTCATCACTTACAAATATTTCTTGATGCATTCTTGTAGGACAAAACCATAAGAAAAACGGATCGTTATCTTTAGCTACTTTATCTAACCATTTTTCAGAAATTTCTAATACCTCATCATCAAAAGTTTCTTGTCTTTTTGCAAATAGCGTACCTCTATCTTCAATAATTTGTTTTCCAACTTTTCCAAAACGAGGATCAACGGTGTTATCATCAACATCAGTTGCCTTTGTGTAAATAATATTACGAGGACGCCCTACAAAATTTGGATCTTTTGGAAATTCTGGTTGTTCTGGCATATTCATCATATTTAAATGATAAAGTACTCCAAAAAACTCATCAAATCCGTGAACAGTTGGTAAATGCTCATTACGATCTCCAACATGACTTTTTCCAAATTGAGCTGTTGCGTAACCTTTATCTTTTAACAATTCCGCTAATGTTACATCTTCGGCTTGCATACCAAGCATAGATCCCGGTTGACCTACTGAAGTTAATCCTGTTCTAATTGGATACTGACCTGTAATAAATGCTGCTCTACCTGCGGTACAACTTGGATGTGCATAAAAATCACTTAACATCATTCCTTCATTCGCTAATCTGTCTATGTTAGGTGTGCTTACAGCTCCTAAACCTCTGTGGTATGCCGATATGTCCATTGGGGCTACATCATCGGTAGTAATAACTACAATATTGGGCTTCTGACTATAAACAACAGAAGCCATTACTAGTAAAGTAAATGTGAATAATTTTTTCATGGTTTTTTTATTAATTAAATATTAAAAAAATTTATCAATTAAAGATATTTTAACTTATTAAAGTTATAACCCTTAATTCGTTTTAAACAAATATATATTAGTTTTTATTTTAAATATACGACATTAGCTGTCTTGAAAACTTATTAACGAATATAACGGTGTTGAATGTTTTGAAATAGAAATTATACTTTTTTAGCATTTTATAATTTTAACTCCCCAATAAACTACTACATACGAGAGAGTTGCAAGCGCTTTGTGTCATTTTTCAAAAGTTAAGTAGGTACTTGTCGCAGACGAGCACCAAAAACCACATTAATTCCTAAGAGTTAATTTCCCAAATATATTTGCTTTAACTAATCATTTTTATTTTTTAAAATAATGTTTTTAGCTGATTTGAAACCTATTCCCATAAAAATTAAGATTATCCCAAAAGTTAGATAATCCCAATCTCCCATAAAATTCACAATGCTGTTTTTTCTAGAAATTTTAGATAATAGCATCTGTACTATATTCGCTATTATAAAACCAAATCCACTTAAATAAAATAATTTATTCAAAATAGATAATAAGTCTGTAATCTGTGGCGTTTTACTGTTTATTTCATTATTTAGGAATTTATCTCTAAGAAAATTTATAAGTATAATAAATGCATATATTATAATGATTGCAATAATTATTTTAATAAAAACCCTTGAATACCCTCCAAAGGATTCAGTATTCAAATTAAATGATTTTTGGTCCATAGTTCTTTTTTTTTATAATTTGTTATTATTTTATCAATTCAGTCAATTTATTTTTATCCAAATGCGACATTCTACTTATAGCTCCTGGTTTATATTCTCCCTTATTATTAATAAACACATAACTTGGAAATCCACTTACAGAAAATAAATCCATTAATTTATTTTCAATATTTTCCTCAACAAAAATATGCGTTCCTCCAATTCCTAATTCGGCAATTTTCGCCTTCCATTTTTCAATACTCGAATTGCTGGAGGTGCATAAATAAACAAATTCTACAGGTAAATCTTTAGTATCATTGTGAAGCTTTTTACTGTATGGCATTTCCTGTATACACGGAGCACACCACGTTGCCCAGAAGTCAAGTATTAATGCTTTATTTTGAAACGATTTTTTTAGATTTGAAAGCAATGCTTCAGGTTTCATATTAGCAACCTTATAAAGTTTCGCTCCAGACGGAAATTCTGCAATAGGCTCCCCAAATTCATTTTGAGTTATCAAGGTTTTAGAATTTTGAAGTACTTTATTTATTGTGGCTAATTTCTCTAAATTTTCATCATATTGCTTTTGGAATACAATTTTACACCACTCTGTATCAATATTATCAAGCACCGTTTCTGTTATTAATTTTTGTTCAATTGGGTCTTTACTAGTAATTCTAATTTTTAGAAAATCAGCTTTGGGTTTTTCAAATATGCTATCCAACAAAGTAATTTTATGCAATGTTTTCTCAATAATCAAGGTATCGTGTAGCATTAGATTTACTTGTTTAAGTAAAGATTTAAATTTAATGGTATCAAATGACTTTAATTGTGAGATGTTTTTCTCCATTTGAATAGTTGAATCTAGTACTTTAACATCATTACTTTTTAATTTTGAATATGCTCTGTATGAATCAATACCTTTATTCTTTCCTTTGCTAGCATTAATTGATAAATAGGTATACAAATAATTATAAAACCTCGCTCCATTATTTGAGTTAAGGTATGACTTATGCTTTTTAACCTTCTCAAAAAGTTCAGGGTTCATAACTTTTCCCCAGTGCATAACACATAAGCCTGCATAATAATCCGATTGTCTTTCATTGTTAATAATCCACGAAAAATCTGATGGGTTTTGTTTCATAAAATCCTTATCAATGTTTGTGAGCATCGTGTATAAACTGTCATATTTTACAATGAAAGCGTCATAATCCAATTTATTGTTTCTTTTTATTAATGAAATTGCTTTGCTCAATTCCAATTGCTCTTTGCGCTTAAATAACAGATGATTGTTCATATATGTATTGAGCGCTCCATCAGTTCCCTTATATTTAATTCCTGGACCATTATATTTTACGCCTTTTTCTTTTATTAGGGTTTGAGCATCAAGTTCTATAAATAAATCTTTGCTAGCATAAATACCTGCGTAAAATAATCTACCAGCACTTATCCAAATTTGTTGATATGGAAATGCATTATCTAATTCTAATTCAAAAGTACCATCAGGATTTAGTTTACAACTTTTTTTAACTTGAGTTTTCTTAAAAGGAGTAACAAGAGTATATTTAATGCGCGCTTTATTAATATTTTTAGGCTGTACATTTAATACTCTTCCTTTAACAACTGGAATATTTGTTTTATCCATATAGTAGCTGTTAAAATCGTGATCTTCAATTGAAATTGTATTATTTTGTTCCTGACAAAAAGCTGCAATAGAGCTTAAAATTAGAATTAATGTAAGTGTTAAATTTTTCATAGTTAATTTTAAGTTTTTATATGATTGGCACAACTGGAAAATCACATTTTTTAATGATGTTTAGAATTTATTATTGAATGTTTGTTGTGTTTATTTGTTCAAATTTGAACATGAATTTTGTGAGATGTTTTGGTGTGTGATTTTAATTTAAACATACTAAAAACCAGTAGATTAACCCTCTTCAAAACGATTCTACATTTTATTAATCATTTTCTAAATAGGTCAATTGACATGAACTTAATAGCATTTTTTTAGGCAATTTTCAAAAACATAAAATTAAGTTTTATTTTTTTTAATAGCATGATAATTGTCAGGAAATAAAATTTAATGATAAAATAACCTCTTATTGTATGGTTGTAGCATATTAAAACAATGCGTTGACTAATATGAAAGATTCCTGCCTATGTGGGAATGACGGGTGTTATTGTTGGTTTCCGTCATTGCGAAAGAGGTTTTTCACCAACTGCGGCAATCTATTGCTTTTTAGTTCTAACACTATGAGATTGCTTTGTTTCATTGCATTACACTCGCAATGATGTTGTTATTTTGTTGTTGGTTGTTTAAGTATTATACCCCCCTTTTACTTCAATTGCTTAATTTCAGTATCCTAAATGCGCCTTGAATTACTAATAAAAAAACAATTGTTCCAATAAATAAGTCGGGTTTATCTGAACGCAACCAATTTACCAAAATACCTGCGATTATAACTCCTAAATTGATAATCACATCGTTTGAAGTAAAAATCATACTTGCTTTGATATGTGCCTCTTCTTTACTTTTTGATTTTTGTAAAATGTAAAGACAAATTCCGTTTGCAATCAAGGCAAAAATAGAAACGACTATCATTGTTGAAAAATTTGGAAGCTTCTCGTCTCCAAAAAATCGCCTTAATACTTCTACAAATCCAATAATGGCAAGTATAATTTGAAAATATCCAGCAAGTTTGGCAATCCTCTTTTTTTTAATTAGTGTTCCTCCAACTGCAAAAAGGCTAATTCCGTAAACAAAACTGTCTGCAAGCATATCCAAACTATCGGCAACAAGTCCCATTGATTTTGAAATTAGTCCTGTTACCATTTCAATAATAAAAAAAGTGAAATTGATTACAAGTACAGCCCAAAGTAATTTTTTCTGATTTTTATTTTCTTTGAAGTCTGTTTGCGCTATTTGCTCAGTTGAGATTTTCTTTCCGCCTAAATTAAGCTCGTAAATAGAAGTTTCTATTTGGTCAATTGCTCCACTATGAAAAATAGTTAATTTCCGGTTGAGCATATCAAAATCCAAATTCAAAATACCTGAAATCCCATCCAACTTCATTCTGATAAGATTTTCCTCTGAAGGACAATCCATTTTTGTAATTTCAAAAATTGTTTTATTCATTATGTTTTTTTCGGCATTAACCACAACAAGTTTTATTTAAATAATTAACTCATTTAAAACCTTCACTATTAAAAAATCACCATTATAGCTCTTTAGTAAACTGGTATTTTTAGCAATCTGTTTTGGGAACTTTCAATAGCATAAAATTAAGTTTTATTTTTTTGAATTGCATGTTAATTATCAGAAAATCAAACTTTTCAAACAGCTTTGTTCTATAAATTAAAACCCTCAGGAATTTTACCTTTCACACCGCGATAAAAATCATACATAAAATTCATGTCTTTTTCCATATCATTGGTTAAATAATAAGGTTCCGAAATTTTCACTTGTTTATTACCAAAATCAAAAGTCATCATTACAATAGGTACGTTAGCGCCTTTTGCAATATGATAAAATCCTGTTTTCCAAGTATCAACCCGTTTTCTAGTACCTTCTGGTGACAATGCTAAGATAAACTGTTCGCGATTGTTAAAAATAGTTACAATAGCATCTACTCTATTATCGCTTTTACTTCTGTCAACAGGAGTTCCGCCTAAAGCTCTAAATATAAAACCAAAAGGAGGTTTAAATAAGGACGCTTTTCCTATAAAATTAGCAGGAACTTTTTGTGAAATTTTAATTGCCAAGCCTAAAAAAAAATCTTGCCAATGCGTGTGTGGAGCGCCAATTATGATGTACTTTTTAAGATCTGTCGGACATAAACCAACTGTTTTCCAACCAAAAAGTTTATGAAAAATGAATGCTGTAATTGATTTCATATAAGTGTTAATAACTCAACTTTTAAAGTTAATTAGTTGATTATGATGGCAAAGATAAAAATCTTACTTTTATAAAATAATTTATCATTAATTATATGAGAAAAAATGCATTGATAAAGCTGTTTCTTATATTATATTTCACCATCAGATTATTAATTTCAATTCAATTATGGAACTATATATTTTAACTCCAATTGTATTTATTATTGCTTGTACAATTGGTTTTATCATTGGAAAACTACTCACAAAAAACAACTTAGAAAAAATAACTTCTGAACTAGAAATTAAAAACAAACTATTACTTGAAGATAAAGAGGTTAACAAAAATATTTTCAACTCATTAATTGAAGAGAAAAATAGTTTGAATTCACAGAAACATGAAATTGATTTAAGGTACACACAAAAGGTTTCAGAGCTAAAAAACTTAGAAGAAAAACTACTTGAAAATAAAGCTGAAGTTTCCAAATTACAGGAAAAATTTACCAAAGATTTTGAAATACTTGCTAGTAAAATTTTAGAAGATAAGTCTGCAAAATTCACAGAACAAAATCAGGAAAATATCAAAAGAATACTAAACCCTTTACAGGAAAGAATTCAAACTTTTGAAAAAAAGGTAGAAGACACGCATAAAGAAAGTATTGATTACCACGCAGCATTACGACAACAAATAGTTGGTTTAAAAGATTTAAATCTTCAAATGAGTAAAGAAACGCTAAATTTAACAAAAGCATTAAAAGGCGACAGTAAAGCACAAGGTAATTGGGGCGAATTGGTATTAGAACGTGTTTTAGAAAAATCTGGTTTACAAAAAAACAGTGAATACTTTGTACAACAAAGTTTTGTAAATGATGAGAATAAACGCATTATGCCTGATGTAGTTATTCATTTACCAGATGATAAAAAAATGATTATCGATTCTAAAGTGTCGTTAACAGCTTATGAACAATATGTAAATGCCGATACTGAAGATGAAAAAACGCTTTTTTTAAAAGAACACGTACATTCGCTAAAAAGACACATAGAACAGTTAAGCGAAAAAAAATACGAAACTATTTACGAAATAGATTCACCCGATTTTGTATTGTTGTTTATTCCAATTGAACCCGCTTTTGCAATTGCTATAAATAGCGATAACCAACTATATAACAAGGCTTTTGAAAAAAATATTGTAATTGTAACACCTACCACGCTTTTAGCAACATTGCGAACCATTGACAGTATGTGGAACAACGAAAAGCAACAACGAAATGCCATTGATATTGCTGTACATGCAGGAAGATTGTATGACCAGTTTGTGAATTTAACCAATGATTTGATTAAAGTTGGAAATCAACTAAAAACAGTGCAAGGATCTTACGATGTTTCTATGAAAAAATTAACGGGTACAGGCAACTTAATTAAAAAAGTGGAGAAGATTAAAAAATTAGGTGCAAAAGGCACCAAGAACTTTAATGACCGATTGTTAGAAAGAGCTTTAGAAGACGATGAATAAAAGAATTTATGTAATGCTAAGTATATAAATAGCAAAGTTATTCTGAAATATGTTGCTTAAAGTTCATTTAGTACAAACTACAAACATACACTATGGATAATCTAGCCTTAACGGTTAACTCGAAAATAAAAAACTTTCAGGTAGCGGAATCGTATGTAAAGAAAATCACAAAATTAAAAAGGCAACATAACTTTTATTAGATAGTAGTAGATATTATAGGTTAGGCTTTTACTCTAGCCAATTTTTAAAATCTTTTACTCGCTCTCTACTCACAATAATTTCAGATTCGTTATACGTTTGAAGTTGTAATTTTAAGCGGCTATTTGAATACGCTATCATATCTTTTATAGCGTTTATATTTACTACAAATTTTCGGTTTACTCTAAAGAATGTTTCAGGCTGTAGTGTATCTTCTAAGTGGTCTAAGGTATTTTCTAACAAATAACTTCTGTTGTCAATAGTATGGATGTGTGTAGCTTTATTTTCACTAAAAAAACATTCAATAGCATCTACTGAAATCATTTTTAAATGTTGCCCAATTTTTACCGTAAACCGCTTTTTATAATTCTTTTGCGAAGGCGCTACCAACAATTTTAACTGTTCTAAATCAATTCCGCTTTGCGATTCACCGAGTTGAAATTCTTTAAATTTAGAAATTGCATATGCTAACTCGTCACTATCAATTGGTTTTAATAAATAATCGATGCTATTTAGTTTGAACGCTTTTAGCGCATATTCATCATACGCTGTTGTAAAAATAATAGCGCTCTTTACGTCTATTTCTTCAAAAATTTCGAACGACAAACCATCAGACAATTGAATATCTAGTAACAATAAATCGGGATGCTCATGATTGCTGAACCAATTTACAGCTTCTTCTACAGAATGTAACATTGTTAGTGGTTCAATGTCTAACTCATTTAACATTCTGCTTAACCTACGAGCTGCTGGTTTTTCATCTTCTATAATTACTACTTTCATTTTTAGTATTTAATAGTTAGACTTTTTGACTTTGGACTTTGGACTTTAGACTTTAGACTTTAGACTTTAGACTTTAGACTTTAGACTTTAGACTTTAGACTAAATATCACTCCCAAAATTCTTTTTTATCCTTATCCATAATTTCTTTTATTTTACGCTCTTCCCAGTCTTTTCCTAATAAAAACTTCATTCCAAATACATTAAATGCATGAAAAACAATCCCTATTCCCCAAAATATTAACGTATTGTACGATTGCCATTCCCAAAAAATTTTCCATCCGCCATAAGAAACTGCGCTTGAAATTAATAAAAAAGCATTTACGATAACAAAAACAGTTAAATGAACATAAAAACCTTTGATAGACTTTACCCGCTTTTTGGCTCTAATATATTTTTGCTCTTCTAGATTTGAATTTTTCATCTTCTTAAAATTTACTATTTTTATCTTCATCCATTATTTCTTGGATTTTGCGTTGCTCCCAATCTTTTCCGAAGATTAAATTTTTTCCAAATACACCAAATGCGTGAAAACAAATTCCTATTCCCCAACCAAACATTGGCCACCAAAACCAATAATAACTTGGTGAAGTCATGTAATTAATAAAAAATAAAAAAGGAATTACTAAACAATATGCTAACAAATTAGCATAAAATCCTTTTATATTATCAACTTTTTTCTTTGCTCTTATGTATTTATCCTCTTCTGTAAAATATGATTTCATTATTTTTATCGCTTTTTGCTATTGGCTTTTAACCTTTAGCTGGTTGCTTAATATTTTTGTTATAAAATTATCGCTTCGACTTCACTTAGAAATCTGCATACTTTTGACTTTCAGCTTTTGACTTTTGACTTTTGACTTTAAAATTCAAGACTTTCCAACTATATTTAGTTACTCCCAGTATTGTTTTTTATCTTCATTCATATATTCCTGAATTTTACGATCTTCCCAATCTCTTCCTAAAAACGGATTGTATGCAAAAGCTTTTAGTCCTTGAAAAGTTAAACCTATTGCCCAACCCAATGCTGGAAACCAAAACCAATGAAACTGTGGCACATAGGTAAGATTTATATATACAAAAAATGGAATTCCAAGGCAGTACGCAATTAAATTTGAATAGAATCCTTTTATTTCTTCAACGCGCTCTACAGCCTTTATGTACTTTGAGTTTTCTATATTTTCTGATGTTTTCATAATAATTGTTTTTTGAGTTAATAAAGGTAGTTTTACCGTAAATACTTGCCCTGTTTTATCTACAGACACTTTTTTTAACGTGATTAAATTATACCTGTCTATAATATTTTTCAATCCTACTTTTGTTCCTTTTTCAACAATGGTTTTTGGGTTGTAATTATTGGTGATAATTAAATAACCATCTTCTTCAATAATTTTTACCGTTAGAGGATTTTCTTCGGAAACCACATTGTGTTTAATGGTATTTTCTAACAACAATTGAAGCGATAAAGGAACAATTTTTAATTCTGGATTACTTGCTTTCTCTGGAATTTCAAAGGTAACAGCGTCTTCAAAACGCATTTTCAACAATTCCATATAGGTTTTTGCAAACAATAGTTCTTCATCTAAATCAATTAAATCTTTGTTTTTTTGCTCCAACACATACCTGTACACTTTTGAAAGTTTTGTTGTAAACTTTTCAGCTTGTTTGGGGTTTTCTCCAATTAAAGAGGTTAACACATTTAAACTGTTGAATAAAAAATGAGGATCTATCTGGCTTTTTAACGACTCATATTTTGCTGTTTCTGTTTTTGCAACTATTTGTTGCTCGGTCACTTTTTTCTCGCTTAAAGCCTTGTAAAAGAAAATAGCATGAAATACCAAACTTGCTATTAACGTTAAACTTAGCCCGAATAAATAATATGTTGTAGCTCCTTTATCATACAAAAACGCATCTAAAGGTTTTCCTAAAATTAAAACCAACGTAACAAATCTTAAAAGTATCAAACCTAGCATTGATAGTATTACTGACCCCAATGCACCAATTACCAATCTCTTTTTTGAATGTTTTTCCCAAGAAAATTTAGAATTTAAATAATAAAAGAAATAACCATTGATAGTTGATAACACAAACGCATACATAAAATGAATACTAAAAACCTTAAATAATTTGTCTAAAGGCAAATTAAAACCACCTCCAAAAAATAACCGCTCAATTATAAAAATTACAATGGCAATTATAAATGAAATTTTAAGCAGGTATTTTAGATCTTTTCTCATACGATATGTATTGGTTTGATGCTGCAATTTAAAACTTAATTTCTAAAGTTACACTGTTATTAGACACTTCAAATTTAGCATCTTCAAATTGTGGTGGACCAAAATTCATTACATTGTTTGATGCTCCAAAAGCTTCCTTTGGCATTCCGTTTAATTCAAAATCCATTTGACCATTGCTGTTTTCGTCATGAAAACAAACTATCGAATAGTTTCCTGCTGAAATATTTTGAAATTCAACAGTACTTAAACCGTTTTTAATGGTTGCAGATTTGCTTTTTAAAGGTGTTTTTAAAAAACCTTCTTCATTGTACAACGCAAAAGCTATTGTTCCGTTATCACTTAAAGCATTTACTACAGATACTTTAATATTTCCTGTTTCTTTTAATTGCTCTTTTTCTGTTGACTGCGCCATTACTCCCGTTGTAAATAAAAAAGCCAGTGCTAAAATTAGATGTTGCATGTTTAATTGTTTTTGGTTCATACTTAATTTTCACACTTCAAAAGTGCGGCAAAAACCACTGCTAAAAAATAGATTATTACTGAACTGTTGTTTTTATAGGATGAATTGTAAAATCTTACATGTTTTGATTTTTTTTCAAAAAAAATATTTCAAATAAATTTAGAACCAATGTACCCTTAAAAAGAAAGTATATTTTGAACAAAACCCAATTTCAAACGTTTTAAGAGCTAAAAAAGTGGCATTTTAAAAACCTAACATTTGTCATATTTTTATATCAAAAAGTTCGTAACTTTATAACACTTTATTAATATTAACCGCTCATATTATGAAAATATACGATGATAAACACATTAAAAATGTTGCTTTTGTTGGCGCTCACAAAAGTGGAAAAACCACGCTTGCAGAAACAATGCTCTTTGAAGCTGGCTTAGTCAAACGCCGTGGTAGTGTTGAAAACAAAAATACCGTTTCAGACTATCACGAAATTGAACAAGAAAGAGAAACTTCCATTTTTGCCACTCCTCTTCACACCGAATGGCGCAACTACAAAATAAACATTATTGATACTCCTGGCTTAGACGATTTTATTGGCGAAATTGCCTCTACAATGCGTGTTGCCGATTCTATTGTAATGCTTGTAAATGCACAACACGGCGTTGAAGTAGGTACCGAAATTATATGGAATTATGTAGATCGTTTTTCAAAACCAACCTTATTTGTTATCAATCAAATAGATAATATAAATGCTGATTTTGATGATAGTTTTAAAAGTATTGTAGATTTAGTTGGAAACAATGCTGTTAAAATTCAATACCCTTTAGTTATTGATGGGGCGCAATGTATTATTGATGTACTTAAAATGAAATTATACAAATTTGGTCCTGATGGTGGAAAACCAGAAAAATTAGAAATACCTGCTAACCAATTAGATATTGCCAATGAATTACACAATGAATTGGTTGAAAAAGCTGCTGAAAATGACGAAGATTTAATGGAACTTTATTTTGATAAAGGTGAATTAAATGAAGATGAAATGCGCGAAGGAATTAAAAAAGGAATGCTTAACCATGAGTTATTTCCTGTATTCTGTATATCAGCATTGAATGATATGGGAAGCGGACGCTTGATGGGATTTATAGATAATGTTGCCCCTTCAGCCGCCGACTTAAAACCTGAACAAAGTACTGAAGGAGCGTCTGTTGAATGTAAAGTTGATGCGCCAACTTCATTATTTATTTTTAAAACTTTATACGAACCAAATTTAGGTCAAATTAGCTTTTTTAAAGTAAAATCGGGTGAAGTAAAACAAAATGATAAATTAGAAAATTCAAGAAACGAAGAAATTGAAATTTTAAATCAGCTCTATATTATGGACGGCAAAAACCGTGAACCTGTTGAAAAATTAAGCGCAGGTGATATTGGTGCTACCTTAAAATTAAAATACACTGAAACCAACGATACTTTAAGAACAAAAGATACTAACATTACTATAAAACCAATAAAATATCCTGATTCAAGAATTAGAAAATGTATTAATGCAGTTGATAAAAATGATGAAGAAAAATTAAACGAAGCGCTTAAAAAAATTCACAGTCAAGATCCAACCGTTACCATTCAATATTCAACCGAATTAAAGCAACAAATTTTATCATGCCAAGGAGAATTACATTTGGCCACTATAGATTCAATACTTCAAAAAACCTATGGTATAAAAGCTGAATTTGAACAACCAAGAATTGCGTATAGAGAGACTATTCAGCGTTCAGCAACTACAAGTTATAAGCACAAAAAACAATCTGGCGGATCTGGTCAATTTGGTGAAGTTCACTTAAAAATTGAACCTTGGTTTGAAGGAATGCCAGAACCAGAAGGGTTTAACATTAGAGGTAAAGAAGAGGTTTCTTTAGACTGGGGCGGCAAATTAATATTTTACAACTGTATAGTTGGAGGTGTTATTGATACTAGATACTTACCATCGGTGTTAAAAGGTTGCCTAGAAGTTATGGAAGAGGGGCCGTTAACAGGATCTTATGCTAGAGATATTAGAGTCATGGTTTTTGATGGAAAAATGCACTCGGTAGATTCTAATGATATTTCTTTTAAAATTGCTGCAGCACACGCATTTAAAGCTGCATTTTTACAAGCAAAACCAAAATTATTAGAACCTGTTCATGAACTTACAGTTAAGGTTCCTGAAGAATTAATGGGAAATGTAATGACCGATTTACAATCTAGAAGAGCTATTATTTTAGGAATGGATAGTGATGGCAGATACCAATCTATCAAAGCAAAAACCCCTTTGGCAGAAATGTATCGTTATTCTACAACACTACGTTCTATTACTCAAGGTAGAGGAAGTTTTAGCACTAAATTCTCAAATTTTGAACTCGTTCCAAATAATGTTCAAGATGTGTTGACAAAAACAGGAAGTTAACCAAACATTTATTTTTAAATTAAAAACTCGCCTTTTCTTACGAATTTGGCGAGTCTTTTTTGGTATTCATATCAATATTTATTACTTAATTCAATTTAATTTTATAATTCACATTGGTTTAGTCGGTTTGTTACTTAACACAATTTTTATAAATTAATAAATACTAATACACTTGCAATTTATCAATAAATAACTAAATACAGAAACAAATACACTAATATTTAACACTTTAGGTGATTTTTAATTAAAAATTAAACAATATTAATTGCGTTTTAGCAATCAATAGATATTCATCTGATAACAACTTAAAATGTAGAAGAAATCATTATATTTGCAAACTAATTTAGTAACTATGAAATTATTACTTTTAACATTGGCACTTTTAGGTGTTGGGGTTGCAGGAATTGCAATAAAAATTTGGGCAAAAAAAGACGGTAAATTTGCTGGTACTTGCGCTAGTCAGAACCCGCATTTAAATAAAGATGGTGAGCCTTGTGGATTCTGTGGAAAAACCGCAGATGAATGTGAAAACAGGTAATTTATGTTGCTTGAATATGTGTTTATTGCTTTTATAGCAATTGTTTGTATTCAATTTATGTATTACATTCCATTATTTGGATCTTTTGCTTTTTCAAGGCAGCATAAAAATACCCCTTCTTTTAACAAACCTATTTCTGTTATTATTTGCGCTAAAAACGAAGCCAAAAATTTAACAAAAAACATTCCTTTCTTTATTCAACAAAATTATTCGAATTTTGAATTGGTTTTAATCAACGATCGTTCTTATGACGATACGCTTGATATTCTAGAGGCATTTCAAAAAAAGCACCCTTTGCTTATTAAAATTGTAAATGTTGCTCCCAATGAACAATTTTGGGGAAGTAAAAAATACGCTCTCACACTTGGCATAAAAGCAGCCTCTCATAACTATTTATTATTTTCAGATGCTGATTGTAAACCCGTTTCTAACAATTGGATTGCAGAGATGACCGCTAATTTTAGTAATTCAAAAGAATTAATTTTAGGTTATGGTGCCTATAAAAAAATTAATAAATCGTTTTTAAATAAAATAATCCGTTTTGAAACGCTTATAACTGCTGTACAGTATGTTTCGTATGCTAAAATTGGAATTCCGTATATGGGTGTTGGACGAAATTTAGCATATACTAAAGATTTATTTTTTGCCAATAAAGGTTTTGTAAACCATATTAAAATTAAATCTGGTGACGATGATTTATTTGTAAATCAGGTGGCAACTAAAAAAAACACATCCATGTGTACTTCAACCAATAGTTTTACTATTTCAACACCTAAAACATCTTTTAAAAACTGGATTCAACAGAAAAGAAGACATATATCTACCGCCTCAAACTACAAACCATTGCATAAATTTTTATTGGGCTTATACTATAGTTCTCAACTACTATTTTGGATGTTAAGTGCTGTTTTACTTTTATTTTTATATAACTGGCAAATAGTTGTTGGCTTGTTTATTTTTCGCAATATTTTGTTGTATATTTCTGTTGGAATTTCAGCAAAAAAAATAAATGAAAAAGACTTGATTTTGTTCTTGCCTATTTATGAATTATTTCTGATTTTAGTACAATTGTTTATCTTTATAAAAAATCTAAGCTCAAAACCCTCACATTGGTAACAAAAAATAGCGATATTTCAACTTTAATTGAAAAAGCACGTTTAAAGGATCAAAAAGCTTTTAATGCACTTTTGAACACGTATTGGAGTGATGTGTTTAGGTTTCAGCTATCTAAAGCTGACAATGAAGATGAAGCTGAAGACATTACCATTAAAACATTTTCAAAAGCTTTTGATAAAATTCACTTGTACAATGAACGCTACAACTTTAAAACTTGGTTAATTTCAATTTCAAAAAACATATTTTTAGACCATAAGCGAAAACAACGTACTGATATTATTTCTATCAATAAAAAAGAATCTGAAGCTTATAAAATTTTTGATGAAACACCATCTCCAGAAGATCAGCTTATTATTGAACAAAATTTAGCCCAGTTATTGAATTACATCAAACAATTAAAACCTCATTATCAGGAAATTATAAACCTTCGCTACTTTAGAGAAATGAGTTATAAAGAGATGGCCGATATGTTGAATGAGCCTATGAGCAATATCAAAGTAAAATTATTAAGAGCTAAAAAATTGTTAGCTGACATTATTGAAAAATCACGAAAAAGTTGAAGTTTTCATTTTTTAATTGGTTAAAAAAGTTAGGTCCTGGTTTATGTTTAACTATTTCTCAATTGCAATTTCTCGTATTAAATTTTCTATTTTCTTATTGCTAAATTGCTTTCTGAATTTAATTTTAATTGTATCTCCAAAGAACTTTTCTGCGTGTCTTATTTTCTGTTTTTCTTCATTTCTCAAACTTTCTTCTGCTGTGTTTTTTGTTTCTACAACAAAGTACAATTTCTTCGATTTGTCTTCATAATTCAAAACATAAGCAAAATCTGGTGAATAACTTTTTCCGCCAGCAACAGGAATCTTTATTGAGTTTTTTGGGATTTTAGAGAAAACAACTACTTCTTTCAGGTTTTGTTCAATATTCTGTTTTTCTAATTCAGAATCGTAAAATAATTCATCAATTAAATAAGTGTCGGCTACTTTATTTTCGGAATACATGACTCCAACATCAGAAGCAGAAATTTCTTTTCGTATATTTCCTTTTTCGTCTGTGAATTTAGTTGGGTGAATTTCATTGCTCACTTTTTGATATTCAATTCCAAATTTATCTATT
>CBDUAL010000015.1:0-20651 GCA_965365125.1 uncultured Lutibacter sp.
ACCCCATCAGAAGTTACATCCATATAATCGGGTAAACCATCAGCATCTGAATCTAACACGTAATAGGTATTTCCTATACCTTGATTTTCGTTTCCGTAAGCTGTTTCAAAAGTACTTCCGTTAAAATAATCGTACACATCTAAAATACCGTCGGTAAAATATTCTAAGGTTCCATCAGATTCATAGTCGGTTTCTCTTACTTCATCACTATCAGTACCTTGCCCTACACCATTTCCTGAAATATCTCCATCTCCGTTTTGAAAAGATGCATTTGCAGTATTTCCAGCACCAGATTCGTCAACATCAAAAATTCCGTCGTTATCACTATCTAAATCTAAATAATTTGGAGTTCCATCGCTGTCTGAGTCTAAAACAACATGCGATTCTGCAGCATCATGCATTCCATTCCCATTCGCATCAACCCAACCCGAAGGAAAAGGTATTTTTGCTGTACCTAAACTTATAATTCCTAAACCAGATTCAACCACATCAGGTATTCCATCATTATCACTGTCTAAATCAAAAACATCAGCAACACCATCGCTATCTGTATCGCATAGTGTTTGTGAAATTACAATATCATCAAGGGCTAAATCATTACCACCTCCACCAGGAGCATTGTTAATAAATCGAACTATAAATTTATCTACATTACCCAAAACAATATCATCACGAGTAAAATTTTGCCATTCATTTGCACTACAAGAATTATCATTAACACCTGAAGCGCATCTACCAAATTCACCTGTATCAATACTTGTAATAATATTTCCAAATAAATCAACAAATTGCACTGTTACATTGGGTAAAATAGACCCCGTATAGGTACTTTGTGCCATAATATTTAACACCCAAAAACTATACGTAATTGGAACATTTGGCAAAATACCTGTTATTGTAGTTTCATAAAAAACACCCGGATCCCAAGCTGCGTTAAAAACAGCCATTCCGCCTGTATCACCATCATCAGCAGTATGATCTAGCACATTGGTCCAAGCTAAATCTCCATGAATATTATCTGGATCACTGGCTATGGTACCTGCAATTTTGGAAACAACTACATATTCTCCATCATCAAGAATCCAGGTAGATCCACAAGAAGAACCTGTTCCTGTTCCTTCTTCATAACAATAAGTAGTAGTTGCATTGTACGAAGTATTAATTGTTGTTCTAGCTCCTGGCGCTAAAGTTCCAAACGTTTCGTTTAAAAACTTATAGTTTGCAGGAACTGATATGGAAGAACTTTTACAAGCACTTTCTTCTAAAGCATCTAAAACACCATCATTATCATCATCAATATCCACATGGTCAAAAACACCATCACCATCGCTATCAAAAAAGTTTTGAACTCCCGCACCTTCAACATTAAAGGTATATAAGCTTTCATTAGTATCATTATTTGAAATTTGTATAGTTGCCGTTTTTGTACCTAGTGAAAGTGGTGAAAATGTAACTTGAAATGTGGTAGAACTTGCGGAAGAAATAGGTGATATTGTTGAAGTAACATCTACCGAAAAATGTGCAGCATCAGCACCTGTTATTGATACATAAGGGTTATTGCTTAATAGCAAATCTAACAATCCTAAATTTTGAATCGTAAACGTTTGAGCTACAGAACTAGACGCTAAATTAACACCTCCAAAATCGGTTCCATTTGTTATTGAAACGGCTGTTGTTCCGGTTGCAATTGAAACACCGTTTCCCGTTATATTTATTTCGGGTTCATTAGCAATTATACCTGTTAAAGCAATTTTATCAATAGCCATATCACTTCTATACCCGCCTCCTGTAATTCCTTCAAATCTCAAATGTATTGTTTGCCCTAAATATGCGCTCAAATCTATTGCAACTTGTTCCCAAACAGCGCTTTCACTTATTTGATCTTGACCTGACCTTGACCATAAACTTGTAGTGAATGTTATGCCCCCATCAGTACTTACATTTAAATTTAATGCCCCCATATCAGCTCCATACATATGGTAATAAAATGTAAACTCAGGAGCCGAAATTCCTGAAAGATTAAATTCAGGGCTTATTAAAAAAGCGGATTTTGAAGGGTTATTAGGATTTGAGGCTTCGGTATACATGTAGTAACTTCCACTTTCGGCAAAAGATGGTCCAGTACTCCCTGAAGGAGTTCCTCCAGAATCTTGAATCCAATCAAAATCACCCCCACCACCAATAGACCAATCATCCAAATTACCAACAGTATCAAAATCTGCTGTGTGAATTGTAGTTTGGGCATAAAGTGGGATTATAAAAAACCAACCTAAAATTGCCAATTTTATTGATTTTAACATAACATAGGGGTTTATAATGTTATTTAAAAACTCAATTAATAATTAAAAACTATGTATTATAATGCTGTTTACGGACTATAATAAAGTTAAAAGGTCAACTTCAATTTACAAAAGACTAAAGAAGTGTCGTTTTGCAATTGTTCATTTTAATAAAGGATTTGTAAAAAAGATGTCATAATAAATAGGGTTTTAGAACTAACTAAGTTACACTAAAATTTTCAAAAAACAAATAAAAGTCGTTTTAAACATCAAATATTCAGTAATAATGAAACTGAAAAATTACGCCCTGGAGCACTAATTGCAGAAGCAAATTCTTTGTAATGAATGTCAAAAATATTATCAATATTTGCGAACAGACTTACATTGTTATTTATTTTGTAGTTTGTATTTAGGCTAAAAACATTCCAACTTGGCGTTCCATAATAGGTGTCTAATAAAGCATTGTAAGGCGTTTCTTCAATATTATCAATACCTTCTACTAAATTATATGTTTCTAGAGTTTTTTTACCGTTAAAAACCCAATTAACACCTACTTGAAAACGTTTCTTTTCAAACCCAACTTCTAACATTCCAAATAAAGGAGGAATAGACGATAATCTATTTTTTGTATCATAAGCCATACCTTTAGTGTAGGTTATAGCTCCTTTGGAATACCACATAGCATTAAAATTCCCCTTAAAACTAAAAGTACTTCCATAAATGTATGCATTGTCTTTATTTACATTTGCCATTGTATTGGCCTCTTCTCCATCATAAATAATAGTTGAAGAACCATCCATTTCATAATAATCACGTGTAATATAGTTATGTAATAAGGTATAATATACATCTAAACCTATGTGAAATTTTTTATTGTTGAAGTATTTTATAGCGCTGGTTTCAAAATTATACGCATATTCGGGTTTTAAATAAATATTTGGCACCGTAACATCCCCATTTTTCTCCCTAATTTTTCCAATATCATCAATATTTGGCGATCTAAAACCTGAAGAAATAATTCCGTTTATTTGCCAATCTAAAGTTGGTTTAAAAACATATCCAATGGTTGCTGTGACTGAAGAATTATTTAATGAAATATCCATATTAGGCAATGTAATAAACGTATCATCCATCCATTTTGCCGTTAAATTCGTATTTATAAATCTGATCCCTGTATTTAAGGTAGATTTTTCACTAATATCTTGCCTGTAATTCACATAAGCTGCTGCGCTTGTGTAGGTACTTCCTGCGTCAGGATAGCGAGATTGTACCGTAAATTCATCTGTAAAACCAACAACGGCATTGTTATAAACAGCCAATACTTTACCAATTGCTTCAGAATTTACGTTGTTGTGCGTTGCTTCAATTCCGTAGGAAAATATTCGACTATTGTCAGTTGTTAAAGGAACAAAAAAATCACCATTCAAACTAAACACATCAACGTGTTCATCTCTATAGGTACGATCTAAACTTGAAAATTTTCGTTGCACTCTCGACTCCTTTATATTTTGATACGCTAGTGTAATTGTACCGTAATCTAACCATTTTTTAGACGGATTAATTTTTAATTGAGGCGAAACCAACAATCGTTGCTGTGGTCCATAGTACCATTCAGCAAACTTTAAACTACCCCCTGAATATTGAGTTAAATTGTCAAATCTTGGAATATTTGATGAAGTTGAATATTGAAGATTCAGGGTGAAATCGGTATTTTTTGAAAACGGGATAGCAAATTTTTGCAATATATCAGTTTGCTTAAACCCTGTGTTTTTTTGAAGCGTTGGATTTGCATTTTGAACTGGTTTTGGGTTGTAATACGCATCGGTATTATTTGAATATTCATACACTTTTCCCCATTCTTTGAACCCGTGATTTCTGCTTTTCCCCATTCTTAAATCTCCAAAATCACTATACGAAACACTGGTAAACGAAGCCCATTTTTTAAATTTAAGCTCAACATTGGCCTGCGTAGTAATTTCATTATTTACAGAACTATACCTTGAAAAAATTTCGCCTTTGACTTCATTATTTAAACTGGTTTTAGGTGTTTTTGTGTAATAATGAATTACACCTCCCAGGGCATCAGATCCATAAACTACTGATGATGGACCAAAAATAACCTCTGTTCTGTCAATAATGGTAGGTGATACTGTAATGGAATTTTGTAAATGCCCCATTCTGTAGATCGCATTATTCATTCTAACGCCATCTACAACTAATAAAACACGATTCGCCTCCATACCTCTAAGCACAGGGCTTCCACCACCAAACTGCGTTTTTTGTACTTTAACCCCTGGTAAATGAGCCAATAAATCGGCTGAAGTTTGAGGTGCCAACTTTTTAATATCTATTTCCGAAGCTACCGCAATTTGTTCTGCTATTCTACTTCTTTTTTCGTTGCCTTTAGAAGCTGACAATACAATCTCATCTAATTGCTCCGATTTTTTTACTAAATGAACCACAAACTCTATTACACCTAGTTCTCTTTTTAAAATTTCGTACTCAAAAAAACCTATATGATAAAATGAAATAACATCACTTTCTTTAAATATTGATAAATCAGCTATTCCGAATTTATCAGTATAAATGATGGTTTCCTTGGTTTCGTTATAAATGGTCACATTTTCAATAGGAAAATCCACTCCTAACTCTAACACCTTAACTTGTTGTGCCTGAATTGAAAATGTAATAAAAAAAATAACAACTAAAAATCTCATAATCAATTAAATACTGTTTTTAAAATAGCTAAAGATTTAGGTTTTTTAAAACCGCTCAAATGTAATTCAAAATATTGAATGAGCATATTTAACACAACCTGTCTACTTGATGCGTTAAAATTAACTTGGTGAAGAATATCAAAATTTATGCCTAACAGCTTCTTAAATTGATCTAAATTTTCACCAAATACAGCGTTGGGCTCTTTTATGGCTGTAAACCTACCTTCTTCCATATCAAAATAGGTGTTTTGGGCGGTATCTATTTCTGGATAAAAACCCAAAAACTTGGTTAAATTCAACAAGAAAAGTAAATGAAAGTTAGAAACATCATCATGCGTATCTAGCCATAAAAATGAAGTTTCTAAATAAGTATATAGTGCATTATTATACTCTTCTTCTTTGACACATTGGTTTAAAATTTCAGCTAAAAATAAGGCTATGGTTTGTTTTTTTATATTTACGTATAGTGAACTGTAGAAATGAACAACTTCAACATCTCTAAGGCTATTTAAAGAACCTTTATTGTTGTGATTTGCAGTTAAGTTTAACTGCATTAAAGGTTGAAAATAAGCGGTTTTAATCTTCGCTTTTTTTGCTTTTAAAACACCTCTAAGCATATACGATTTTATACCACATTTTTCTGTATAACAAGTTGCTATTAAACTGGTATCTCCATATTTTATTGTATTTAATACAATTGCTTTGGTGGTTTCAATCATGATTAGTTAATAATCGCAATTTTAGCTACTTCAGTTTCTGTATTTTCGTTGGCAGTTAACAAAACAATGTACACCCCTGAAGCCACTTTTTTACCCGCTAAGTTTGTTTTGTTCCAAACAACTTTACCTCCAAACAATTCTTGACCTTCTTTTATATTCGTTTCAAATACCAAATTACCTGCAGTATCTACAATTTTTATATTGGTACCTCTTGGTAAATGCGTTCCATTTCTTCCGTCAATTGTAATAAATTCATTGTTTTTTGTTGAAGGATTTGGATACGCATATACTTCTTGTAAATTTTCGCCATACTCTGCAACATTACTGTTAAAAGCTACAATACCCTTATCTGTAGCAAAGTACACCAACCCTGAATTATCAGCAACTGCAATTTTTAAAATATTATTTGAAGGTAGTGGTGAATTGTCTTTGTTGAAATTTTGTAATGTGATTGAACCTGTTGGATTGGTTTGCAATACCCCACCTGTTTCAGTTCCAAACCATTTATTATCGGCACCGTCAATTGCAATTGAATTAACAGCCTGATCTCCTAATAATTTCTTGGGAATTCCGTCATCTAAAATTATGACAGGCTCGGCATTTACAACCGTTTGATTAAAAACATTAGACGCATTGTAAAGTACCACCATTCCTTTTTTTGTACCAATCCAAAGTCTGTTTCTACTATCAGATTTTACGGTTCTTACATTTAAATCGGGCAACGAACCCTTATTTTGCTCGGTTGTTAAAGATGTTTTATTGTTACGCGCTTCATTATATGCCAAAACGCCATTTTTCCTGGATCCAATCCAAACTGTTGTAGTTTTATCAACCTCTAGCTCATTTAAACCTAATGCTGTATTTGTAATTGTAGCGCTCATATCAACACTTGACCAACTACCATTTTGATTGTATTTTTTTATTTTATTGTCGACCCAAGCATTCGTAATCCATAAATTTCCTTTATTATCCATTGCTGAACCATTAATTCTTGTTGAAATATAATTTGGGGATTGAGGTAAATTCAATTTTTCCAAACCGCTATTTGTATAATTCCAAAAATCGGTCACTTCATCATCTTCAATAACCAACATTCCACCTGTGTTTAATAGATCATTGGGATTACTAGCACCCCAAGAACTCACATATACTTTATTTATATTGAACACATCAAAAGCGATATGCACTAAATTATTAACTTTAAACTCATTATAAGGCTTATTTAACCAATGCTCTCCGTTAAAATGACTTACCGGAAACCTCCCCGTTAAAGGCGTATAGGTTGCGTCATAACCACCATAAACCACCCATAACTGGTTTTCTTTAGCCGCGATTGAAAAAGGAGCATTTGATGTAGGGCCTTCGGGATGAATTTCTGTAAAATCGGCTATTTGTTGTAAATTACTTTTTAAAATTCCGAATTCAGCTGTCGCTATAAAAAGTTCATTATTTTCGAAATACGCTGTATTTAAACTATAATAAAATGGATCGGTTGAAGTTGAAGTATGATTTGCTACTTCAACAAAATTTTCATTAAAAACAGTAACTATTCGTTGCGTTCCAATGGTCAAATATGCTAAAGATGCCTTAACACTTTTAATGTTTTGAGTACTTGTTTTTTTTAAATACAACGTGTTATTTTCAACAGTGTATAAATTATTACCTCGTGCCGTGTAAACTTCATTATTAAAAATTGCGATAGACCTAAAGTTTCCGCTAAAACTTGATGTCCAATTATTATAGTCTATTAAATTTGGATTGTAAACATCTGCTGTAAAAATACCCTCTTCTGTGGCTGCATAAATAACATCCTCAAATATTTTAATGTCATTAATTTCAATTTCAGTTGATTGGTTTCCAATAAAATAAGTATCACCAAATTGCAGCGTTTCTAAATTATACACAATAATAGCGAATGAAGTTGCTAAATACAATTTATTTTCAAAACCTGTTATACTGTTAATTTGCTTACTCCCAGAGTAACTAAAATTTAGGATATCTTTTGCAACTGTAATGGTTCCATCGGCATCAATTATTTCTAATAAACCATTTTCATAACCAACAACTGTTTTGCCGAATACCTCGCTATAATAAATACTTGTAGTAGTTTCTCCTGAAAGACCATTGACAGAAGATATTTTGTTGATTTCTCCCGAATTTAAATCGTACTTAAACAAAGCATTATCTGCAATTGCAAAAATATCGTTATCAACCTTTAAAAAATCTTTTACGTTATTGTACGAATAAAAGTCTTGCCAACTTTCAGAATAATCAATCTGAGACCAAATTTGATGTACAAATAAAATTAAAAATATTTGAGTAATTTTCTTCATAAATTATTTCAAATATATCTATTAAAAACGGAAAGGTATTTATTTCTTATAAAAATTTAATTCAAAAAAAAAACCTTGAACATTGTAATACGTTCTTACAATGTTCAAGGAATAAATAAATCAACCCCAAAGACTTATTTAATGTTTTAAATGTAAAGTGCCAAAACCCCTCTTGACGAAATTACACTACAAATATACGAGTGTTATGCTATTCTTTTTAGTGAAATTCACAAAATAGCTTAAAAATTAAACAAATTACATGTTTAACAAAATAAATGGTTATTTCAGACAAGTGAAAACAGAAGATTTCTTAACTATTAACTAACCTATTTCTGCTAAAAACTACTAAATAAGCTATTATTATTCTAAAGGAAATTTAATTGAAACCCTTGTGCCCGTTTCTTGACTTGAAGAAATGTCTTTTGTTTCAATATGCACATCTTTGTTTTTGTATAAAATTTTAATTCGATGTTCTGTAGCTTTTGCACCAAAGAATTTACGTTTTTGAGACATATGTTTAATTTCCTTAGCCTTATTTATTCCAATACCATTATCTTCAATAATACAAACCGCCATATTATCTTCTTTCTTTATTGATAATTTGATTGTTTTTTCACCATTCTTTTTCATAATCCCATGCCAAATTGCATTTTCAATAAAGGGCTGTAAAAATAAAGGAGGAACTTTTATAGTTTCTAAATTTACATATTCTTGAATATTTACTTTATAACTAAAGCCTCCATTCACACGCATTTGCTCTAACTTTACATACAGTGCTAAAATACCTAACTCCTCGGCTAATGTAGATGTTGGACTTGAAGAACTGTTTAAAATTACACGTATTAATCTCGAAAATTTTGTGATATAATCTGATGCTTTTTCAACATCACTTTTTAATACAAAATTATTGATGGAATTTAAGGAGTTGAACAAAAAATGAGGGTTCATTTGGCTCTGAAGTGCTGTCATTTTCAGCTCTTCCATTTCCTTTAATTTCACCGCTAACTTTACTTCAGCATTTTTACTTTTTTGCTCAATTGTTTTAATAATTGAACCTATAATTACTGATAATATTAAGCATTGTAACAAAACACCTACATAAATAAAAAACATAGGATCAACTCCAAAATTAGTAAAAGCTTCTTTGCCAATAAATAATTCTAAAAAACTAATATTTGCAAACACTAAATAAAATAAGGTAGCCAATACAAAATTAATTGTATTGTTATTTTTTATGCTTTTTAAAATAATATAAAACGTGTAAATGGTAAAAGCGGTAATAATTGGAGCTATTACAATAAAAGCCTTTAATTGAAATTCGTACCCAAAAAGGATTTGAATCAACAAAAATATAGGTGATAAAACGAGTAAAACTTTAATTTCAATTTCTAAATACTTATCCCATTCTAAAAGTTTACTTCTAGAGTCTAATAAAACCCTAGCAAAAGCAATATAAGCCCCGTAAGCTAAAAATTGGATGGTAAAATCAGCATACTCTGTATAATTAGGAATTACATCTGCAATAAAAGATTGACAAAGAAAAAGGGTAATACTAAATAAATATAAACTATAGTATAAATATAGATTATTCTTATTTTGAAAATATATCAACAAATGATATATGAATAAAATGAAAAGCCCTCCTCTTATCCACGAATATATTTCAGAATGAAAATCTAATAACATTCTTTTAGTCTAAATAAAGTTTCTTAAATAACTCAGCTTTTCGGTTTCTACTAATACTTGCAGTTAATCCATTTGTCATAATCAACTCACCGCCAAGACCTTTTAAATACTCTTTTACGTGATTTAAATTAATTAAATAAGAATTATGAACTCTAAAAAATTGTGAAAACAAGAATTTTTTCTCAACCTCTTTTAACGTTTTAGAAACTAAGATTTGTTGTTCATTTTTTAAATAAATTGTTGTGTAACTTTTATCAGATTTCAACATAACAACATCGTCTCTATCTAACAAATACACTTTACCGTCGGCAGAAATATTAATTTTGTCATTATTGTCATTTAAATTATTTAACAATAACTGTAATTTATTTTCTAATAAATCGCCTTTTTTTGGTTTTTTAATTTTCTCCATTGCTTCAAGCAACTCATCTTTATCAACTGGCTTCAATAAGTAATCAATTGCTGAAACTTTAATCGCTTTTAACGCAAATTCATCATGTGCTGTTGTGAAAATTAAATTGAAATCTCTATTCTCAAGCTTTTCAATCATGGTAAAACCATCCATTTCAGGCATTTGTATGTCTAAAAACACTACATCAAGGCCTCCTTCATTAATAATGTCAATTGCCTTAATTGGTGAATTACAAGTAGTAACCTCAACATTATCAATGTAATTATTTAATTTCCATTCAAGCGCTTCTAAAGCATCATTTTCGTCATCAACTAATAAAATTTGTAACATAGTTTTTCAGGATAGATCTTATATTTTGTTTGCAAGATACAACTTTTGATTTGATGTTCAAAAGGTTATTTTATTTCAATTTCTTTTTGAATTTCATTTCCTTGTTCATCAATTGCAGTAAGCATATAAGCACCTTTTTTAGGTTTTATTTCTAACTCATGAATGTTTTGTGTAGTAGCTATAAACTCACTATCTAAATACCAAAAAACCAACGCTGACGGATTTGAATGTACTAGCTTCAATACAATTCCCTGCTCTTGTTCTTTAAAATCTTTCGCTAAGTAAAATGTAGTATTTTCTTTAGGATTTATAAAATCCATTGTAGTACTGGTTTCACCCAAACAATCTTTTCTAAAACTAGGTAAATGTTTGTAGAACGGATTCTTTTTTTTGTAATAATAACTCATTAAAGGTGGTAAAACAAACCAGCTTTTATGAATGATATTTGGCAATGTTTCGCAAGAAGTATTTACCTGAAATTCTTCGTTTTTATCTAAGTGTACCCAAAAATGAAACGGACAAGGTGTTGTTTTCAACCCTGATCTCTGTACAAAAAGCGTATCTTTCTTTTCGCAATATTCACCAGCTCTATAACCGCTTTTACTACAAATTGGTATTTGAACCAATTCATCAAAAGGAGCTTCAAACCAATTACTATTGGGTAAATAATTAAATATTTCAAACATAACTGGAGCCGCCGTTGAAACACCTACCAATCCAGGCCTGCCTTCTCCATCGGCATTTCCTACCCAAACGCCAACAACAAAATCTTTGGTAACACCAATTGCCCAAGCATCTCTAAAACCAAAACTTGTACCTGTTTTCCACGCAATTTTATTAGCTTCATTAAAAAACTCCCAATTTTGCTCTTCTTCGGGACGGTTTACGTTATTTAAGGCCTCAAAAGTTACATATATTGAACCCGCATCAAAAATGGATTTTTCTAATGAAGTTACTCCAAAATCTGGGTTAAAATTGGCCAAATAAGAAGGTTCTATAAACTCTTTTGTATAATATTTTCCTTGCGTATCATCGTAATGATTTACTGTGGAAGCCATTGATGCGTAACTTTTACACAAATCCCATAAATTACTTTCTGCTCCACCCAAAATTAACGACAACCCGTAATGATTGGCACTGTACTTAATATCGGTTAATTTCAACGCTTTTAAATAATGATGAAACCTATCTAAACCAAAACTTTGCAACATTCTAACGGCAGGTACATTTAACGATCTTGAAAGTGCTTCACTTGCAAAAACAGCTCCATCAAATTTTTTATTGAAATTTTCGGGACGGTAACTTCCTATTTGTGTTGGTACATCAGCCACCAATGTATTGGGTAAAATATCACCCGCATCTAACATAGCGGCATACAAAAAAGGCTTTAAAACACTTCCTGTACTTCGTGGTTTATTAATTATATCTACATCTTTTTGATGCTGACCAGTTGTTGGAGAATTGCCAACATACGCCAATACTTTTCTAGTTTTTACATCTAAAACCAAAACGGCCATATTGTTAATTTGGTTCTGACTTAATTCTAAATAATGTTTTTTTACAATAGCATTTATTTGCTGTTGAAGATTCATTTGTACCGAAGTTGTTACTTTTTTACCTCGCTGATTTTTCGCCACTCTTTGCAATAAATGAGGTGCTATTTGCGGAATTTTATAAGGTTTTTGGGGTAATGCTTCTTCAATTGCCAATTGATATGTTAACGTATCAATGATATGTTCATTCAATAATTTTTGTAATAAACGATTTCTTTTCTGCAATAATCGTTCTTGATTTTTTCCAGGATAAATTAAACTTGGTGCATTTGGCAACACAGCCAATGTTGCACTTTCTGCCCAAGAAAGTTCGTTTGAAAACCGACCAAAATAACGCCAAGAAGCCACATCTAAACCAACAACATTTCCACCAAATGGTGCGTTTGAAGCATACAACGAAAGTATTTTTTCTTTTGAATAGCGAAACTCTAACCGTGTAGCTAAAACCAATTCTTTTAGTTTTTCAAAATAGGTTCTTTTTTGATTTTTTCTAGATAATCGTATTACTTGTTGCGTTAACGTACTACCACCTCTTTTTACTTTATTCGATTTGAAATTTTCAACAATAGCCTTTACAATTGAAATGGGATTAAATCCCGGATGTTTATAAAAATAAGCATCTTCAAACTGAACAATACACGCTTTAAATTTGGGTGGAACACAATCGTTTTGTGGAAACCTCCACTGACCATCACTTGCAATTTTAGCGCCTAATAATGCCCCTTCAACACTTTCAATAACTGTTGATGTAGGATCTTTAAATAATTGTTTTGGCAATGCAAAATAATAAGCCGTTACTAAAATAACGGCTATTATTAATTTGATTTTATGTTTTATAATCTTATTCATTTATTAAAAAAACTGTGAACCTTTCCGATTTTAACTTTATTAAAACCATCTTTCCTTCACAAGGAAAGAAATAAATTATTTAACATCATTAAAATGACTTTTTATTGTTTTCAAAACTAAAGCTGTTTCTTCAAAAACTTGTTTATTTTCAAATCTAATTATTTTGAAGTCTAAACATTCTAACTCTTTAGTTCGTTGCCTATCATATTCTTGTTGTACAACGTTAAAATGAACCTGACCATCTAATTCAATAATTAGTTTTTCCTCAGCACAATAAAAATCTACTATGTAATTTTGAATACTATGTTGTCTTCTAAACTTTCTTCCTGCTAATTTTTTCTTTTGAATACACTTCCAGAAAAAAGCTTCTGCTGGAGTTAAATTATTTCTTAAATCTTTTCTTCGCCCTTCAAGATATTTAAGGTTATGAATTCTCTTTTTCATAGTATAACGTGTTAACCCTTCCGATTTTAGCAAAGCTAAAATCACCTTCCCTTTGAAAGGGAAGGATTTCTATTATTATTCCTGATATTTCTCCTCCTTTTCAAGGAGGAGTGAATTCTGGCAAAGCCAGAAGAAGAGGTGGTTTTTTACTTCACCACTTCAATCCATTTTCCTGTTGTACGTGTAAAATACTCATTATCGTACATTGCTTCGGCTTGTAAACCATATAAATAATAATTACCCAAATAAGAAGCGTTTAACAGCACTTTAAATGTTCTGGTTTCTTTGCCATTTAAATTGAAGTAAAAATTCACACGATCATCTCTAATGTCGGTAAAATTAGCTGTGCCAACGGTTGTGGTACCAAAATCTGTAAAACGTGTATTTACAATTTCCCAACCTGAAGGAAAAATTTCAGTCAATGCAATATCGTGTACATCTTCAGCTTTTAAATTACTTACAGTAACTAAGGCTTCAAATTCAGTTCCTTGAGAAAGTTTAGAAACATCAATTATTTTCCCTTGCGTATCTTTATATTGAACTTGAACGCCTAAACCTCTTTTTTCTGAAATTTCTTCACCCAAAGGAAGAATACCTGAATTCAATACGTTTACAAATATTAAATTACGTTCATTATTTATAATTGAAATACTGTTTACACCTTCATTAATTTTTAAATGTTGCTGTGCAATGGCAAACTTAGTAGTAACCGACTTCGATTTTTCATTATTAATTGTATACTTTAAATTCATCGCTTTTCCGCCATTCAATTCCACCATTTTAGCCATTGCCAATAAACTATACGCAGTGGTTTGAGTACTCATCCAATTATTAGATGATAATCTTTTAGCAATGTATTTTGCCAATTCCTTTGCCTGAACATCACCAGTCAACAACATTGTTTCCATAGCCATTGCTCTATTTCTATCTACAGAACCATAGGTGTAATAATCGTTGTTTTTAGTTTCAAAATTAATATTTGCCGTATTCGCAATTTTAGTTGCCGCTTCTTTTTGACCTGCCAATGCATAAGCAGCTGCCAAACGCCATTTTGCATTGTTTGAAAGCTCACTAAACTCTCGCAATCTATTCATTGCCGATAAATCTGGATGCCCTGCCAACGCCAAAGTATATAAACGATATGCTTGTGCTAAATCTGAATTGTATGTTTTGTAACTAGGTCTCCAATTTCGGGCCGCTTGTTTTTGGTATTTTAACCAATTTGAAATAAAAGTTAATGGTAGTACAAAGCCTTTTTTTGAAGCCTCCATCATAAAATGTCCTGCATAACTTGTTCCCCAATCGTTGGCTGAATTTTGCCCCATCCAATAACTTAAACCGCCATTTAGTAATTGAAAATTCCCTAAGCGTTCTATGGCTTTTTCAATATTGTTAGTCATTTCTTGTTTTTGCTGAATTGGAAGCTCCATAATTTCACCTAAATACAACTGCGGAAACACACTTGAAGTTGTTTGTTCAACACAACCGTGTGGATATTGAATTAAATACTGTAACCTTCCTGAAATATCCATAGATGGCAAGGTTGAAAACTCAATAACGGCATAATTACTTCCTTTAATTCCGAAGGTTTCAAAGTTTATAGTTTGGGTTGCGTTTGGCTCTAATTCAGCTGCAATTGCTTTTGAAGAAACAGGATTTGGATTTACTACATCAATTTCAACTTCGTAAGATGATTTTTGACCATTGCCTTGCGCAATAATCGCTACGTTTCCAATTCCCTTAGCGTTTGAAACATCTAACTCAAAATACGTCATTTTTTCATCTGGATTTTCAAATGAAAGTTGTTGTGTTTTTTCACCAACTATGGTTATTCCTTCAGATAATTTTAAACTAACAGCTACGTTTTTAACGGAATTTTCCATAGCAAAAACAGTGACAGGTAAGGTTACTTTTTCTCCCGGACTTAATTTACGCGGTAAAGTTGCTAACACCATTAATGGTTTACGCACTGGTGTTGCTTTTTCTGTAGATCCGTAAGCTCCATTTGAATTATCAGCAGCAATTACCATGGTTCTAACCGAACCAATGTATTTTGGTAATTTTATACTGTGTTTTGCTGTTTTTCCTTTTGTTAACGTAAAAGGCCCTAACACACGAACTACGGGTTTAAATCGGTTTGCTTTTTTGTTTTTCCCGCCAGCTGCATCACCATCACCACCAATTGATAAAACTTGCTCAATTTTACCTCCATAAGCCCCAATTACATCATCAAAAATATCCCAGGTTTTTACACCTAAAGCTTCACGCGTATAAAATGCATCCCAAATTTTAGGCGTTTTAAATCTGGTTAAATCTAACAAACCTTCTTCAACAACTGCAATGGTGTACGACATGCGTTTGCCATTTTTTTCGCTCACTTTTACGGTAAATTCTTCTTCAGGTTTTAACACTTCTGGCATAGAAATTTGTGGCTCTAAACGTGTGCTTGGATCTTCAACCAACAACGGAATAATTCCATACAAACGCAACGGTAAATCGTTAGCTGTTGATGCATGTGGTTGCAGTAATGAAATATTTACAAACACATTTGGAGTCATTTCTTTGGTAATAGGAATTTCAATTTTTGTTTCGCCTTTTACAGTTTTTTTCCAAATAGTTTGCAATACTTCTGTTCCGTTTTCAATACTAATTAAAGCCCTACCTTCAGTTCCTGACGGAAATGTAATCACTGCTTTTTCACCAACATTATACGTGTCTTTATCTGAAGAAAAAATCAGCATTTTTGAAGCTTCAGGATCATTGGTTGGACGTTTCCACCAGTTTTTATAAAAATAGGTTGTTGCGCCTGTTGCATGTCCGCTCTTTTTATTGATTACTCTAATTAAATAGCGTCCGCCATCATCATCTGAAATGTTTAATTTAAAGTTTGCTTTTCCTGCGGAATTGGTGGTTAATTGTAATTTCTTATATGGTTTGTGATAACTGCTTCCGCTGTATGATGATAAGCTTTCGTAGCTTGAACTCCACCACCAACGCCATTGAATTTGAAATACTTCAACTTCTAATTGTGTATTTGGTGCTGGTTTTCCATCCGTAGCAATTGAAACCACATCAAATTCAATATTTTCATCAGTATCATAAGAATTGTATGCTTTTGGTTTTGGTAAATTCAACCCAACAAAAGAAGTGTACGGCGCATAATTTTTAGCAATTACATCCATTGAAAAATCGCCACCATTTTCAAAGGCCTTGGTTAAAAATGCAACCTTTAACATTCCCGGAGCTTTATTTTTTAAGCTTACTTTCTTATTTATAATTGCTTCTCCTTTTTCGTTTAATTTTCCATCAAATATTTTCACTTCTTCCGAAGAAAAATCTCTCGTAGGATCGTTAAAAATATACGTTGGATATTGCTTACTAAACGCATTAGAGTTTGAACTAAATTTAGCATTTACCTCAGCTTTTATATTTTTTGCAACCGCGCCGTGCAACCATTTTACACTTAAAGTTCCGTTAATTGGCTGCTGATTTGTAAGCACCTCATCTTTAAAATCAATATTAATTTTTAAGCGGTTTGGTTTAACGGTTTCAACTTTTAACGATTGTTGAAATTTAGCACCACCAACGCTTACTGTACCATTCCAATTTCCTGTTGGTGCATTGCTTGAAGTTGGCACTGTAAATTGGTACATTCCGTTTACGTTATTGGTTGTAATTTCTTTAAAGGCTAATTTTCCACGAGCATCAGTTACCTCTAATTTTATAGGATGCTCTTTTGGTAGCGGATTTGCTTTGTCGTTTAAAACAAATGTTAAATGAATGGAATCTCCTGGTCGCCAAACACCACGTTCGCCATACAAAAAGCCTTTCAAGCCTTTCTGTAATTTTTTTCCTGAAACATTGAATTTACTTAACGAAAGCGAATAACCATCTTCTAATTTTAAATAGGTTTTTTGCTTGTTTTTTGAAACAATTGCAAAGAAGGCATTTTTGCCCAACTCAACATTTGCAATTCCTTCATTATTGGTAATTGTTTTTGCAATTTCTTGTTGCTGATAATTGTAAAGCCTAATTGTAGCTTCTGAAACTGGTTGTGTTGTTAAAATATCAGTCACTGCAAAAAAGTACGATTTGTTTTCGCCTTTTTTAGCAATTACACCCAAATTAGAACCTAAAATATTAATAGAAACTGTATTATCTTCATTAAAATAATAGGCTTTTTTACACGGATTTTCACGATCTCTCCAGTTGTAATAATCGTTGCTATAATTGTAAATTAAATTGTCCCAATATTGCTCTTCTCTTTCATCTAAATCGTCTGATAATTGAACATCCTCTTCGTAAAAATCTTCCTCAAAAAAGTCTTCAGTAGTTGAAGTTTCAACTTCGCTACCTTCGCATTTAAATAATGAATATTCCTGTTTTATGCTGAATTCAACCCTGTAAATTGCACCCGGATCGGCTTTTATCATTTCAGACAAATCAACCGCATAGGCTTTCCATTTTCCATTATTTTCAACATTACTTGTTACTAAATTCATTGTTTTTTTAGCAACTCTTCTTCCTACTCTTCTAATATTATAACTGTTGTTACTACCTAAACTATTTTGCTGTAAAAATTGCAACACATTGTCTTCAAAAATTTTGACAACTCGTATATCAACCGCTTTTAAATTAACGGCTTCAAAATTAATTTTTAGATTTTTTGAATTTGGTAAAATAACGCCGCTTGAAATTAACCTAACTGCAGGTTTTAGCTGTTCAAAAGCAACCGTTTCAGAAAATGATTTTTTTAATTTATACCCATCTACACTTTTAATACCCTGAAAAACATCAACCAACACATTTCCTGCAATTCTGGTGCTTGGATACACTTTTAAGATATTTCCATCAACCACAAACTTTAAGTTTTCAGCATTTTTAATAGCCACTAAACCATTAAAATTTTGTTGTTTTTTTAGTGGATCTGAAAAATTAATTTTCAAAAATTGTTCAGGAGTTTGAATTACTTCAATATTTAAAATTGAAAAGTTGTTTTTCCCTGCAATTCTTAATGAAGATTGTCCTTCGCTATCAACATTTATTGTTTTTCCATTCCAAGAAAGTAGTACTTCAGAATCGTCTTCAAAACGCTGAACGCTATCAATTTTGAAGCGAAAACTTGTATGAATTGAGTCTGATTCTTTCCATTTTATAGCCAAGTTTTTATTTTTTTGTGTTGCTGAAATAATAGTTTTTACTTTTTCAAACGCTAAAACATCGGCTGTTTTAATGCTACCTTCAATGTATTGCCACTCTTTATTATACGATTGAAAATTAGTAGTTGCAACGGCAAAATTTTGTGCTATAGTTTTAAACTTAAAAGTATAGGTTTTATATTTTGAAGGAATGTTTGCATACATTTCACCTAACTTCACAGTTACTGTATATTCGGTATTTGGTTGTAAATTTTTTGAAGGTTGAAATAATAAACTTCGTGTATTTAAGGCTGATAATTTCCCGCTAATACTTGGACTAATTGTTATTAAATCCGTTTCAATCTCTTGATTTGACCCCCAAAATTCAACCTCTTTTGCTAAATCAATTCTAATAGGTTCAACAATTGAAACTACGCCTGATGTGGTGTAATTTATGTACTCTTTAAATTGAAATAAATTATTGGTAGATTCTTGCGGAGTTTCTTTTTTACAAGAAAATAAAAGCACACTAAAAGTTAGAGCTGTTAATAGATAACGAAGTTTCATAAGTGAAGTTTTTTAATATTTAGCAAATTTTCATTGAAAATACTAAAAAACAAGGAGATAATTATAAAAACGTTGTTTAATTTTTATGAATAGGCAATACGTAAAAAAATACGGCCATAAAGTGAGAGAAACTTCCTAATAATACAAAAATATGAAAAATGGCATGGTTGTATTTTATGCTTTTTATACTGTATAAAATAGCGCCAACTGTGTAAAAAAGTCCGCCAGCTAATAACCACATCAAACCTTCAATAGGAAAATTGTTGACCAAGGGTTTTATTGCAAAAACAATTAACCAACCCATTAAAACATAGGCTATGGTTGAAATTTTATCGTATTTACCGGTGTAATATAATTTGAAAATAACCCCAAAAATTGCCAACGCCCACGAAACTCCAAAAATAGTCCACCCAACCCAACCTTTTAAAACCACCAAGGTAAAAGGCGTATAAGTACCTGCTATTAAAATGTAAATTGCTGAATGATCAAAAATGTTTAATTTTTGACGTAAACTAGGTGTTTGTACATAATGATACATTGTTGATGCCGAATACAACACAATTAAACTAGCTCCGTAAATTGAAAAACTTATTACATGCCAACTATTGCCATAATTAAGTGCATAAACCACTAATAAAATTAAAGCAATTACACTTAAAATAAGGCCTATAAAATGAGAAATTACATTTAATTTTTCCTCTTTTGGATCGTAATAAGTAATGTTCTTCTTTTTCATAATTATTAAACGATTTTAGGCGGAATTAATTACGTTGTTGTAATTTCTCGTCGGAAATTAAATCGTTATAAAGTAAATTGAAAGTTTTGTTTTTTAATGCATCGCACTCTTTTAAAGATAAACCTTCCGTATATATAAATGCATGAATTTTGACTCTTAACTTCCCAGGGCTACCACTAAAAAAAGTGTATGAAAATCTTTTTTTACAATCGTAAAAACTAATTGGAACAATAGGAATTTGATGCTCAATTGCCAATCTAAAAGCGCCTTTTTTAAAATCAGTCAACACTATTGATTCATCATCAGGAACTAATCCTTCAGGAAAAATACAAACATCCAATCCGTTGCTCAATCTTTTTCTTACTGCATCAAAAACAGCCGTTCTGCTTTTACTGTTATTTCTATCTACAATAATACAAGTTCGCTTGTAAAAGAAACCAAAAATTGGAATTTTTGTCAACTCAGCTTTTCCAACAAAAACAAACGGATTTTTAGCTATCGAAAGCATGAGCATGATATCAATCATAGAAGTATGATTCGGACAAAAAATATAGCTCTTATTATCATCTAATTTCTCCTCTTCAGTTAAATTTACTTTAAACCCCATGACCAAAAGAATGGTATTTGCCCAAGCTTGTGTTATTTTAAAAAATACTGGATACAATTTATCTGATGCAGTAACTACAAGTAAAACAGGGAAAATTGGGATTATTGTAAACAATACCCAACCATAAAACCAGCATCGCCAAACTATGTAAAAAATGAATTTAAAAATTTTCATAAGCATCAAATGTAAAAATTTAGCTGCACTTTTCGTTTTTATTTTGTTAATTTCATCGCATATTAACTTTTTACATGTAAAATTATGATTTACTCAATTATTATTGG
>CBDUAL010000016.1:0-20529 GCA_965365125.1 uncultured Lutibacter sp.
TACAGGAAATTATTTTATTTGTACATACTTTAGTTTAAATAGATGAGACCCTGAATCAAGTTCAGGGTGACGTATATTTTAGATTAAAAATACTATTGTTAGCGTTAGGTTGAACTTGTTTTAGCAATTGTAAGATAAGAACTACAAACATACATTGAAATTCGATACATGAAACCCTGAATCAAGTTCAGGGTGACGTATATTTTAGATTAAAAATACTATTGTTAGCGTCATGCTGAACTTGTTTCAGCATCTTTGCTTTATATTATTGAATTTCAAAAGGAAAAGATCTTTCGACTGCGCTCAAGATGACGGTAAATTTATTAATGAATAATTTTAAACAATAATTCTTTTAAAATATCCTTTGCAGGAAGTGCATTTGCTCCTAGCCCTTTTGTTTTTAAATCTGCTTCACGAAGTAACCCTATCACCTGTGAAACTTTACGCATTGGGTAATTTTTAGCTGCGGTTATATAATCGCCAATAAAATACGGATTCACTTTTAAGGCTCTTGCTGCACTATTTTTAGACTTATCTTGCAGACTATGAAAAATAAGCAATTGTGTAAAAAAACTATTCAACAATGAAATGGTCATAATCATAGGATTTGCTTTCTGATTTTGCCCAAAATAATTGATAATTTGATTCACTTTTAACACATTACGCTCTCCAACTGCTTTTCGCAATTCAAAATTATTATAGTCTTTACTAATTCCAATATTATCTTCAATATCTTTTGCTGTGATAGTTGAACCTGCAGGAAGCACTAGCAACAACTTATCCAATTCATTGCTAACTTTACTTAAGTCCGTTCCTAAAAACTCTACCAACATTAAACTGGCTTTGGGTTCAATTTGATAGTTTTTTCCAGCCAACACTCTTTTTATCCACTCTGGCACTTGATTGTCGTACAATTTCGGACTTTCAAAAACCACCCCATTCTTTTTAATGGATTTATACACCGCTTTACGCTTATCTAATTTTTTGTATTTATAACACAATACCAATACCGTAGAAGGCTGTGGATTCAAGGCATAAGCGTTTAAATTTTCAATGGTACGCGATAAATCTTGTGCTTCTTTAACAATAATAACTTGCTTTTCAGCCATCATTGGAAATCGTTTGGCATTGTCTATTATTTCAGCAATTTCAACATCTCTTCCATACAATACCATTTGATTGAAACCTTTTTCTTCTTCTGACAAAATATTATTTTCGATAAATTCTGAAATCTTATCTATATAATAAGGTTCCTCACCCATTAAAAGATAAATAGGTTTAATATTTCCGCTTTTTATATCTGAAACTATTTTAGCAACATCACTCATTTCATAAAAAAATTTAGCATTTTTGCTGAATGCAGCCACTGAATTTGCCTACATATCCATTGAAAATCAAAAGTAACGAAAATAACTATGCTATTTTTGATATCATTCGAAAAAAATACATGGTTTTAACACCTGAAGAATGGGTGCGTCAACATCTAGTTCATTATTTAATTAAAGAGAAAAACTACCCCATTTCTTTAATTGCTGTTGAAAAAAAACTGACTATCAATGGCTTAACAAAAAGAACCGATATTTTAGTTTTTAACACCAAAGGACTTCCTGAAATAATTGTTGAATGCAAAGCTCCGTCCGTAAAAATTACGCAAGATTCTTTTGATCAAATTGCACGTTATAATTTAAAATTACAAGCAAATTATTTGATTGTTAGCAACGGATTGCATCATTTTTTCTGTAAAATGGACACTGAAAACGAATGCTATATATTTTTAGAAAACATTCCCCATTATGCTAAATAATTAAGAAAATATTGATTCTATTTTATCTTTTTTAAAGTAAGTTTGCACTTGTGAAAATAGCCATCGTCATATTAAACTGGAACGGTAAAAATTTACTAGAAAAATTTCTACCTTCAATTACAGCGTACAGCAAGCTTCCTAAGGTAACAATTTATGTGGCAGACAATGCTTCAACAGATAATTCTGTTTTATTTGTTTCAAAAAAATATCCTGAAATAAAAATTATACAAAACAAAAAAAATGGCGGCTATGCAAAAGGTTACAACGATGCTTTACAGCATATAAAAGCCGATGTTTATGCCTTGGTTAATTCGGACATTGAAGTCACTTCAAACTGGTTACAACCTATTATTTCAGTTTTTGAAAATGAGCCAAAAACAGCCATTATTCAACCAAAGATTTTAGATTATAAAGACAAAGAACGTTTTGAATATGCTGGTGCAGGTGGTGGTTTTATTGATGAATTTGGGTATCCCTATTGCAGAGGTCGTATTTTTAATACGATAGAAAAGGATGTGCAACAATTTAATGATACTACTGAGATTTTTTGGGCTTCAGGGGCATGTTTTTTTATCAGGTCTGAAGTTTTTCACAAATTGAATGGTTTTGATGAAGCTTATTTTGCACATCAAGAAGAAATTGATTTATGTTGGAGAGCTGAAAATGCACAACATACTATAAAATATGTTGGAACTTCAACTGTATATCATATAGGAGGTGCTACTTTGAAAGAGGAAAGTCCGAGAAAAAGTTTTCTGAATTTTAGAAATAGTTTATTTTCATTGGCAAAAAATTTACCCACTTCTAAATTACTACCAATAATTGTTGGCAGACTTATTTTAGATGGTGTTGCTGGGTTGAAATTTTTATTAGAATTACGTCCAATACACACGCTTGCAATTATTAGAGCACATTTTAGTTTTTATTACTACCTGCCTAAAACACTAAAAAAGAGAAAACAATCTACTCAAAAACACAATTATTTTTTACGTAAAAGTATTGTTTGGGATTATTTTATTTCAGGAAAAAAAACGGTAAAGGAATTGTAAACTACAAATCATCTATAGATCCTTTTCCTTCCCTCACAACTTCTATTTCTCCATCAGACAAATCAATTACTGTTGAAGGTGTATTGTCTCCATAACCACCATCAATTACAACATCAACAATATCTTTCCATTTTTCAAAAATTAATTCAGGATCTGTTGTATACTCCACTACATCATCCTCATCATAAATAGAGGTTGATACAATTGGATTGCCTAACATTTTAACCAAATCATGAACAATGTTATTAGCTGGCACTCTAATACCTACGGTTGATCTAGTTTTAAAAGCTTTAGGTAAATTATTACTACCTGGTAAAATAAAAGTATATGGACCTGGCAAAGCCCTTTTTAGAATTTTGAATGTAGATGAATCTATTTGTTTTACATAGTCTGAAAGATTACTTAAATCAGAACAAATAAACGAGAATTTGGCTTTATTTAGCTTAACACCTTTAATTTTTGCTATTTTTTCCATAGCTTTTGTGTTTGTAATATCACAACCCAACCCATACACCGTATCTGTTGGATAAATAATTAAACCTCCTTTTTTTAAGACGTTAACAACCTTCTCAATTTCACGTTCGTTTGGGTTTTCTTCAAATATTTTTACAAATTGTGCCATCTTTTTACTATATTTTGATTCTAATAAATTCTGAAATGAAATATACACTAAACCACTTTAATAAAATCATCTTTTTTTTATTTTTTATTTTAACTACTTTTTCTTGTTCAGATACCTCTGATGTAATTTTTAGCAACGCTACAGATGCTTCCGAAGAAATAGTGCTACTAAATGTTGAATATGGTTCAGCTGCCTTACAAAAATACGATATTTATTTACCAAAAAACAGATCAAATACTATTACAAAAGTGTTTGTATTAATTCACGGTGGAAGCTGGGTAGGCGGAGATAAAAATGATTTAAACACCATTGTTACAGGTATTCAAGCTAGGTTTCCAAACTATGCGGTTGTTAATATGAATTACCAACTTGCGGGTATTGGAAAAAGTCCGTTCCCAATGCAATTAATTGATATTGAACATGTAATAGACCACCTAAAATCAAATGCTAACAACTATCATATTTCTTCAAATTTTGGATTTATTGGCACAAGCGCCGGCGCACACTTAGCAATGCTATACGCTTATGATTACAACGTTTTAAATGAAATTAAAATGGTTTGTAGTATTGTAGGACCTACAAATTTCACCGATGACAATTATGTTTTAAATCCTGATTACCAACAATTAATTTTAGGAATTCAGTTAATTACCGGTGTAAGTTTTCAAGAAGATCCAAGCTATTATAAAAATGCAAGCCCTTATCATGTAGTTACTTCAACTGCTCCGCCAAGTATTTTATTTTATGGAGGTAAAGATGATTTAGTACCTAGTTCTCAAGGCATTGAAATGCACGAGAAATTGAATAGCTTAAACATTATCAATGAATTTACTTTTTATGAAAATGAAGGTCATGGTTGGGAAGGTGAAGCTTTAAACGACACTTACACTAAACTTTCATCTTTTATTACTACTTATTTCTAAAAAAAATCCTCTTCTAAAATGAATTAGAAAGAGGATTTATTATTTTATAAAAGGGAACTCTTTTTAAGATTTCTCAATCAATCTAAAACCTTCACCGTGAATATTTAAAATCTCTACATTTTCGTCCTTTTTTAAATATTTTCTAAGTTTTGCAATATACACATCCATACTTCTTGAAGTGAAATAATTATCATCTCTCCAAATTTTGGTCAATGCCAATTCACGCGGCATCAAATCATTTTTATGAACAGCCAACATTTTTAGTAACTTACTTTCTTTAGGAGATAATTTTTGAGATTCTTCACCATTAAAAGACAAGTGTCTTAATTTTGAATTAAAATCGAACTTCCCTATTTTAAATTCAAAAGCATCTTCTTCAGCACTTTGTTCAGTTTCTTTACGTTGTAAAATCGCTTTAATTTTATACAAAAGCACTTCTGAATCAAATGGTTTGTTCAAATAATCATCTGCACCAGCCTGATATCCTTTTAAAACATCTTCCTTCATAGTTTTGGCAGTTAAAAATATAATAGGCACTTCAGAGTCTGTAGCTCTAATATCTTTTGCCAAAGAAAATCCATCTTTTCTAGGCATCATAACATCTAAAATACATAAATCAAAATCGTCATTTTTAAACATTATTAAACCTTCTAAACCATCTTTAGCATGCGTAACATTGTAATCATTTAACGATAAATAATCTTTTAAAACTGTCCCAAAATTAGGATCATCTTCTACTAATAAAATTCTATTATTTTCCATATATAGGTTGTGTTATCTTGTTATATCAAAGGAAGTTTAACTATGAAAGTGCTTCCTACTCCTTTTTCACTTTCAACATGTACTTCACCTTGATGAATTTCTACTATTTTTTTCACATACGAAAGTCCTAAACCATGCCCCTTCACGTTGTGTATATTTCCTGTTTCTTCTCTATAAAACTTCTTAAAAATATTTTTTTGAACATTATGATTCATTCCAATACCCTGATCTTTTATCATAATTACAATATGCTTCTCAGTATTTTCAGTAATGACTTTAATTTTTGGCGCTCCTTCAGAATATTTAATTCCATTATCAAGCATATTCACCATGATATTATTTAAATGGAATTCATTTCCTGAAACTTCTGTTAAACTTGCTTCTAATTTCAAGTCTATAAAACCTCCTCTATCTTTCACCAACAACTCAACATGCGTAATCGCCTCTTCAATAATGTCGTGCATGTCAACTACTTCCTTACTTACATCTAATTGATTCTTTTCAAGTTTAGAAATACGCAACACATTTTCAACTTGGGTGTGCATTCGTTTATTTTCATCACGAATCATTTTTACATAGCGTTCAACCTTTTCCTTATCATTAATTATTTTAGGATTTTTAATGGCATCTAGCGCTAAGTTAATGGTTGCAATAGGCGTTTTAAACTCGTGTGTCATATTATTTATGAAATCTGTTTTAATTTCAGAAATTTGTTTTTGACGAATTAATTGGTACAATGCCGTAACAAAAGCTAAAATAATAATGACGATAAAAAATACTGATAAAACTAAAATTTGAGAAATTGAAGACAGTATAAAGTTCTTTTTTTCAGGAAATGTTACATACAACTGAAAATCACTTTTACCATCAGCATTTACAAACATGGGCACCATATAACTTTTACCTATTTCTTTTCTAAAATAGCCAGATTTTAATTGTGTTGCCAAACCATTGCTATAAACTCCGTATTTAAAATCGGTTTCAATACCTTTCAGTTTCAACTCACGATCTAACCGAACCATTATTTCGTTGTTACTTACTCTTTTATGTATAGGTAATTTACTGGTATACACATCAAATAAAGGCTCTATATTTGCTTTTTCAGCCCTTACAAACCTTCCCATTTTTATAATGCGTTCAACGGGGGGATTCACTAGGTTGCTTTGATTGTCTAAACTTTGATCTTTTACAACTACAATTTCTTCTTTACTAAAAATTTCTTTAAAGTAAACAGAATCATTTTCAAAGAACTCGGTGGGAACTTTATAATTTTGTTCAATTATACTTTGTGAAAAAGTAAAACGTTCGTTGTTAGTGGTATCTACTTTTTCAAAAATAAATTTAATAACATCCGATTTTTCAACCTGCTCACCTTCTTTATAATTATCAACAAATTTTTGATAAAAATTATCAAATTCTCGTTGCCCAATATCTTCTGAAACCTTTGCCAATACAAACCTTACGTTTGCGGTAAATTGTTCTTCAGTAATTTGAACTGTATTTTTTATCCAAAATACTTGAACCGAAATAATGCCTATTAAGGCGGTACTCATTAAAACAATAATCAGCAAAAATATTCTTTTCCCCATTGATTCAAAATTAAACTTTTAATAGTAAAAAAGCCTTGTTTTAACGTTCATTAACAAACAATTTATTTTTTTAACATATTCTTAAGAATATCTACAAATTTAGTTTAATTTTAGTAATATTTCAAAAATAGTTTTCACTTGCTCTTTGGCTGATTGAAATGTGTTGTTTGTTATCACAAAATCCGATTTTAATACTTTAGTCTCATCATCTAATTGATGTTTTATTCTTTGCATAACAGCTTCCTTATCGGTTTGATCTCTATGCATCACACGCTTAATTCGTTCTTCAAAATCTGCTGTAACTGTAATAATATAATCACACAATTTATCACTGCCGCTTTCAAATAAAATGGCAGCTTCATAAATCACAATTTCAGCTTTAGTTGTTTTGATGAAATTTTGAAAATGTGCCCGTACTTTAGGATGAACGAGTGCATTTAACTGGGCTAATTTGGTATTATTGTTAAATACTATTTCTGAAATATAAGAACGATTAAGTGTTCCATTTTTATAAGCTTCCAAACCAAATAAAAGTGTTATATCTTTAATTAGTTCAGCATTTGTATTCATTAGTTGTTTCGCTTCAACATCTGCGATAAAAGTTGCAGCTCCAAGCTCTTTAAAATTAGTTAATACCGTACTTTTACCGCTTCCAATACCACCCGTTAAACCAACTATTTTCATACAATTACTTTTGAATTAAAAACTCAATTTGAGTTGGATTCACTTTTAACGACTTAATAAATTCACTTTTCTGTTGAATTACGGGGGTTAAATAACGCACAAGCGTATCGTTTTTATATTGATTGTAATCAAATATTACAGATACACTATTCGTGTTAATTTTACTAAAATGTGTCAAACCTACCCTATAAATAATTTCAATTTCTTTTGGAAAAGGGTTTATTTTTATGTTTTCAGGTTGATTTATTATTTGCACTGGGACTTTTAAAACACCTTCTGTAAATTTATCTACACTTCCAACTACATTTACTGTATTTGCAGATAGTATTAATTTTTTATGTTTGCTAGGCACTACTAATTTTAGTTTTGTATCTATACTTTCATAAACTTCAGTAAGTTTCAACGGAATGGTTGAAATTTCTTGAATGGAATCTAGTTGTTTTTCAGACCCTGTAATTAGCACAGAATCTGGTATCACACTTAATTTTTCAATAAAATTATAGCCCAATTTAAATTTTACATCAATAGCTGGATGAACAACTACTTTTTTTGAAACATTTCTACCCAGATCTAAAAAAATGGTATCAGTTAAAACATTCAATACTTTTGTTTCACTAATTAGTTGTTTATTTAAAAAAGCTATTTGCGTATTTGGCAACAAAAAACCTTGTTGTTTGTTACTTTTTAACGTGTTTAAGTTGAATGTAATTTTATGTTTTACAACCTTATACCTAAGCAATGTAAAACCAGGAGCGTTTATTGTTAATTCAAGTTCTGAAACTGGTGTGTTTTGTAACACTTTATCTATTGGTAAACCCGTATATTTAACCTTAAATAAGGCCGTAGTTGTATAATTTTTTGAAAGGGCTATTAACAACCAAATTATAGATGTCAGAATTAAAAAAAATAAAAAAACTTTAAATTTCCTATTGTTTTTTAACCTTAAATTTGAAATTTTTTGAGCTGTTTTCATACCATTTATAAAACTTAAATATACAAAAAAAGTGAGCTGATTAGCTCACTTTTAAGTTAGAAATAAAATTTCTTATTTTTTTTCTACTGGGGCTTGTAATTTCTTACTTAGCTCCATAGAAATTGCTGAACGTTCAAATTTAATTTTACCTGCACCAGTTTCAACAACAACAGTATTATCGTGATCAACAATGTCAACAATTTTTCCGTGAATACCACTTGTTGTAATTATTTTGTTTCCTTTAGCTATTTCAGCTTGGAATTTTTTTTCGTTTTTAGCTTTTTTCATTTGAGGTCTAATCATAAAAAGATAGATAACCACAAACATTAATAAAAAAGGCAACATACCTTGTAATGAAAATCCTTCTGCTTGTAAAAAAATTGCTGTATACATTTATTTATATAATTTATTATTATTGAATTAACTTTTTGCTATTACAGTACCTTTTAAACGAATAACTTCCGTGTTTTTTTCGGCATTAGACTTAACGGTAATAGATTTGTTTTGTTTCCCTACTCTATTGGCTGAATTAAATTCGAATTTAATTTCACCGGTAGCACCTGGAGCAATTGCTTCTTTTGTCCAATCTGGCGTTGTACAACCACAAGAAGGTTTTACACTTGTAATAATTAAATCAACCTTTCCTAAATTTGTTACTTTAAAAACACCTTGTACTTTTTCACCTTCAGTAACAGTACCAAAGTCGTATTCTTTTTGATCAAACTCTATAATAGGTGCGCCTAAACTAAGCTTAGCATCTCTTTCTTTGGCGGTTTCTATGTTTGTTGTGTTAATTTTTGCTGAAGCTTTTTTTTCACAAGCGGTAAAAATTAAAGTGAATAAAGCTATACTAAATAAGATTTGTTTTTTCATTTTTTAAAAATTTTAGTAAAAATATAAAATTACATCAATCCTCTACCTATTTTATTCAATCTTTTTGAAGCTGTAAAATCTTTTAGAATTTTATCTAACACTCCGTTTATAAAATAGCTACTTTTTTCAGTTGAATAATCTTTTGAAATCTCAATGTATTCATTAATAGTAACCCTTGTTGGAATTGAAGGGAATTTTAAGAATTCAGTTATTGCCATTTTTATTAACAACATATCAATTTCGGCAATTCTATCTGCATCCCAGTTTGGTGTTTTATCTTCAATATCTTTTTCATATTCTTTATGATTTAACACCACTTTTCTAAATAAATCAACTACAAATTTCTTGTCGTCTTCATCTTTATACAAGTTTCCAAAAAGAAGTGGTTTGGTTGGCGCTAAACCATTTAACGTTTTAACCACCCAAGTATTTACAAAAGGAATATCATCAACCCAACTAATTGTTTTATCCTCAAAATAATCAGCTAGCTTATCATTTGGTGCCACTATTGTTTTGAACATAGCAACCACAAATTCTTTATCCGTTTGAAAATTTGAAGTTTCAGACTCCATATAAGCCTTATAAAAATCACTTTCTTTGGTTAATTTCCAAATTTCCTTTACATATTCATCATCTAATTTCCAATTATGTAAACTATGTGTTTCTTCAAAATCTTTTAATGAAGAGCTTTCTGAAATAATATCAAAAACCTGGTTATTAATAAATTTTGTGTTTGGATTTTTTTCTTCGGGAGTCGCTAAAAACTTTTGTTTCGAAATTTTGATATGCTTTTTTTCAAAATCTCTTACTTCAACCATCAATCGAAACAAAAGCGCATACAAATCGTACATTTTATCTATACTGTGGTATAGAAACTTTTCTTCCCTTACAAGGTTATCACTTTTAGATTGCAGCAATGCATAAGCCGATTGCATCACTTTAACTCTAATATGTCTTCTGTTTATCATTTAAAGAACTTTGTTTTTAACTTTGCAAAAATAGTATTATTTTGTTACAATTCATTAGTTGTTTTTAATTTTTTAAACAAAGTTAAAAGTATCTTAATAATTGTATAATTAAAATTATATTGCTGTATATTCGTACATTAAAATTTGAAGTTCGCTACAACTTTATGAAAGCCTTAAAATACCTAAATAAATACTTTGTAAAATACAAATACCGCTTACTTGTAGGTATATTTATTACCTTTTGTTCTAAATACTTAGCTCTTGAAATACCACAACTTGTAAGTCAATCAATTGATATTGCCGATGATTATCAAAACGGAATTACAACTGATTTAGCACTTGTAAAAAGTGACTTACTTTACAATATTTTATTAATTGTAGGTGCCGCTTTGCTCTCGGGGTTTTTTACTTTTTTAATGCGTCAAACCATTATTGTAACTTCAAGATTGATAGAATTCGACTTAAAAAATGAAATATATCAGCAATACCAACGCTTATCTATTAATTTTTATAAAAAAAATAGAACAGGCGATTTAATGAACCGAATTAGCGAGGATGTAACTAAAGTTCGTATGTACTTTGGACCCGCAATTATGTATTCCATAAATATGTTGGTGTTATTTATTGTAGCCATTGTTAAAATGTATAGTATTGACAAAACGCTTACAAATTACACCTTACTCCCGCTTCCTATCTTATCCATTTCAATCTATGTTTTAAGTCGTGTTATTAACAAAAGAAGCACCATAGTTCAACAATATTTATCAAAACTAACAGCCAATGCTCAAGAAACTTTTTCAGGGATTAGCATTATAAAATCGTATGGAATTGAGCCTAAAGTAATGACTGATTTTGTAGATCTTTCAGAAGTTACCAAAGAAAAAAACATTAACTTATTTAAGGCACAGGCCTTATTTTTTCCGTTAATGATTTTATTAATTGGCTTGAGTAATATTTTAGTAATTTACATTGGTGGTTTACGTTATATGGCTGGAGAAATTTCTTTAGGAACCATTGCTGAATTTATAATGTATGTAAATATGCTTACTTGGCCTGTGGCTGTTGTGGGGTGGGTTACTTCAATTGTGCAACAAGCTGAAGCATCTCAAAAGCGTATCAATGAATTTTTAGAGCACCAACCTGAAATTGTAAACAACAACTTAAAACCTTCAACCATCAAAGGAAGTATTGAGTTTAAAGATGTTTCATTCACCTACGATGATACTAATATTACGGCTTTAAAACACATTAATTTTAAACTTGATCAAGGAAAAACACTCGCTATTTTAGGGAATACAGGCTCTGGAAAATCTACCATTATTAATTTAGTTGCCCGATTATATGATGTTGATTCAGGAAAAATTTTAATTGATGGCATTCCAATTGAACAATTAAATTTAGATAATTTAAGGCAAAGTATTGGTTTTGTACCACAAGAAGCTTTTTTATTTTCAGACACTATTAAAAACAATATTAAATTTGGAGACGAAGCTGCTTCTGATGCTAAAATTGAAACCGCTGCCCAAAACGCATACATTCATCATAATATTGTAGAGTTTAAAGAAGGGTACAATACTTATGTTGGAGAAAGAGGTGTTACTTTATCAGGCGGACAAAAACAACGTGTTTCTATTGCTAGAGCCATTATTAAAGATCCTCAAATATTAATTTTTGACGACTGCCTTTCAGCTGTTGATACTGAAACTGAGGAAATTATACTTAATAATCTACACGAAATCAGTAAAAACAAAACAACCATTATTGTAAGTCATAGAATTTCATCAATTAAAAATGCAGACAGTATCATTGTTCTTGAAAAGGGTAAAATTATTCAACAAGGTTCACATTCTGAGCTTGTTAATAAGAGCGGTTATTACAAACAATTATATGAGCAACAACTTTTAGAAAAAGAAATCTAAAAAACATTAAAAAAGCAAAATATTTTTATAGATTTGTGGGAGAATCTAATAAAAAGATTAATAAAATAGAAAGTTAATTATGAGCGACAACGAACATTTAGAACAAGAAGAGATTTTTTCTCAAGTTCTTAGAGCAGGAAGAAGAACTTACTTTTTTGATGTAAGAGCTACGAAAGCTGAAGATTATTACTTAACGGTTACTGAAAGTAAAAAATTCACACACGACGATGGATCTTTCCATTACAAAAAACACAAAATTTATTTATACAAAGAAGATTTTCAAGAATTTAATGAGATGCTGAAAGCTGCAACTGATTATATTTTAGAAGAAAAAGGTGAAGAAGTTATTTCTGAACGTCACCAAAAAGATTTCAAAAGGTCTTCTGAAGAGGTAGAAGTTACCAGTACTGAAAATTTCACTAATGTGAAATTTGAAGATATTTAAAATTCGAAAAATCATAAAAAAAGGCGTTTTCAAAATTTTGAAAACGCCTTTTTTTAATTATCTATTTTTTTATGCAAGTACTTCTTGTACTTTATCAGCAGCTTCTTGAAATTCGGTAGCTGAAATTACATCCAACCCACTATCATCAATTAACTGTTTTGCTTCAATAGCATTGGTTCCTTGTAAACGCACAATAATTGGAACTTTTATAGCATCTCCCATATTTCTATAGGCATCAATTACTCCTTGAGCTACACGATCACAACGTACAATTCCACCAAAAATATTTACTAAAATTGCTTTCACATTAGAATCTTTTAAAATAATTCTAAATGCTGTTTCAACACGTTTAGCATCAGCGGTACCACCAACATCTAAAAAGTTTGCTGGCTCTCCTCCAGATTGTTTAATTAAATCCATCGTACTCATAGCCAAACCAGCTCCGTTTACCATACAACCAACATTTCCATCTAAATCTACATAATTTAAACCTGCAGCGTTTGCTTCAACTTCAATTGCATTTTCTTCACGAAGATCTCTTAATACTGCTAAATCTTTATGACGGTACAATGCATTATCATCTAACGTTACTTTAGAATCAACAGCTAAAATTTTATCATCAGATGTTTTTAAAACAGGATTGATTTCAAATAAAGAAGCGTCTGATTCTTCATACGCGGTGTATAAACTAGTTACAAACTTTATCATTTCTTTTAAAGCTACCCCTGAAAGACCTAAATTAAAAGCTATTTTACGTGCTTGAAAAGCCTGTATTCCAATTAATGGATCAATTTCTTCGGTAAAAATTAAATGCGGTGTATTTTCAGCTACCGTTTCAATATCCATACCTCCTTCGGTTGAATACATAATCATGTTTTTTCCTGTTGCACGATTTAACAATACAGACATATAGTATTCTTCAGGCTCATTATCTCCAGGATAATAAACATCTTCAGCTATTAAAACTTGATGTACCTTTTTTCCTTCAGCAGAAGTTTGAGGTGTAACCAACATCATTCCAATAATATTTTCAGAAATAGTTTCAACTTCAGCTAAACTTTTTGCCAACTTTACACCACCACCTTTTCCACGACCACCTGCGTGAATTTGAGCTTTTACTACCCACCAACCTGTTCCGGTTTCAGTAGCTAACTGTTTTGCAGCATCTACTGCTTTTTTATGGTTATCAGCAACTATCCCTCGCTGAATTCTAACCCCAAAACTGTTTAGTAATTCTTTTCCTTGATATTCGTGTAAATTCATTAGCCGTAAATTATTTAGTTAATATTCACAAATGTAATAATCCAAAGTTAAAATTTACATTGAATTCAAAAAAAATTAACGTTCAATTATTATTTTTAAAAAACTTAAGAAAACGTTTTCATAAACGAACCATTATTAACATTTATTTAAGATGATTTCCTTTAGATGTTAAATAGTTTTGTAATAAACATCCAACCAAACCTTCCATGAAAAAGTACCTGTTTATTTATTTCCTCTGTATTTTTTCATTTGCATTTGCACAGCAACCTAAAAAATCTGTACAAGCATCAAAAACAACAAAAGCACCAACTATTGATGGAGTTTTAAATGATGACGCTTGGAAAAATGCAGACATTGCCAAAGACTTTGTAATGTTTAGACCTGATGATGGTACAAAAGAAAGGGAAAACAAAAAAACAGCGGTTAAAATAACTTATGATGATGAAGCTATTTATTTTGGAGCAACATTGTATGATGATACCCCCGAAGAAATTCCACTTCAATTTACCAGTCGTGATGATTTTGGGAATGTTGACTGGTTTTTAGTGAGTTTAAATCCTTTTAACGACAATCAAAACGATTTTGAATTTGTTGTAATGAGTACCAACTCACAAGCCGATGCCAAAGTATTTGCAAATGGAAATGAAGATTTTAGTTGGAATGCTGTTTGGGACAGTGAAGTAACCATAAATAAAGATAGCTGGGTTGTTGAAATTAAAATTCCTTATTCACAACTTCGATTTTCAAACGCACCAGTTCAAACTTGGGGCGTTAACTTCCATAGAAAAATTAACTACTTAAACGAACAATATGTTTGGAATTATATTGACAAAAGTGCTGGAGAACTTTCACTATACGCTGGATTAATTAATGGTATTGAAAACATTCAACCTCCTACCCGCTTAAATTTTTACCCCTACACCTCAGGAACTTTATCGTCTTACAATAATGATACCCGATTTGATGCTAATTTTGGGCTAGATATAAAATATGGTTTAAGTGAAAGTCATACCCTAGACGTTACATTAATTCCCGATTTTGGTCAAACCGCTTTTGATGAAACCGTGTTAAATTTAGGTCCGTTTGAACAACAATACTCTGAAAAACGCGCCTTTTTCACAGAAGGAACAGAGCTTTTTGGATTAGGTGATTTATTTTATTCCAGAAGAATTGGTAGCACTCCAATTGGCTATTACAATGTTGAAGAAGATCTTCAAGAAAACGAAGCAATTATAAACAACCCTACCAATGTGAACATGATAAATGCCATTAAACTTTCTGGTAGAGATAAAAATGGCTTAGGAATTGGTTTTTTTAATGCCGTTACCGAAAAAACCTATGCAACTATAAAAGATACAATTTTAGGAGTTGAAAGAAAAGAAATTACAGAGCCTTTAACCAATTACAATGTTTTTGTAATAGACAAACAATTCAACGGAAATTCATCTGTAAGCCTTATAAATACCAACGTACTTAGAAATGGTGGTTTTAGAGATGCAAACACTGCTGCGTTACTTTTTGACATTTCAAACAAAGCAAACAAATACAATGTCTCTGGAAATCTAAAAATGAGTAATGTTCGTGAAGATGGTGAAAATAATACTGGCTATGCTGGTACTGTTAGATTAGGAAAAATTTCTGGAAACTATCAATATTACTTTCGTTATTCTAGAAACGATGATAATTTTGATATTCAAGATTTTGGATTTCAACGAAGAAATAATTACTCGAATTTCTATTCGGGAATTTCGTACCAAATTTTTGAACCTACCAAAAAATTTGAAAAATTTAGAATACGGTTTGATGCTAGTTTGCGCTATTTAAGTGAACCAAACGAATATACAGGAAACGATGTTGAATTAAATGCCTTTTTTATTACTATTAATCGTTTGGCTTACGGAGCAAACATAGAAGCAAATATTGGAAATCAATACGATTATTTTGAACCAAGAGTTGAAGACCGCTATTTTAGACAGCAAGGCGTTTTTGAATCTGGAATGTGGATTTCTTCAGATTTTAGAAAAAAGTTTGCCGTTGAAGCTAACATCAATTACGCAAAAAGGTACACGCTTAACAATTATTTTTACGGAATTGAAATTGAACCTCGGTATCGTTTTTCCGATAAATTTCAAATGATATACAATGTTGAATACGGAACGTTAGTCAACGAAAACGGCTATGTTACCCAACTTGAAAATGAAAACATTATTTTTGGAACTAGAGATGTAAAAAATGTGGTAAATACCCTTAGCGGAAAATTGAGTTTTTCAACTAAATCGGCGCTCACACTTTCTTTCCGTCAGTATTGGTCACCTGTTCAATACCAAGATCAATACTATACGTTAAACAAGCAGGGTAATTTAGATCCTTCCTCTTATTCAGAAAATAATAACATTAATTATAATATTTGGAATTTAGATTTAAACTATACGTGGCAATTTGCTCCTGGAAGCTTTTTAACGGCGCTGTACCGCAATTCTATATTTAACGAAGATGAGTTGTCGTATATTAATTTTGGTGAAAATTTAACCAATTTGTTTAACGAACCCAAAAACAATGTTGTTTCACTTAAAGTAATTTACTTTTTAGACTACAACAAACTAAAAACGTGGTTGTAAATTCGCTTTAATTGTTTAATTTCACAGCATTAATTTACCACATGATTGAAGCAAAAAATATACACAAGTTTTACGGAGATTTAGAAGTTTTAAAAGGCGTTAACTTAACCATTAAAAAAGGAGAAGTTGTAGCTATTGTAGGACCTTCAGGCGCTGGAAAAACAACCCTTTTACAAATTTTAGGTACATTAGATAAACCTTCTAAGGAAGTCAATTCACACTTAACAATAAACCAAGAAAACTTATTAAGCTTAAAAGATAACGCACTTTCTAAGTTTAGAAATAAGCATATTGGATTTATTTTTCAATTTCACCAATTACTACCCGAATTTACAGCGTTAGAAAATGTGTGTATCCCAGCTTTTATAGCCAATAAATCTAAAAAAGAAGCCGAAAAAGCCGCCAAAGAATTATTAGATTTTTTAGGACTCTCAGACAGGATTAATCATAAACCAAATGAACTTTCAGGAGGAGAACAACAACGGGTTGCTGTTGCTAGGGCTTTAATAAACAACCCTGATGTTATTTTTGCTGACGAACCAAGTGGAAACCTAGATTCAACTTCAGCAAAAAATTTACACGAATTATTTTTTACACTTCGTGAGAAATTCAATCAAACCTTTGTAATTGTTACTCACAATACCGAATTAGCTGAAATGGCTGACCGAAAATTAGAAATGAAAGACGGCAAAATAATCAATTAATTTTTTATAAATGATAGGAATTATTAGTGCAATGCAAGAAGAAATTCAAGCTTTGTTAAATGAGCTTCAACATGTAACAACCACAAAAAAAGGAATGCGCGAATACTATGCTGGAACGCTTTTCAACAAAAAAGTAGTGCTTGTTTTTTCACGTTGGGGAAAAGTAGCATCTGCTGCCACAACTACACAATTAATCAATGATTTTAATGTTGAAGAAATTATTTTTACAGGTGTTGCTGGCGGAATTAAAGAAACGTTAAATATTGGCGATGTTGTAATTGGAAAACACTTATATCAGCACGATTTAGATGCGCGTCCGTTTTACAATCAATTTGAAATACCCATTCTAAAAAACAATTATATAACTGCAAAAAATCCTGAAAACCTATTAAAAGCTACAGAACAATTTATAGCTACTTATGACGAATTTATTTCGAAAACCGAAGCAGATGCTTTTGAAATTACAACACCTAAAGTAATTTTAGGAGACATTGCAAGTGGCGATCAATTTATTTCGAGTTTAGAAAAAATTAAATTTTTAAACGATTTGTTACCAACTACAACTTGTGTAGAAATGGAAGGTGCATCTGTAGCGCAAGTTTGTTTTGAATACAGTGTGCCGTTTTCTATTATTCGAATTATTTCAGACAAAGCAAACGATAGTGCGATTATAGATTTTTCTAGATTTTCCAATTCAATTGCAAGCAATTATGCACTCGGAATTTTAAAAAACTATTTTGCATAAGTACCATTGAATTTTTTATCTTTGATAAACTTTACATACATAATGCAGTTTAAGCATCCTGAAATTTTATACGCACTTCTGCTACTTATCATTCCGATAATAGTTCACTTATTTCAATTGCAACGCTTTGTTAAAATACCTTTTACCAATGTGAAATTTTTAAAAAATATTGAGCAACAAACGCGTAAAAGTGCGCGCTTAAAAAAGTGGCTCATATTACTCACTAGAATACTTGCCTTTACTTGTTTAATATTCGCTTTTTCCCAACCTTATTTTTCAGAACACACAACTACTCCAAAATTAAACACCTCCATTTATTTAGACAATTCTTTTAGTATGCAAGCTAAAGGTGAAAATGGCGAACTTTTAAAAAAAATAGCACAACATATAATTGAAAACAACACAAATCCTACTCAAAAAATAACTTTATTAACAAACAATGATTTTTTTAAAAATTTAACTCCTGAAAATTTAAAAAATGAGTTAATGAACATTAAATACTACCCTCATAAACTAGAATTAAGCACGCTTTTACTTCAATTAAACAGCAATAACGCAAAGAGTACAAACAACTTAAATAATACTATTTTAATTTCTGATTTTCAGAATATTAACAATAAAAATAAGATTGACATTACAACTGTAAACGCCCCAGTTCAACTTTTAAAAACAACTCCAACTAAAATTAACAATAGTTATATTGATCGTATTTATACAGAAGCAACATCTTTAGAAGAAACCACCTTAAACGTAGTTGTTAAAAGCACCCTAAAAAACAATTTAAGTATTCCTATTTCTTTATTTGAAGACACTAAACTCATAGGGAAGACAACCGCTAAGTTTGATGATAACACGTCCAAAATTGTTCAATTTAACATTCCGAAAACCACTAAATTCAACGGTAAAATATCACTGGTTGATCATTTTTTAACGTTTGATAACGACTTCTTTTTCACCCTTTCAAAACCAACAAAAATCAACGTTTTAAGCATTGGAGAAAACAGTGCTTTTCTGCGTAAAATTTACACTGAAGACGAATTCAATTTCAACACTTCGTACCTACCAAATTTAAACTATAATAACATTCAAAATCAGCATTTAATTTTACTGAATGAATTAGAAAATATTCCTACTGAATTAGCGAATAGTTTACTTGAATTTTCAAAAAATGGGGGAAGTATTGTCATCATCCCTTCAGAAAAAAGTAATATTAACCAATACAATTACTTGTTAAATTTATTACAAATAGGCAACATTAACTATAAAATTAAACAAGAACATAAAATAACGACCATCAATTACAAGCATCCTTTATTACAAGATGTTTTTGAAAAACCAATCACCAATTTTAAATACCCAACCACTTCTATTTATTTTGAAAGTACTTTAAATTCGAGTGCTAACATAATAAGTTTTGAAAACAATTCTCCTTTTATCTCTTCCGTAGATTTTAAAAATAACTCCATTTATTGGGTTGCTTCTCCTTTAAATAAAAACAATAGCAACTTTACACAATCCTCTTTAATTGTGCCTATTTTTTATAATTTTGCCAAAAAGAGCGTGCAATTATCTGAACTTTTTTATACCATTTCACCAAATACAAGCATTGATGTTTTAACTGAAATTGGTAAAGATGCTGTTCTAAAAGTTTCAAATGATGATTCAGAATTTATTCCGCTACAAACCATTTCAAATAACAAGGTACGTTTAGACTTGCAAGATCATATTTTAAAAAGTGGATTTTACAACATCACGTCGGCTGGTAAAACGCTAAAAACCATTGCTTTTAATTACAATAGAGATGAAAGTAATTTAGAATATATGGATTTGCAACCGCTAATTTCAACCAATAAAAACATAACAACAGCAACTTCAATAGCTGCTGTTTTTTCATCAATTCACAATCAACAAAAAATCAATTGGCTTTTTAAATGGTTTTTAGCATTTTCTGTACTATTTTTGTGCATTGAAATGCTGATATTAAAATATTTCAAAATATGACACTACTTATCAAATCTGCAACAATAATTGATAAAACAAGCCCTTTTCACAATCAAACAAAAGACCTTTTAATTGAAAATGGGATTATTATTAAAATTGAAAATTCCATAGAAAACACACGTAATATTGAAGTAATTCAATTAGATAATCTTCATATTTCACAAGGCTGGTTTGACACAAGTGTTTGTTTTGGTGAACCTGGTTTTGAAGAACGAGAAACTATTGAGAATGGTTTAAATACAGCTGCTAAAAGTGGTTTTACGGCTGTTGCTGTTAATCCAAATACCTGCCCAGTTGCAGATAATAAAGCAACTATTGAATTTATAAAAAATAAAGCCTGCGGTTTTGCTACTAGCCTTTACCCGTTAGGAAGTTTGACTAAAAATTCAGAAAGCGAAGATATTGCAGAGCTTTTTGACATGAAAAATTATGGAGCCATTGCTTTTAGTGATTATAAAAAACCCATTTCAAATGCTAATTTGTTAAAAATTTCTTTACAATATGCTCAAAATTTTGATGGATTAATTATGAGTTATCCTCAAGATAATTCCATCGCTCGCAACGGCTTGGTAAACGAAGAAAAAAAT
>CBDUAL010000017.1:0-20492 GCA_965365125.1 uncultured Lutibacter sp.
TGTAAAACTACTTAAAAGGAATTGAAAAATGGCAATATATTGTGAATATAAGGGAATCAAAGGAAATGTTACTGCAGATGGATACAAGGACCATATTGCTGTGCTTTCGGTACAATTTGGTGTCGGTCGTGGCATCACCATGGAGCCAGGTAACATGTCAAATCGCGAAGCGACTCGTCCGAGCCTGAGTGAAATTACCCGAAACAAATAACGTTAAGTGCTTATTTTCGGCATAACCACTTTCAAACTTATGATATGATTTTCCGAATTCGAAAAACTTGATCGCATTATTTTTTCTGTTGATATTATAAACAACCGATTCTAAACCACTAAATAACAGTGACTGACGCATAACTCCTAAATCACTACTTAACGGATTTAACATAGCCACATCATGCTCTGAATTTAACACATTGGTTAAAGAAAGGTATTCTGCTTTGGTTAATGAATTGGCCATAGTTTCATTAAAACCTTGCGAAACTAATTGGTTGGCAACAACATTTTCAATTTTCACACCATCAAATTCTGAAAAAGAAATTGACGTATTTAACTTATGTGAAAACGCTACATTATTATAACCATACACACGTAAAATTTCTTCAATAACATCTGCTTCACGAGTTACATCAACTCGGTACGATGGAATTGTTAAACCAATACCACCATCAGTAACGCTATTGAATTTGATATCTAAAGAAGCTAAAATATTTTTTACCGTTTCTCTTGGAATTTCAGCACCAATTAAACGGTTCATTTTTTCAAAAGATAAAAACACTTGAAAATCTTCGATTTTTGTTGGATACAAGTCCACTATTTCAGAAGAAATTTTTCCACCTGCAATTTCTAAAATTAAATTTGCAGCATGTTTTAATGCATATTTTGTAAAATTTGGATCAATTCCTCTTTCAAATCTAAAAGAAGCATCTGTATTTAATGCGTGTCTTTTTGCTGTTTTTCTTACTGTTACAGGGTTAAAGTAGGCGCTTTCCAAAAATATTGAAGTGGTATCTTTAGTAACTCCAGAGTCTACTCCTCCAAAAACACCTGCAATGCACATTGGCTCTTCATTACCGTTACAAATCATTAAATCTTCTTCGTGTAACTCACGCTCAACATCGTCTAAGGTTGTAAATTTAGTTCCAGAAGGCAACGTTTTAACAATTATTTTATTTCCTTTTACTTTTGAAGCATCAAACGCATGCAATGGCTGACCTAGTTCGTGTAACACATAATTTGTTGCATCCACAATATTATTAATAGGTGTTAAACCAATTGCTTTTAATCTATTTTGAATCCATTCTGGCGAATCTTTTACCGTAACATCTGAAATGGTAACACCTGCATAACGTGGTGCTTTTTCTGAATCTTCAACTTCTACATCAAACTTCAACGTTCTGTCATCTACATGGAAACTACTTGCTGAAGGAGATATCAATTCTAAGGTTACCCCATTTTGAATTAAACCTGCACGCAAGTCACGCGCTGTACCGTAATGACTCATTGCATCGGCACGGTTTGGTGTTAAACCAATTTCAAAAACTTCATCTTTTTCTATATTAAAAACTTTGGCAGCAGGAGTTCCAGCTTCTAATTCATCATCCAACACCATAATACCATCGTGACCAGATCCTAAACCTAACTCATCTTCGGCACAAATCATTCCGTGACTTTCTTCACCTCTAATTTTACCTTTTTTAATTTTGAAACCTTCACCTTTATCGTCATATAAAGTAGTACCAATAGTAGCAACAGGAACCGTTTGACCGGCAGCAACATTAGGAGCGCCACAAACAATTTGCACAGGGTTTTCCGTTCCTAAATCAACAGTGGTTATTCTTAAACGATCTGCATTGGGATGTTGAACACAGGTTAACACCTTACCAACAACAATGCCTTCTAAACTTCCTTTTATGGATTCAACAGTCTCAATTCCTTCAACTTCAAGTCCTAAATCGGTTAATAATTCCCCTGTTTTTTCCGCTTCCCAATCAACCTTCAAAAACTGCTTTAACCAATTGTATGATATTTTCATCTAAAATTTGTTTTTTTTCGAATGGCAAAGATAATCATTACATATTAAATGTTAAAAGTTTGAAGTTAAAAGTTGCCTTTAGAATTTTAAGGTTTTGGTATTAAAAGTAAGCCTCAAAAGTAGTTATTTAGCTAATGTTTTGCCAAATAGTACTGTTTTTACTTATTTTTTGGTAAGCTATTTTTATACACCCATTTTCTGGATTTGCTAAAATAGGATCTACTGTTAGTAAATTAATTGCTGTAGCTCTTGCCATTTTTAGCAAATTGGCATCTTTAACAATATCGGCAATTCGTAAATTTAAAACTCCACTTTGTTGCGTTCCCATTAAATTTCCTGGGCCACGTAATTTTAAATCTACTTCTGCAATTTTAAAACCATCACTGGTTTCAACCATCGTATTTAAACGGATTTTTGCTTCAGCCGAGAGTTTAAAACTCGTCATTAAAATACAATAACTTTGTTCAGCTCCACGTCCAACTCTACCCCGTAATTGATGCAATTGAGACAAACCAAAACGTTCAGCACTTTCAATAACCATAACACTGGCATTTGGAATATTAACCCCTACTTCAATAACGGTAGTTGCCACCATAATTTGAGTTTCACCCTTCACAAAACGCTGCATTTCATACTCTTTATCAGTCGGTTTCATTTTTCCGTGAACTATGCTAATTTGATATTTTGGCAATGGAAATTCTCTAGAAATACTTTCGTAACCATCCATTAAATCTTTATAATCCATCGCTTCAGACTCATTGATTAACGGATAAACAACATAAACTTGCCTTCCTTTTTCAATTTCATCTCTTAAAAACTTAAAAACCGATAAACGATTAGCATCATACCTATGCGCTGTTTTTACTTCTTTTCGTCCCGGAGGCAATTCATCAATTACCGAAATATCTAAATCGCCATACACACTCATTGCCAAGGTTCTTGGTATTGGAGTAGCTGTCATTACCAAAATATGTGGAGGTAATTCGTTTTTTCGCCATAGTTTTGAACGTTGCTCTACACCAAAACGATGTTGCTCATCAATAATAGCGATTCCTAAATTCTTAAATTTTACTTTATCTTCAATAAGCGCGTGTGTGCCTATTAAAATATGCAATTCGCCCGTTTCTAATTGCTCGTGAATTATTTTACGTTGTTTTGTTTTTACTGAACCTGTTAATAGTTGAATGGTAACGCCCATTCCGTCTAACAATTCTACCAAAGAATTGTAATGCTGTGTTGCTAAAATTTCGGTAGGTGCCATTAAAGCTGCCTGAAAACCATTATCCAATGCAATTAGCATCGTTAACAGCGCAACAATTGTTTTACCAGACCCCACGTCACCCTGCAGTAAACGGTTCATTTGTGCATTTGAACCTATATCTTTTCTAATTTCTTTCAACACACGTTTTTGTGCATTTGTTAAGTCAAAGGGTAATTTATTCTTATAAAACTCATTAAAATAAGCTCCAACCTGCGTAAAATTATACCCTTTAATTTTCGACTTCCGAATTAACTTCTTCCGAATTAATTGCAGTTGAATAAAAAATAATTCTTCAAACTTTAAACGCTGCTGGGCTTTGGTTAATAACTCTTGTTTTTTAGGAAAATGAATGTTTAGTAAGGCTTCACTTTTTGAAATGAAGTTGTATTGCTCAATAATAGCTTCGGAAAGTGTTTCTGCAAACTTCCCATGAACTTCTTCAAACAAATTTTGAATCATTTTTGAGACAATTCGGTTGGTAATTCCCTTATTTGTTAATTTTTCGGTGGAAGGATATACAGGCTGCATAGCTGTACGCAAACTTTTTTTATACTCCGCCAGCAATTCCATTTCAGGGTGCGGCATTGAAAAAAGACCGTTAAAATGAGTTGTCTTCCCAAAAATAACATAGGTTGTATTTAATTTTAGTGCATCCTTTATCCATTTTGCACCTCTAAACCAAACCAATTCCATAAAACCAGTTTCGTCTCTAAAAGTGGCCACTAGCCTACTTCCTCTTTTTTGCTGAACTGTTTTTATGTTTGTAATTTTTCCTATTACCTGAATTTCAGCTGAGTTTTGTTGCAGTTGATTAATTTTAAAAAACTGGGTTCTATCAATATACCTATTCGGAAAAAAATTCAATAAATCTTCAAAAGTATAGATCCCTAATTCTGATTTTAAAAGATCAGCTCTACTAGGTCCAACGCCTTTTAAATAAGAGATAGATGTGTTTAAGGTATACGTGCTCATTTACTTTTATAAAACACGAAGGTAATAATTCAAAGAGCAATAAACAATTACATTTTTAATACTAACTAATTGCGTATCTTTGCAACCTTAAAATTTTAGTATGAGATTACACAGAAACTTAGTATTTACAGTTATTGACTCCATGAAACTTATTTTTAATGAAGAAGAGTATGCTGATAAAGTGGTTCAAAAAGCATTAAAACGCGATGCCCGTTGGGGTGCTAGAGACCGAAAATTTGTTGCCGAAACCATTTATGAAATGGTTCGTTGGAAACGTTTATACAATGAAATTGCTGGAACAAAATCTCATTATACTACTGAAAATGTTTGGAAAAACTTTAGTGTTTATGCTGTTTTAAAAGGGTATAAATTACCAGATTGGCCACAACTTGTTGGAGTTCCAGAAAGAAGATATAAAGGAAAGTTTGATGAACTTCAAAAAACACGTGTTTTTAAAGAGTCTATTCCTGATTGGATGGATGAATTGGCGATCAAAGAGTTAGGTGAAAAACATTGGACAAAAGAAATTGAAGCCTTGAATAAACAAGCTGAGGTTATTTTACGTACAAACACGCTTAGAACGAATAAAGCTTCATTACGCAAAAAATTAGCAGAAGAAGGTATTGATACTGTTTTTATTGATGGTTATCCTGATGGTTTAAAACTAGTTGAGCGTGCAAACGTATTTAAAACTAAATGTTTTCAAGACGGTTTATTTGAAGTGCAAGATGCTTCTTCTCAATTGGTTGCTGCTTTTTTAGATGTAAAACCTGGAATGCGCGTAATTGATACATGTGCGGGTGCTGGTGGAAAAACATTGCATTTAAGTGCCTTAATGGAAAATAAAGGACAAATTATTGCTACCGATATTTACGAAAGTAAATTGAAAAAATTAAAAATTAGAACCCGAAGAGCTGGTGCTCATAATATTACTACCAAAGTAATTGATTCTTCAAAAGTAATCAAAAAAATGAAAGGCACTGCCGACAGAGTTCTGATTGATGCGCCTTGTAGTGGTATTGGTGTTTTAAAAAGAAACCCTGATAGCAAATGGAAATTACAACCTGAGTTTGTAGATACTATTATTAAAACACAAGCTGAAATTTTACAAAGTTATTCGCAATTGGTAAAAGTTGGTGGAAAAATAGTGTATGCAACTTGTTCAATTTTACCTTCAGAAAACGAAAATCAAGTAAAGAAATTTTTAAAAGAAAATGAAAACTTTGAGATTTTAAAAGACAGAAAAGTGTCGCCTTTTAAAACGGGTTATGATGGTTTTTACATGGCTTTATTAGAGCGTAAAAGTTAAATTAACCTATATTTAATACAAATTACAACTAATTAATGTTAAATTAATACTTAATACTAGTTTTTTCTTAAATTCGTGCTTTTAAAATTTTAAAAATACATTTATGAAAAAACTAGTACTCTTTTTATTCTTAATATCATTAACATCCTATGGACAAATTCCAAGTGGATATTATGATAATGCCACCGGAACTGGCTACACCTTAAAATCACAATTACATTCCATCATTTCAAATGGTCATGTAGATAATGGTTATACAGCATTATATACGGGCTACCAAACTACTGACAATGATGATTATTACGAGAATGATGATACGGTTCTAGACATGTATTCTGAAAAACCTTCTGATGTTGATCCTTATAACTACAATCATGGTTCAAATAATTGTGGTGAATATAGAGTAGAAAGCGATTGTTACAACAGAGAACATCTATTTCCACAAGGTATTTTTGGAAAAGCCTCACCTATGAAAAACGACATTCATCATGTAGTTCCTTCAGATGGTAAAGTAAATAACATAAGAAATAATTACCCTTTTGGTGAAGTTTCGTCTCCTACCACAACTACTTTAAATAACTCTAAATTAGGACCTAACACAACCTCTGGATATTCAGGAATTGTATTTGAACCAATTGATGAATTTAAAGGAGATATTGCACGTTGTATGTTGTATTTTGCAACTCGCTATGAAACTCAAGTTGATAGCTGGTCACACGATATGATTAATGGAACAGAAGATCAAGTTTACGAAGATTGGTTTATCACATTATTAGTAAAATGGCATACAAACGATCCTGTTAGCACACGTGAAATTGACAGAAACAATGCGGCGTATGTTTACCAGGGAAATAGAAATCCTTATATAGATCATCCTGAGTATGTAAATGTTATTTGGAGTGCTTTTACTACAACTCCTGATACAGAAAACCCAACTACTCCAACAAATTTAGTTGCTTCAAATATTACAAATACCACTGTAGATTTAGCTTGGACAGCTTCAACCGATAATGTAGCTGTTACTAGTTACGAAATATTTGTTGATGGAGTTTCTTACACAACTTCAACAACAAACGCAAAAACAGTAACAGGTTTAACTAAAAATACCGAATACGATTTTACTGTATATGCTAAAGATGCTGCAGGAAATACTTCAACAGTTAGTAATACCGAAACTGTTACTACAGATAATTTTATAGATTCTGAAGCGCCTTCAGCAATTACTGATTTAGTTGCTTCAAACATCTCAAGCTCATCTGTTGATTTAAATTGGACTGCTTCAACCGATAATGTTGGTGTTTATGGCTATGGAGTATATCAAGATGGTAACTTAATTGCTTCTATTCCTACAAACTCTTATAATGTTACAGAACTAACTCCTGAAACAAGTTATAACTTTACAGTTTACGCCAAGGACGCTGCTAATAATACTTCAGAAGTTAGTAATACCGAAACTGCTACAACTTTAGCTGCTAGTTCATTTTGTGGTACAGAAACTTTTAATAATGCAACTGACACCCCTACAGGTGGATATGGAAACGGTTCTTTTATTGGTGATAATTCTGTAACATGGACTTATACACAAGCTAGAGCTAATGAAGGATATATTATAGACGGAACAGGAATAATGCTAAGAAGATTGTCTAGTAACAGTAAAATTGAATCTTCTATTATTTCAGGTGGAATTGGAGATTTTACGTGTAGTTTAAAGAAAGCTTTTACTGGTGGTGGAAACAGACAAGTTGAGTTGTTTATTAATGACATTTCAAAAGGGACGTCAGTTGCTTGGGACAATACAGATACCCAAACTTTTTCGGTTAGTGGAATTAACATCTCTGGAAATGTAATTATTGAAATTAGAAATATTACCGAAAAACAAGTTATTGTAGATGATATTAGTTGGACTTGTTACAACACACTTTCAAATGAAGATTTAGATATAAATTTATTTAACGTTTACCCTAATCCTTCAAAAAATAATACTGTAACCATAAGTTTATCTGATAATGAAATAACTTCTATTCAATTATTTGCGATTACTGGTCAGCTTATAAAAAACATTCAGAAACCTTCATCAAGAAATAATAAGGTGATGATTGATTATATTCCAAGTGGAATTTATTTATTAAAAGTGAAGAGTGATGAAGCTGTTTCTACAAAAAGAATAATTGTAGAATAGTTTATTTATTCTTTAAAATCATAAAAAAGCGACTCAATTGAGTCGCTTTTTTTATATTGTAGATTCACCATTTAAATCCGTTGTAAGTATTTCACTCATATAATTAAAATAAGGCCGCATCGCTTTGTAACTTTTGTCAATTTCACTCATAAAATCAGCACTTAAAACTTCTTTATCTGTAAAATTTCGAATTACAATAAATTGCTTCATTTTAATTAAATCCATATCAGGATGGTCTTTATCAAAACCTCTTGGAGCTGTTTTTAAGGCGTTACCTTGTAAGCTACCAAAACACTCCACAAAATTTTTATTTGCAATTATAGAACGTATTTCTGAAGTATCCATTTCAAATTCTTTCCTAATTCTTAATAAATCTTCTTTATTTGGTTCCCAAAAACCACCAGCTAAAAAACTTTCTCCTGGACGAATTCTTAAATAATAACCACCACGCAAACGTTTGGTTGCTCTAGAAAATGAGCCTGCAAAATGCGGTTTATAAGGTGTTTTATCTTTTGAAAAACGAACATCGCGATAAATTCTAAACAACTTAAACTTATCAATATCGTCGTGTGTTTTTAATTGTTCTTCAATAGCATTGTAAAAGTCTTTTACTTTTTGCTGTTCTACCTGAAATTCAGCCTTATGTTCAGCAAACCAATCTCGATTGTTATTCAGCTTTAATTTATTTAAAAAGCTTAATGTAGATTTTGATATTGAAGACATATTTAAAATATTAAATTTTAGATATACGCTATTAGAAGTTAATTCTAAAAATTCGCAATTCGTAATTCGTAATTCGTAATTCGTAATTCGTAATTATTTATGTCTTCCTTCTAAAACCTTTACAATATCTTTTAAAGTGTACCCTTTAGCTTGCAATAAAATTAAGTAGTGAAATAACAAGTCTGCTCCTTCATTTAAGAATAACTCTTCGTTATTATCTTTAGCTTCAATAACTATTTCAACCGCTTCTTCTCCTACTTTTTGAGCTATTTTATTGATTCCTTTTTCAAATAAAGATGCCACATAACTTTTCTCGGCATTCGCATTTACTCTTCTGCTAGTAATTACGCTTTCAAGTTCTGAAAGAAAACCAAATGACTGTTCATTTACTTCATCCCAACAAGTATCTGTACCTTTATGGCAAGTTGGGCCAGCAGGTTTTACTTTTATTAATAATGAATCGCTATCACAATCATTTTTTATAGAAACCACGTTTAAAAAGTTACCACTCTCTTCCCCTTTAGTCCATAACCTATTTTTGGTTCTGCTAAAGAATGTAACCTTTCCTGTTTCAACTGTTTTCTCGTAGGCTTCTTTGTTCATATAACCCAACATTAAAACTTGTCTGGTTACAAAATCTTGAATAATAGCAGGAACTAAACCGTCGTTATTCTTATTAAAATCTATATTCATAATTATTGGTTATTTCTTTTAAACTTTTGGTATTCTATACTTCATCAAAACATTTTTCTGTCATTGCTGCGTAAGCAGAAATCCATTTTTTAATGAGTAAAGATTTGCTTCGTAAGAATGATATTACAATCTTACAGCAACACCTTGATTTTTTAATTCGTTTTTTAAATCTACAATTTCAATTTCTTTAAAGTGAAATACACTCGCCGCTAAAGCCGCATCAGCCTTTCCATCAATAAAAGTATCTGCAAAGTGTTGCATATTACCGGCGCCTCCCGAAGCAATAATTGGAATATTTACCAACTCACTTAAATAAGCCAACGCTTTATTTGCAAAACCATTTTTTGTTCCATCGTGATCCATTGATGTAAATAAAATTTCACCTGCTCCACGTTTCTCAACTTCTTTTGCCCACTCAAATAATTTAATATCTGTAGGTACTTTTCCTCCAACCAAATGCACCATCCATTCGCCATCAATTTGTTTCGCATCAATAGCTACAACAACACACTGACTTCCAAATCTTGCCGCCAAATCATTAATTAATTGCGGATTTTTTACTGCGGAAGAATTTATAGAAACCTTATCAGCTCCAGAATTCAATAATATTTCTACATCTTCAACCGATGAAATTCCACCACCAACAGTAAACGGAATATTTACTTTTTCAGCAACATGCATTACCAACTCAGCCAATGTTTTTCGGCGTTGTTCTGTAGCTGTAATGTCTAAAAACACCAATTCATCAGCACCTTCATTTGCATAAATCTCCGCCAATTCAACAGGATCACCAGCATCACGTAAATCTACAAAATTTACACCTTTTACAGTTCTTCCGTTTTTAATATCTAAACAAGGTATTATTCTTTTTGTTAACATAATTTAAAGTGATTAAAATACGTCATTCTGAACTTGATTCAGAATCTCAACATACATAAGTTAAATCATTAATGAGCCCCTGAATCAAGTTCAGGGTGACGACTTTGATTCTAATTCTTAGTTATTCAATATAAATTTTTCTATTTGTTTCATACTAATTTTATGCTCGTAAATTGCTTTACCAACAATGGTTCCTTCACAGCCCATTTCAGCTAAACGTGGCAATTCATCATAGGTTGAAATTCCTCCTGAAGCTATTAATTTTATCTTCTCGACTGCGCTCGAAGTGACATTAGTTTCGTTTAAAATTTTTTGATACAAATCAAATGAAGGTCCTTGTAACATGCCGTCTTTTGAAATATCTGTACAAATTACATAACTCACACCTTCTTTTAAATAACTTTGAATGAAAGGAATTAGTTCTTTATCAGATTCTTCTAACCAACCGCTGATAGCCACTTTTTCGTTATTGGCATCGGCACCTAAAATAATTTTATCTGCACCAAATTTCTCAAGCCAACTTTTAAATATTTCAGGATTTTTAACAGCAATACTTCCACCTGTAATTTGATTAGCACCACTTTCAAAAGCAATTTTCAAATCTTCATCAGATTTCAATCCACCACCAAAATCAATTGATAAATTCGTATTTGAAGCAATGGTTTCTAACACTTTGTAATTCACTATATGACTTGCTTTTGCACCATCTAAATCAACCAAATGCAAATGTTGAATTCCGTGATCTTGAAACATTTTTGCTACTTCTAGCGGGTTTTCATTATATACCTTTTCAGTTGCATAATCTCCTTTTGAAAGACGTACACATTTGCCATTTATAATATCTATTGCTGGTATAATTCTCATTGTTTACTTTATTCTTTTTTATTTCGTCATGCTGAACTTGTTTCAGCATCTCACTTCTTCTTATTTAGTCATGCTGAACTTGTTTCAGCATCTCTCTTCTTCTTATTTCGTCATGCTGAACTTGTTTCAGCATCTCACTTCTTCTTATTTCGTCATGCTGAACTTGTTTCAGCATCTCTCTTCTTCTTATTTCGTCATGCTGAACTTGTTTCAGCATCTCATTCAACAATCCTACTTTAATGCGACCCTGAATCAAGTTCAGGGTGACGATTCATTTATAACTTAAAACCTTATTCCTGCGTAGGTAGGAATCCATTTATTACACTGTATAGATTCCTGTTTTCACAGGAATGACACTACAGCCTTAATTTATTTAGATTTCTAAAAAATTTCTCACTATTTGTTCACCTGCTTTGCTACTTTTTTCTGGGTGAAATTGCACACCGTAAAAGTTTTTTTCTTGCAAAGCTGAAGCATATTTTAATCCGTAATTGGTGGTTGCAATAGCTTCATTGTTCATTGGAACATAATAACTATGCACCAAATACATATATTCTTTTTCTTTAATTCCTTTGAACAACTCCGATTTTAAATTTTCAATTTGATTCCATCCAATTTGTGGTACTTTTTCACTTTCATCAAAACGCAACACATCACAATCAAAAATATTTAATCCGTTGGTATTGCCTTCTTCACAATACTTACACATTAATTGCATTCCCAAACAAATTCCTAAAACAGGTTGTGTTAATGTTGGAATTACTTTATCTAAACCAGTCGATTTTAGCATTTCCATAGCACTACTTGCTTCACCTACACCCGGAAAAATAACTTTATCGGCATTTCTTATTTCCTCTTCATCGTGCGATAATACAGCTTCGTATCCTAAACGCTTAATCGCAAATTTTATAGATTGAATGTTTCCTGCTCCGTAATTTATAATAACTATTTTCAATTTTTTAATTTTAAAAGTTAGATATTAGAAGTTAAAAGTTTAATTGTACGCTGAACTTTTAACTTCTAATATTTAATATCTTACATTATAAAAGTCCTTTTGTACTTGGCAAAATCATTTTTTCTGAATCTCTTTGTACAGCAGCTTTCATGGCTTTGGCAAATGCTTTAAATATACCTTCAATTTTATGATGTTCGTTTACACCTTCGGCTTTGATATTTAAATTACAACGTGCACCATCAGTAAACGATTTAAACAAGTGATAAAACATTTCCGTTGGCATAGCACCAATCATTTCACGTTTAAAATCAGCGTCCCAAACCAACCAGTTTCTTCCTCCAAAATCAATGGCAACTTGCGCCAAACAATCATCCATTGGCAAGCAAAAACCATAACGTTCAATCCCTAATTTATTACCTAATGCTTTGGCAAAAACTTCACCTAAAGCAATCATCGTATCTTCAACCGTATGATGTTCATCAACCTCTAAATCGCCTTTTACCTGTATGGTTACATCCATATTTCCGTGACGTGCAATTTGATCTAACATATGGTCAAAAAAAGCAATTCCTGTTGAAATGTCGCTTTTACCAGTTCCGTCTAAATTTAATTTGATATAAATCTTGGTTTCGTTGGTGTTTCTTGTTAATTCAGCAGTTCTATTTTTGAGTTTTAAAAACTCATAAATTCTTTCCCAATCGTTACTTTCTAAACCAATAAATTCGTCTAATTCACTTCTTTTTACAGAGATTTCATCAGTTCCTAAATTCGTGTCATCATTGATAAAAATTCCTTTAGCACCTAAATTTTTTGCCAATTCAACATCGGTTAAACGATCGCCAATTACAAATGAATTTTCCAAATCATATTCATCAGAAAAATATTTAGTTAACAAACCTGTTTTTGGTTTACGTGTATCTGCATTTTCGTGAGGAAAGGTTTTATCTATAAATACATCCGAAAACACAACACCTTCATTTTCAAAAGAATCCATTATAAAATTATGAACTGGCCAAAATGTAGTTTCAGGATACACATCGGTTCCTAAACCATCTTGATTGGTTATCATGGCTAATTCAAAATCTAATTCTTTTGCAATTTTACCCAAATACGTAAATACTTTTGGGTAAAACACTAATTTATCAAATGCATCAATTTGTTCATCGGCAGGCTCTTTAATCATTGTCCCATCTCGATCAATAAATAAAACTTTTTTTCTCATTTTATATTTCGCTTAATGCTTGTGTTAAAAGCTTTGTTTCTCTTTTAGTACCAACCGTTAACCTTAATGTATTTTCACATAAAGGTTGGCTTGTTCTATTTCTAATTACAATTCCTTTTTCAATTAATTGGCTGTACCTTTTGTTTGCATCATCTACTTTTACCAGTACAAAATTAGCATCGGTATTATAAATTTCTTTTATAAATGAAATGTCTTTTAATTTTTCAATTAATCGAGTACGTTCTTTTAAAATTTTTTTAATCTCACTTTTCACCTTTTTAATATCTAACAAGCGTTTTAAAGCTCTTTTTTGAGTCAGTTCGTTTACATTATAAGGTGGTTTAATTTTATTTAAAACTGCAATAATTTCTTCGGAAGCATAACAAATACCCAAGCGAATACCTGCCATTCCGTAGGCTTTAGACAAGGTTTGAGTAATTACCAAATTCGGAAATTCATGCAATCTTTTCAACCAACTTTTCTCTTTTGAAAAATCAATATAAGCTTCATCAATTACTACCAAACCGTTGAACATATTTAATAAAACCTCTACCGATTCTTTAGAAAAAGTATTTCCTGTAGGGTTATTAGGCGAACATAAAAACAAGATTTTAGAGTTTTTATCGGCAGCTTCCAAAATTTTCTTTACACTAGGCTCAAAATCGTTGGTTAACAGTACTTCTTTTTCTTCAATATTGTTAATATTTGCCAATACTTTGTACATTCCATAAGTTGGCGGCAAGGTAATTACATTATCTACTTTTGGTTCGCAAAAGGCTCTAAACACTAGGTCTAACACCTCATCGCTCCCATTTCCTAACAAAATTTGAGTTTCTTTAACACCTTTAATTTTTGCTAATTCACTTTTAACGGTTGTTTGTTGAGGATCTGGATACCTGTTTACTCCATTTTCATGCGGATTTTCATTCGCATCTAAGAAAATCATATCAGTACCTAACTCTTTGTATTCATCTCTTGCTGAAGAATACGGTTTTAACAACTGAATGTTCTTTCTAATTAATTGTTCAATTTTCATCTTTTATAGCTATTTTTCTATTTATTTTAAACTGTTTAACCTTAAAGTAACTGCATTTTTGTGGGCATCTAAGCCTTCGGCAGCTGCTAAAATCTCAATGGTTTCTCCAATTTTTTGTATTCCTTTTTCTGATATTTTTTGAAATGAAATGGATTTTAAAAACGAATCTAAATTTACACCCGAATACGCTTTTGAATACCCATTTGTTGGCAAGGTATGATTGGTTCCTGAAGCATAATCACCAGCACTTTCAGGAGTGTAATCACCTATAAATACCGAACCTGCATTCTCTACACCGTTTACATAAAAATCATTATCAGCCGTACAAACAATAAAATGCTCTGGACCGTATTCATTAATTAATTCCAATGCTATTTCTTTGGTTTCAACAAATAATAATTTTGAATTATCAATGGCTTTTTTTGCTATTTTTTTTCTTGAAAGTAGTTCTATTTGCTTTTCTATTTCAATTTCAACTGCTGTTAATTTTTCTTTTGAAGTTGATACTAAAATTACCTGACTGTCTGTACCGTGTTCTGCCTGACTTAATAAATCTGACGCTACAAAACTAGCGTTTGCTGTTGCATCAGCAACTACTAACAATTCACTTGGACCTGCTGGCATATCAATTGCAACACCGTATTTAGTTGCCAATTGTTTGGCTACAGTAACATATTGATTTCCTGGTCCAAATATTTTATACACCTGCGGAATGGTTTCTGTTCCAAAGGTTAAACCTGCAATTGCCTGAATTCCTCCTACTTTTATAATTTTGGTAACACCACATTGTTGTGCTGCATAAATTATTGCCGGGTGTATTTTACCTCTTTTGTTTGGTGGTGTAGCTAAAATAATTTCTCTACAACCCGCTATTTGTGCAGGAATTGCCAACATTAAAACCGAAGAAAATAAAGGTGCTGTTCCTCCTGGAATGTACAATCCAACTTTTTGAATAGGACGTTTTTCTTGCCAACATTCTACTCCTTCTGTAGTTTCTGTTACTATTTTCCCTGTTTTTTGTGCAGCGTGAAACTTATAAATATTCGCTTTTGCCGATTTTATAGCTTCTTTTAAATCTTCTGAAACCAATTGTTCCGCTTCAATAACTTCAGCTTCTGAAACAAAAATATCATCTAACTCAACACCGTCAAAAATAGAAGTGTAGCGTTTTACACCGTCATTTCCATTTCTTCTAATATCATCAAAAATTGAGGTTACCGTTTCTTCAATTGCTTCAACAGTTTGCGTTGGTCGTTCTAAAATTTGAGACCATTCACTTTTTGCAGGATTTATTATTTTTTTCATGGTATAACTTTAACTATTCAACTTTTAAACTCTTAAACCTTTTATTAAAGTACCATTTTTTCAATTGGAACTACCAATAAACCTTCTGCTCCGTTTGCTTTTAACTCGTCAATAACTTCCCAAAACGAATTTTTCTCCACTACTGTGTGAATTGAGCTCCAACCTGGTTCTGCTAAAGGTAAAACCGTTGGGCTTCTCATACCTGGTAATAATTTAATAATGCTTTCAACCTTATCATTAGGCGCATTCATTAACACATATTTAGATTTTCTTCCTTTTAAAACCGATTGAATTCTGAATTGTAATTTGTCTAAAATTTTCTGATTTTCTTCAGAAATATTTGGCGAAACTGCTAAAACAGCTTCACTAGTTAACATTTTTTCAACCTCTTTTAAATTGTTTTTAAACAAGGTACTTCCACTTGAAACAATATCACAAATTGCATCAGCCAAACCAATATTTGGAGCAATTTCAACCGAACCGTTAATTAAGTGGATATCTGGAGTTACGTTAAATTGTTTGAAATAATTCAACACTGTATTTGGATACGATGTTGCAATACGAGCACCGTTTAAATCCTGAATACTTTTGTATTCCACATCCTTAGGAATTGCAATAGAAACTCTACATTTTGAAAAACCTAAACGCTCTGCAATATCAATATCAGTCCCTTTTTCAATCAACACATTTTCTCCAATAATGGCAATATCAACCACACCATCTCTTAAATATTGCGGTATATCACCATTTCTTAAATACAATACTTCTAAGGGAAAATTACTTGCTGAAGCTTTTAATTGATCTTTTCCATTGTCTATAGAAATTCCACAATCTTTTAATAACTTTAGAGAATCTTCATTCAATCTCCCTGATTTTTGTACTGCTATTTTAATTTTATTCATTGTTTTTTATTTTTTTGCCTGAAAAATTCAAACAGTTTTAAATAAAAAACCCGCTTGAATTAATCAAACGGGTTTAACATATATTTCAGTTTATTCAATACATCATTAGCTCGCTTGATTGCCAGTTGTATGATGATGATGTAATTGAATTGATTTCATTTCTTTTATTTTAACAGCACAAATATATACAATTGTTTAAAACTAACCCAATACATTTTTTAAATATTTACATAAAGAAATGCTTTGTTAACTATTTAACAAAAAAAGGAGCCTAAATTTAACATTCAAAAAAAATGTTTAAAACTCATTAATAAGTGTTTAAATTCGGCAATAACTAAGAGCATTGTTTCTAATAATTTAGTTAAATTTGCGCTTTCTAACAATACACTAAAAACAATCTATATATGATTCATTTCTTTGGAAACCAAAACAGCAAAATTTATGCTGTGCAAACGTCAAAAGATATTTCGCAAGAAACTACTGACAAATTAAATTGGCTTTTTGGAAATCAAACAAAAATTGCTACTTCTTCAATCAAAGCTTTTTTTATTGGTCCACGTGCTGCTATGATTACTCCTTGGAGTACAAACGCAGTTGAAATTACCCAAAATATGGGAATTAATGACATCATAAGAATTGAAGAGTTTACTGCTTCAAATGAAAAGGAGGATTTTGACCCAATGATTTTTCAAAAATTTGAAAAGTTAGATCAAGAAATTTTTGATATCCATATTCAACCTGAAGCTGTTTTAGATATTGAAGATATTGCTGCTTACAATCAACAAGAAGGACTTTCTTTAAGTGATGAGGAAGTTGAATATTTGAATGGAATTAGTGAAAAAATTGGAAGAAAATTAACTGATTCTGAAGTGTTTGGGTTTTCACAAGTAAACTCCGAACACTGTCGCCATAAAATATTTAACGGAACTTTTATTATTGATGGAGAAGAAATGCCTTCCTCTTTATTTAAACTCATCCGTAAAACTTCTGAAACACACCCTAACGGAATTGTTTCAGCGTATAAAGATAATGTTGCTTTTGTAAAAGGACCTATTGTTGAGCAGTTTGCCCCAAAATCTGCCGACAAACCCGATTTCTATGAGAAAAAAGACTTTAAATCGGTTATTTCAATAAAAGCTGAAACACATAACTTCCCAACAACTGTTGAGCCTTTTAACGGAGCTGCAACTGGTGCTGGTGGAGAAATTAGAGACCGTTTGGCTGGTGGAAAAGGTTCTTTACCTTTAGCCGGAACTGCGGTTTATATGACTTCTTATTCTCGTTTAAAAGATGCTTCGACTTCGCTCAGCAACCATAATAGACCTTGGGAAAAAGGTATGAAAGAACGTGAGTGGTTATACCAAACTCCAATGGATATTTTAATCAAAGCTTCTAACGGAGCATCTGATTTTGGAAACAAATTTGGACAACCTCTTATCAATGGTTCTGTATTAACTTTTGAACACGAAGAATGCTTCGACAAGCTCAGCATGACAAATGCTCGTAAACTTGGCTTTGATAAAGTGATTATGCAAGCTGGTGGTATTGGTTATGGAAAAGAAGAACAAGCGTTAAAAGACACCCCTAAAGAACACGATAAAATTGTGATTTTAGGTGGTGATAATTATAGAATTGGTATGGGAGGTGCTGCGGTTTCTTCTGCAGATACTGGAGAATTTGAAAGTGGTATTGAATTAAATGCGGTACAACGTTCAAATCCTGAAATGCAAAAAAGAGCTGCAAATGCCATTCGTGGTATGGTAGAAAGTGATGTAAACACCATTGTTTCTATTCACGATCACGGTGCAGGTGGACATTTAAACTGTTTGTCTGAATTAGTTGAAGATACCGGTGGATTAATTGACCTAGATAAATTACCTGTTGGTGACCCTACCCTTTCAGCAAAAGAAATTATTGGAAACGAATCTCAAGAACGTATGGGATTGGTTATTGGAGAAAAAGATGCTGAATATTTACATAGAATTGCAGATCGTGAGCGTGCTCCTTATTATGAAGTTGGTGAAGTAACTAATGATCATCGTTTTACATTTGAATCTAAAACTACTGGTGAAAAACCAATGGATTTAGAAATGAATGATATGTTTGGAAGTTCTCCTAAAACCATTATGACTGATAAAACAGTTGTAAGAAATTACCAAGAAATTTCTTATACTCAAGATAAAATTTACAACTACATTAAACAAGTATTGCAGTTAGAAGCTGTTGCTTGTAAAGATTGGTTGACAAATAAAGTAGACCGTTGTGTTGGTGGAAAAGTTGCCAAACAACAAAATGCAGGACCTTTACAATTGCCATTAAATAATGTTGGTGTAATGGCATTGGATTATAATGGTAAAGAAGGAATTGCTACGGCTATGGGACATGCTCCTATTAGTGCTTTAATTGATCCTGCCGCTGGTAGTAAAAACGCCATTGCAGAATCATTAACAAACATTATTTGGGCTCCTTTACAAGATAATTTAGCTTCAATTTCATTATCTGCAAACTGGATGTGGCCTTGTAAAAACGAAGGTGAAGATGCGCGTTTGTACAAAGCGGTACAGGCTGTTTCAGATTTTTCTATTGAATTAGGTATCAATGTTCCTACTGGTAAAGATTCTTTATCAATGAAACAAAAATACCCGAATGAAGAAGTGTTATCTCCTGGTACTGTAATTATTACTGCCGCCGGTCATTGTAACGATATTACAAAGGTTGTTGAGCCTGTGCTTCAAAAAAGCGGAATGAACAAAGTTTACTACATCAACTTATCAAATGATGCTTATAAATTAGGTGGTTCTTCTTTTGCACAAACGCAAAACAAAATTGGAACAGAAACTCCTACTATTAAGGATGCTGCTAAATTCAAAAATGCTTTTAACACCATTCAACAATTAATTAAAGACGATAAAATTTTAGCGGGTCATGATATTTCTGCCGGTGGAATGTTGACTACCTTATTAGAATTATGTTTCTCTGAAGAAATGATAGGTTTAAACATTGATATTTCTGCTTTAGGTGAAAGTGATGCTGTAAAAGTTTTATTTGCTGAAAACAGCGGAATTATTTTCCAAAGTATTTCAGAAGATGTTCCTGCTATTTTAGCAAATAACAACGTTGAATTCTTTGAGTTAGGAAATGCTGTTAGAAGCGAAACTGTAAAAATCACCAACAATGGCGAAGTTTTAGAGTTTAATATTCCTGAATTACGTGATGTTTGGTTTGAAACTTCTTATTTGCTTGATAATAAACAAACTGCAAATGGTTTGGCGAAAGATCGTTTTGATAATTACAAAAATCAACCATTAAAATATACATTCCCAACACATTTTACAGGAAAATTACCTGTCATTTCGAGCGCAGTCGAGAAGCCAAAAGCGGCAATTATTCGTGAAAAAGGATCAAATTCTGAGCGTGAAATGGCTAATGCCATGTACTTAGCTGGTTTTGATGTAAAAGATGTTCATATGACTGATTTAATTTCTGGTCGTGAAACTTTAGAAGACATTCAGTTTGTAGGAGCTGTTGGTGGATTTAGCAATTCGGATGTGTTAGGTTCAGCAAAAGGTTGGGCAGGTGCATTTTTATACAACGAAAAAGCCAATACCGCATTACAAAACTTCTTCAAAAGAGAAGATACGTTGTCTGTTGGTATTTGTAACGGTTGTCAGTTATTTATGGAATTAGAAGAAATCAATCCTGAACACGAAGTTCACGGAAAAATGTTACATAATAATTCTATGAAACACGAAAGTAATTTTACTTCTGTTACCATTCAAGAGAACAATTCTGTGATGCTTTCTAGCTTAGCTGGAAGTACTTTAGGAGTTTGGATTTCACACGGGGAAGGTAAATTTAACTTACCTATGGAAGAAAGTGCTTATAATATTGTAGCTAAATATGGGTACGAAGGTTATCCTGCAAATCCAAATGGTTCTGATTATAACACGGCAATGATGAGCAGTAAAGATGGTAGACATTTAGTAATGATGCCACATATTGAACGTTCTATTTTTCAATGGAACTGGGCTAATTATCCTAACGGAAGAAAAGATGAAGTTTCACCTTGGGCCGAAGCTTTTGTAAATGCTAAAAATTGGTTAACAAAATAAATAACAACTATTATTTAAAAAAGGCTTTCAAATGAAAGCCTTTTTTTT
>CBDUAL010000018.1:0-20145 GCA_965365125.1 uncultured Lutibacter sp.
GTAAATTAAGGTAGAACCTGAACTTAAAACATCATCGACTAACACCAAAGATTTGTTTTTGTAAACATCGGCTGTAATATCGGTTGTGATTTTATTTAAAGGATTTCTCTTGTCAATATGTACTTTACATAAAATAACTTCTAAATCAGAAATTTTATTTAATATTTGAGCAATTTTTTGAGCAAAAATATAGCCATTACCATTAATTCCCGCTATAATAATTTCAGTTTCATTACTGTTAGACTCGTAAATTTGGTACGAAATTCTTCTTGTTTTATTTCTAATTTGCTCGTCGGTTAATATTACTGAAGTTTCCATGATAATTAATTTTTTTCAAATATAAAAAACAATTCTCTACCTTGTCTTGGTTTTATTGAATTATAACACGCTTCTAATATTTTTATTTCAAAAATAGGATTAAATAAACTAAAATAAGATTCTTTACCACCTCCAAACGGAGGACCATCTTTTGTTAATTCAAAATTGAATAAAACTCCTGTAATTTTCCCTTTTTTGTTTAAAATTTCGTTCATTTTAATGGCGTAAGCTTGTCGTAAACTTGGATCTAAAGCACAAAAAAATGTTTGTTCTAAAATTAAATCATAGGTAGCGTTATGTTCAAAAAAATCTTGTTGAATTAAACGTTCTTTCGGAAAGTTTGGAATTCTTTTTTTTATATTTTTAAGTGGTTGTGCGGCAATATCAACAACCGTTAAATTGGTAAAACCGTTGTTATAAAGGTACTCAACCTCGTAACTGTTTCCTGCACCCGGAATTAAAATTTTAAGATTTTTATTGGTTAATTGATCTATATAAAACTTTAATGGTATTGATATATACCCTATATCCCAACCAGTTTTTTTATGTTCATATTTAGCTTCCCAATAAGCTTTATTTAAATTTTCTTTCATAATTAAATATCATCTTCAGCGTAATCATCCAATTCTCTTCTATCTTTTTTTGTGGGTCTACCAGTTCCTTTTTTACGATAATAATCTTTAGAGTATTTTAAAAGTTCTAGTTTTTCAAATGCTTCTGCAGGTGTTATATCCTTTCGGTATAAATCAACAATTTTAGCACCTACGCGATTTGCAGGAATATCTAGTACTTCAATTTCGTAATTTATTTGATCTTTTCTTACAGAAATTTTATCGCCATTATACGTTATTTTTGAAGGCTTCGCATTGGCTTCATTTATTTTAACATGCCCCTTTTTACAGGCTTCTGTTGCTATGTTTCTTGTTTTAAAAAAACGGATACACCACAAATATTTATCAATTCTCATATATTAAAGTTAAATTTAACTTTTAGCTTTTAACAAAGGTATGAAAATACTATCTTGCGACCTTTAAAAAACACTCAATGAAAATTAATAAGTTAATAATTTTACTTGCATTTATTTTATTAGTAGTAGCTTGTAAGAAAGATGATAAAGATAATTTTGATGCTGCAATACAAGCTGAAATAGATGATGAGAATTTAATAGAATATTTGCAAACACATTATTTAAATGAAACTGATGGTGGTATTTGGACTATAGATAACGGGCAAACACCTCTAATAGATCAGGTTGATGTTGATCTTATTGATTATAATGATATTGAATATAAATTATATTATTTAGTACAAGAAAAAGGAGCTACAATTTCACCTTCACTGGTTGACTCTGTATTTACAACTTATACAGGTATGCTTTTAGATAGTACTGTTTTTGATTCCAGTTCTTCTTTAGTGTGGTTTAAACTTTCATCTGTAATTCCTGGATGGAGTTATGGTTTCACAAATTTCAAAGGTGGAAATGTTATGCAAAATCCTGATGAATCTTTTTTTTATGAAGATTATGGACAAGGAATTTTATTTATTCCTTCAGGGTTGGCGTATAGAAACGTTGCGCAATCTCTTATTCCTGAAAATTCACCTTTAGTTTTTCAAATTACATTGCAAGATGTTAAATTAACAGATTTAGATAGTGATAATGTATTATCTATAAATGAAGATTTAAATGGAAATAGAAATATGACAGATGATGATACTGATGGTGATGGAATACCTGACTTTGCCGATACAGATGATGATGGTGATGGAACTTTAACTAAATATGAAGACATTAATAGAGATGGAAATCCAATGAACGATGATACTGATGATGATGGAATTCCTAATTATTTAGATACTGACGATACTGAAAGTATTGAAGATTTATAAAATTAAATTGCACACGATCCTATAAAGTGTGTAAGCTTATTTTTAGGGTTCAATTTTATATAGTTGTTGAGCTCTTTTTTCAAATATAATTGAATCCCCCTTTAAAACTGCAAAGTACATAACAAACGCTATAATCAATATAAAATACAATTGTAGTGGTTACTTTTGAAACCAATCTTAAACTTCGGCTTATAAATACCTTGAGTATCTACCTGCTAAAAACCTACCAAATTTGTATTGCATTTAGGCGTTATGATCGCTATTAAACTCAATAATGTTTTAAGAGTTCATATTACCAGAAGTGAATGAAGGCAAAAGAAAATGTTATTTTGAATGCTCAAGAAACAAAATTATTCATCGTATTTTTTCTTTAATATAAATTAATTATTTTATAAAAATATTTTGGTTATGTTATAGAAATCAGTAACTGGTTGCTGAGCACAGTCAAAGCAAAGGTTTGCGAAAATTTATTTTTCCAAACAGCCTTTTTATATAGTTAACTTTTAGAAGTTAAAATTGAATGTTTAATAAATCTCCAGTTAAGTTGATTAAGAAAATTTCTGCATTTTTAGCTTCGAATTTGGCACTGTTTAAATTAGATTGTGCATTTAACAAATTAACTTGTGCCAATCTAAATTCAATAGAAGTAATTTGACCTAATTTAAATTGCTCTTCTGATCTTTCAAAATTGCGTTTATTGGTTTCAACATTCACTTCTTCAGCATTCATAATAAAAATAGCATTGTTGTAAATTTCTAACGCATTAGCTACGTTTCGTTCTAATTCATTGCTAACTAATTCTTTTTGAACTTTAGCGTTTTCTGCATTTATTTTAGAATTCTGAATTCGAGTTTTTGTAGCGCCACCATCAAAAATATTCCAGTTTAAAGAAACTCCAGCGTTAAACCCGTCAGATTCTAAGGTTTTAAACAACGAAGTTTGATTGTTATTAGATTGATTAAAGCCATAAGACGTATTTAAATTTAGAAAAGGGTAAAGGCTAGATTTACTTATTTTAATATCGTATTCACTAATTACAATATTTTTATCAATCTTTTGAATTTCAACATTGTATTGTTTTGCTTTTTCTAATAACTGGTTGAAATCAAAAATCAAATTAAATTCAACATTGGTAACTACCGTAAAATCTGTAGTTACATTTCTTCCTAATAATAAATTTAAATTTCGCTTAGAATTTGCCAATAATCGTTGTACGTTCATTAAGTTAATACGATCGTTATTTACATCTACTTCGGCGTTTAAAACATCTAATTTGGTGTTTTGCCCATATTCAAACCCATAAGTCATTCTTTTTAAACGTTGTTTAGAAATAATTAAGGATTCGGCAATGTTTTTTTGATTTTCAGTAATGCGGGCTACTTCATAATAATTGGTGAAAATTTGAAGTAAAGAGTTTTGAATGACAGTTTCTGCTTCTAATTCAGATAAATTGTATTGCTCTTTTAATCTTTTGTAATTATAAGACCTTCCTAAACCATCAAAAAGTGTGTAATTTAAACCTACAGATCCATTATATCGAGAAGATTCAGCATGTTTAATTTCAACAGCAGTACCATCTTGTCTTGTTGCCATTGAATTATCATTGCTATAGCTACCACCAGCATTAGCAACAATACTTGGCAAAAAGCCACTATTATAAATACTCGCATTATTTTCAGCAATCTTCACTGAATTTTCCGCAATTCGAATGCCATAGTTATTTTCTAAAGCAAGGTTGACAGCAGTTTCCTTGGTTAAAAGTTCTTGAGCTTTACTAACCGAAAAACTTAAGAAAAGTAGTAAGATTATGCTATTTTTATAACTCATTTTCTTTGTTTTTTTGTGTAATTATTTTTCTATCTAAATATTCTTCATGCGTTAACTTCAACTCTAAATCTTCATTTAAATCAACGTTTTCGTTCATTTTTTCATCTTCTTTGCTTTTTAACTCAATAATAGCTCGTTCAACTTCTTCTTTTGTAACAGGTTTACCTGTAATCATCCATTTTAAAAACACTTTAATTGAATTTGCAACAGATAAAAATAAAGGAAGCATTACCAATGTTAGTACGGTAGCAATCATAATTCCGTAAGAAATAGAAATTGCCATAGGTTTTAAAAATTGCGCCTGTCTGCTTTTTTCTAACAGTAAAGGCGCTAAACCTGCAACTGTGGTTATAGATGTTAAAACAATGGCTCTAAACCTTGATTTTCCTGCTTGCAATAGCGCATCGTCAAACTTCATTCCTTCTTTTAAATAACCATTAAATTTTTCAATCAACACCAAACCGTCATTCACCATAATACCAATAAGCGCAATAATACCAAGCCACGATAATATGTTTATTGGGAAACCGTGAATCCAGTGCCCCCAAACAACTCCAATTAAACTAAAAGGAATCATTAATAATAGTAAAATAGGCTGATCGTACGATCTAAACGTAAACGCAATGGTTAAATAGATAAGCGCTAAAATTATAAAACCAACTTTTTTTGCGGAATTAACAGTTTTATTAGCCTCTCTATTTTGTCCTTCATAAGCCGCTGAAACTGTTGGGTATTTTGAAACAATTTCAGGCATTATGGTATTTTTAATGTCATCAATTATATCTGTAGCGCTTTCACCAGGTGTTTTCATGTCTGCTGTTACCTGAATTTCTCGTTTACCACTTAGGTGATTGATTAAAATTTCTCCGCGTTCAATTTCGTACGTTGCTATTTCCGAAAAAGGAACTCTTGAATTTGTTGGCGTAGAAATCCACATGTCATCCAAGTTTTTAATGGAGGAACGATCTTCTCTTTTATAGCGAACCCAAATTTTAATTTCATCTTGTCCGCGTTGAAAGCGTTGCGCTTGCAGTCCGAAGAATCCTGAACGCACTTGACTCATAACAGATTGTAAGTTTAAGCCCAATAAATACGCATTGTCTTTTAATTGAATTCTAACTTCTTTAATTCCGGCAGGATCATTATCTGAAATATCTTTTAGCAGTGGATTTTCACTTAAAACTTCTTTTAATTCAAGTTTTGCGGCTTTTAATTCTTGAATATTATTTCCAAGTAAAGACACTGCAACAGGACTACCTCCAAAATTTCCACCTGAGCCAAACGTTAAACTTTCAACACCATAAACAGTTCCTACTTTTTCACGAATGGCATTGTTTATTTCAGGAGAAGAAAAATCACGTGTTTCACCAGGTAATAAATTAATGGTTAAACTTCCGTTAGCTGAGCCAGGTCCAATTCGTTTAATAATATTTTGAATAATTGGTACATTACCTGTTTGTTTTTGTGTGTATTCATCATTTACTTCCCAAGCTGCAATTTCAATTTCAGAAATGATAGAATCTGTTATTTTTTCATTAGTACCTTGTAACATTTTTAAGTTGATAGATACCCGATCACTGGCAATAGAAGGGAAGAACGATGTTTTTACAATTCCACCACCAATACCACCAATGCTAAAAATTAATAAGGCAATAGGAATTGCAAACCCTAATGCTTTATTATTTAAAAAGAATTTTAAATAAGGAACATAAATAGCATCTCTAAAAGCAAAAAGGTATTTTTCAGCAGTTTGATTTACCTTAAAAAAGAAGGTGTTTATCTTATTCCTTTTTTTCTCTTTTTTAACCAATGCTTTAGAATGTGCAATATGTGCGGGTAAAATAATTAACGCCTCAATTAATGAAACACCTAATGTTAGCATTACAACTAAAGATACTTCACTAAAAAAGTTTCCGATTCTTCCATCTAGAAAGAAAAAAGTAGAAAAGGCTATAATTGTTGTTAAAATTGCTGAAACAATAGGAGGAATCACTTCTAATGTACCATCAATTGCAGCTTGTACAGGAGTCTTTCCTTTTTCATAATGGTGATAAATATTTTCTCCAATTACAATACCATCATCAACCAAAATACCAATTACAATAATCATCCCGAATAAGGATAAAACATTGATGGTAATACCTAAATTAGCCGCAAACATAAACATTCCGAAAAAAGCAATAGGAATACCAGCAGCTACCCAAAAAGCCAAACGAACATTTAAAAATAATGCTAAAAAGAACAAAACTAAAAGCACCCCCATTATGGCGTTATCTCTAAGTAATTCTGTACGTTGGGTTAAAGTGATAGAGGAATCACTAGACACATTTAATTGAACATTTTCATATTGCTGATTGAACTTTTCAATATAGGTTTTAACCTTATCGGCTGAACTAATTAAATCCTCACTATTGGTATTACTTACCGTAATATTAATAGATTTTTGTCCGTTATAAAAAATCCTGTCAGGTGTTTCAGACCAAGTATCATTTACATCAGCAATATCTTGTAAACGAATAATATTGCCTGTAGGTTCTGCTTTAACAACAATATTTAGTATTTCATTTCCATAATAATTTCTGTTTCTGGCTCTAATTAAATAATCTTCGTCATCGGTTTTTATATTACCACCAGATATCAATAGGTTTGTTCTGCTAACAGCAGCAGAAACTTCGGTAAAAGTTAAATTGTAGGCTCTTAAATCGTTTTCTCTAACAGCGATTTCAATTTCCTGATCAGGAAAACCAGAAAGACTTACTTGAGAAATTCCTTCAATATTTCTTAAATCATTTTCAACAATTCGAGCATATTGTTTTAGTGTAGCAAGATCTATGTTTTCACCCGTAATAATAAAACTAATAGTTGGTCTTATATTTTCAATTTTAGCAACCACAGGAGGTTCCATTCCCGAAGGAAAAGAAGGAACTCTGTCTACAGCATTTTTTACATCAGCTAAAACAACATCAATATCTTTGCCTTTTATAACTTCAATATTAACAGTTGCAGAATTTTCTCTAGAAACCGATGTAACTCTATCAACACCAACAATTCCTTTTAAATTATCTTCAATTTTTAATACCACACCTTCTTCCATTTCTTGCGGAGAAGCACCGGGGTAGGTTAAATTGATAGAAATATTTTGAGAGTCTGTTAACGGAAAAAAAGAAGATTTCATAGATAATGCACCTACAGTACCAAAAGCTATAAATGCAAGAATAAAAATATTTACTGCAACAGGGAAATTTATAAAATAAGTAATTATTTTTTTCATTATTCAGCAGATTTTTTGTTGTACACTTTTACCAACATACCAGCATGCGCACCAGGTACAACTTTTGAAAGTAATTGAGTTCCATTAGGAAGATTTTTTACAATTACCGTGTTTTTGTTTTCAAAAGCAACATCTACATCAATTAAATCTAATACAGTATCCTTTACAACGTATAATTTAGAATTATCAACTAGTAATTTTCTTGAAACTTCAAAGGCATTTTCTTCAGATTTTGCTTCTAAAACTACTTCTAAATATTGACCTTCTTTTAACGCTTCACCTTTAACTTGTATAAACGCCATAATAGTTTGTGTATCGGTATCAACTTTACCATTGATACGAACTACTTTACCAACCCAAGAATTCGTTTTTTCTAAATTAGATAATTCTACATCTTTACCAACTTGTAATAAATTTCGATATTCAGATTTTACAGCAACACCAATTTCATAAACTGAAGGATTGATAAATTCTCCAAGTTTTTGACCTGAACGAACTAAAGCACCTGGATTAACCAAAGATTCAGTTAAAATTCCATTAAAAGGAGCTTTTAAATTATATTTAGCCAATTTAGCTTCTAAGTTTTTAACGTTAAAATAGCTTGTTAAAATACCACGTCCAGAAATAAAGAATTTCTCTTTATCTGTATTTGTTAACGGGAGTGGGGCAATAGGTGTATTTATTGAAAAGCTGTTTATATATTTCTCCCATTTAGCATATTCTTCAGAGTAATCCATTCTTATATCAGGCATAATAGCCGTTAAAACATTAAATAAATTACTTTTTTGTGCTTGCAAATTGGCGTAAAATTCATCACTATTAATTTTTATAATAGTTTCTCCTTTTTTAAATGAAGTTCCTGGTCTAAAATCTTTTGAAGTTGGCATTAACACCCCTTGAACTTCTGAATAGATTTCAATTTTATTTTTAGCCTCTAAATTTCCATTCGCTGTAATTAAAACAGGAATTGACTTATTTTCTACAGTTTCAGTAAAAACCGTTTTCACTATTTTATTAAAACGTGGTTTTGGCTTTTGTTTGTTGTCTATTAAATATTTAGCTAAAAAAGATGCTCCTGCTAAAAGTAAAATGGCAAGTATTACGGTAATTCCTTTTCTCATTTTATATATAAATTGGGTAATTGTTAAACTAGATTGTTTGTTTTTTTAAATTTAATTGAATTTTAGACATTATATGTATAAAACTATTCATTTCATCTTCAGTAATGCCCTCTTGAATTTTTAAAACACTATTCAATATTAAAGGTTTTGTTTTTAAAAATAACTCGCTTCCTTTAGTTGTGATATTAATAATATTTTTACGTGAATCTTTTTTAGACTGAACCCTTGTTACAAGTTTGTTTTTCTCCATACCATTAATTAACCTAGTTAATGAAGCTTTATTTCTGTTGGTAATAAATGCAAGTTCGTTTTGAATAACACCATTAAGGTTTTCACTTAAAATTTTTAAGATAATCCATTGTTGTTTACTTATAGCTATATTGTGTTCATTAAAAACATCTGCTATATAAGCATTCATTAATTTGGATGTTTTACCAAGCCAAGGGGCAATGGTTTGATTGAAATCTGTTGTTTTGATAATGGCTTTGAGTTTTGATTGTTGTTGACAAATATACTATATACCAAAATGGTTGCAGATGCAACTATGTTAAAATCTTCATAAAAAAAAAGCTACCCTTTTGGATAGCTTTTTTTATTATAATTTATTAATTATTGAGGTAAGATATTCGCTTGTGTTAGAGGATATGCTTCAGTGATAACTTCTTTAGGGTTATTACCAAATTCTATCACTTTTAATTGAGGTAAATTTTTAATAGATGAATTAATAATACCAGTTAATCTATTATTGTTCAATAGTAAAATTTCTAAGTTAGAAAGTAATGATAACTCGCTAGGAATTTGACCTTCAAATAAATTATTAGACAATGCTAATTCTTTTAAATTATTTAATTGTCCTATTTGTGTAGGTATATCTCCATACATAGAGTTATCAAAAACACTTAATATTGTTAATTTGCTTAAATTTCCAATTTCAGCATAAAATTTACCAGATAATTTATTACTACTTAATTGTAAAATCTCTAAAGAAGTTAAATTGTATATAGAAGATGGAATAGTACCGCTTAAAAAGTTATTATATAAAGATAATTCTTTCAAGTTACTTAAATTTCCAATATTGGCAGGTATTTCACCTTCAAATTGATTCATAAATAAATTCAATGTTTCTAAATTTTCTAATGAAGTAATTTCAGTTGGAATTGTACCTTGAATTTGATTGAAACCTACGTTCAATTTTTTTAAAGAAACTAAATTTTGAATTGATTTTGGAAGTGTACCATTCAAATTATTCATTGTTAAATCAATGGCTGTAATTGTATTGTCAGAAACAGTTACACCGTACCAATCAGCTACATCAGTATTTAGATTCCAAGTGGTATTCCATTGTTCACCGTTAGTTGATTCAAATAAATCAATTAATGCATTTTTTTCTGAAATGGAAACTTGTGCAAAACCAATAAATGATAAAGTGAAAATAAGTAGGCTTAGGGTTAATGATTTTTTCATAATTCTGGGGTCTTTAAATTTAGTTAGTAATCTAACTATGAAGCTAATATATAAAACATTTTTCGAAAATACAAGTGAAAACTACCATTTATTAGGTTTTTCTTACCATTTATTGAAAAACCTCACTTACTTAGGGTTTTTCATTACTTGTTGAATTACATGGTTTTATAGGTGTAAAAGTTCAAAAAAATATGATTTAAATTATTCTATATTTGTGATATATATAATAGTGTAAAATATGAAATTAGATATATTAGCCATTGGTGCACATCCAGACGATGTAGAGTTAGGTTGCGGAGCAACTATCGCTAAAGAAATAGCATTTGGTAAAAAAGTAGGGATTTTAGATTTAACACGCGGTGAATTAGGAACACGCGGATCTGCAGAAATTCGTGATAATGAAGCAACAAAAGCCGCTGAAATTTTAGGTGTTTCAATAAGAGAAAATTTACAATTTGCAGATGCCTTTTTTGAAAATAATAAAGAACATCAACTTAAAATTATTGAAATTATAAGAAAGTATCAGCCAGATATTGTACTGTGTAATGCTATTGACGATCGCCATATTGATCACCCTAAAGGAAGTAAATTAGTTTCTGATGCATGTTTTTTATCAGGTTTAAGAAAAATTGAAACATTTTATAAGGGGGCATTACAAAATGCTTGGAGACCAAAACAAGTATATCATTATATACAATGGAAAAATATAGAACCAGATTTTGTTGTTGATGTAACGGGGTATATTGATGTGAAATTAAATGCTGTAAAAGCTTATGGTTCACAATTTTACGACCCTAAAAGTAAAGAGCCAAGCTCTCCAATATCAAGTAAAAACTTTTTAGATAGTATCATTTACCGATCACAAGACTTAGGAAGATTGGTTGGAACTGAATTTGCAGAAGGCTTTAATTCAGAACGTTATGTAGCTGTAAAATCTTTTGATGATTTATTCTAAAAAAATGTTTGCATAAAAAAAGAAATGTTTTATATTTGCACCCGCAATATGGTGGTTGTAGCTCAGTTGGTTAGAGCATCGGTTTGTGGTACCGAGGGTCGCCGGTTCGAATCCGGTCTTCCACCCAAAATTCAAAGATCTGTTTTTACAGATCTTTTTTTGTTTTTAGACATTTTATTTTAAGAAAAAATTTAGATATTTTGTTTATTAATTTTAATAGTTTTACAACATAATTCAACATTTTACCATGAAAAACCTTATTTATATTTTAACATTTATTATTACAACCTCTGTTGTTGCTCAACAAAATACAACAATAGCTTTTGAGAAAAGTAAATTGCAATTAGCAAAATCTTACAGTGATGAAAATGTAATTGCCTCGGCTATCTACAATATAATAGCTTTAGAAGGTCCACAAAGTACCTATAAAGACAGTTTGGCTTATATATATTTTAACAAACGTAATTTTGTATCTTGTTTTTTAGTGACCAATGATTTATTAAAAAGCAAGCCAGATCATTTAGCTCTTTTAGAAATGAATGCTGTTTCATTAGAATCTATGGGAGCTCTAGATAAAGCTTTAGAGGCTTATGAGAAAATATTCACTATAACAAATGATAATTATCAAGGATACAAGTTGGCTAGTATTCAGTTTAGAATGAATAAAAATGAAGATGCTTATGGAACTATAAAAAAAGCCGATCAACTTTCAGGTGACGATACACTGAAAGTAACTTTCCAAGTAAACCAAAATTACAGTCAGAATGTTGATTTAAAAGCATCAATAGCTTATTTAGAAGGATTGATTGCTCAAAGTCTAGAAAAGACTTCTGAAGCAAAATTAAGTTTTGAGCGTGCTATAAAATTGTTTCCAGATTTTGTATTGGCAAAAAGTAAGCTTGAAATTATAAATGCTCAAGAACAAGAAAAATAAGCATACGCTAGTTTAAAAATTAATTGATACCTATTTTATAGGTTTTATAAAAAAAGAGGTTCCTTAAAATACTAAGGAACCTCTTTTTTTGTAAATTTATTTTTTCTAAATAGATTAGTGCTTTTGCAACATAAAGATATTCAATAGTATAGAATTAAAAAGAGAGAAGGCTCTTTACAACTAATTCACAATTTGCTTTTATAAGATTTTTCAAAAAAAATCAAATTATATTTGAATATAAAATACCTGAAATGTGCAGTAAAACCAGTACTTCAGAACAAATGAAATACATTCAAAATAAAATAAATGGTATGAATTTGACTGTAAATGGTTAATTTTTTTAATTAAACGGTTGTTTTTTAAATATTTTTTTTTACATTTACAGTATTAAAACATCAAAACCCTAAAATAATATAATCTGAGTTTTAATTTACAATGCTTGAATTAATCAGTGTGAACCCCAGTTGATTAAGTAATCTAATTAAGGTCATCAAACTTAATTCCCTAAAAATTAAGTTTGATGATTTTAAAAGAAAAGAATTTAATTATTAACCCCTTATAACCCCGCAACAATGAATTCTACTTTAAAATCAACCCCCGCAGACTTAACAAAAAATGAAAATTCCAATCATTTAAAAGTCATTAAAAGTCAAGCTCACATAGAATCGGCTGTTAAAAAAATTTACATTAATACTTTAACACCAGGTTTTAGCTACAAGAATAGTTCTGGTGAAATTATTAACCCAAAAAATTGTGCCTTATTGTAAAAACTAAACAATGTCCCCGCAACAGTAGTTTTGTTTAGGTTTAATTAAGTTAGCTTAATAAGCAATTGTAATTATAACTTTTACCTTTTGGTAAGTTTATAATTACAATTGCTTTTTGTTTTTATAATTTTTCAGCTAAAAAAGGGGCTGTAAATGATTGTTTAGATTTCACTAGATCTTCTGGTGTTCCTTGAAATAATAAGGTCCCCCCATTTTTACCACCTTCTTTACCTAAGTCAATTACATAATCGGCGCATTTAATAAGATCTATATTGTGTTCAATAACAATAATAGAATGCCCGTTTTCAATTAAAGCGTTGAATGATTTTAATAATTTTTTAATGTCGTGAAAATGTAAACCTGTGGTTGGTTCATCAAAAATAAATAATGATTTACTTTGATTACTTCCTTTTACTAAAAAAGAAGCCAATTTAATACGTTGCGCTTCACCACCAGACAATGTAGAAGATGATTGCCCTAAAGTTACATACCCTAAACCAACATCTTGTAGCGGTTGTAATTTTCGAACAATTTTAAATTCTTTGTATTCATTAAAAAATGAAATGGCATCATCAATGGTACTATTTAAAATGTCATTTATTGATTTTTTATAAAATTTAACTTCTAAAACCTCTTTTTTGAATCGTTTCCCTTTACAAGTTTCACATTCCAGGTGAACATCGGCCATAAATTGCATTTCAATAGTTACTTCACCTTCACCTTTACAAACCTCACAACGTCCGCCTTCAACATTAAATGAAAAATGTTTAGGCTGATAATTTCTTATTTTTGATAATTTTTCTGAAGCAAATAACGCACGAATATCATCATACGCTTTTATATAAGTTACAGGGTTTGATCTACTTGAACGTCCTATAGGATTTTGATTGATGAATTCTATATGTTCAATTTTAGAAAAATCACCTTTAACTTCAGTATATTGACCAGCTTTTTCTCCATAACCACCAATTTTTTTCTGAATAACTGGGTATAGAATTTTGCTTACCAATGTACTTTTTCCACTTCCAGAAACACCTGTTACAACGGTTAAACTATTTAAAGGAAACGTAACGTTGATATTTTTTAAATTGTTTTCTCGAGCTCCAATAATTTCAATTTTATATGTTGAGGTACGTCGCTTTTTAGGTACTTCAATTTGTAGTTGGTTACTCAAATATTTACCTGTTAAGGAATCTGCTTTTAAAATTTCATCATATACACCTTCAGCAACTATGTTTCCGCCAAAAGTTCCTGCTTCAGGACCAATATCAATAATTAAATCTGAAGCTTTCATAATATCTTCATCGTGTTCAACTACAATTACAGTATTTCCTAAGTCACGTAAATCTTTCAACACCTGTATTAAGCGCTCAGTGTCTTTAGGGTGCAATCCAATACTTGGTTCATCTAAAATATACATAGAACCAACCAAACTACTTCCTAAAGAAGTTGCTAAGTTAATACGTTGGCTTTCACCGCCAGATAACGTATTTGAAGTTCTATTTAATGTTAAATAATTCAACCCAACATCATTTAAAAATTGCAATCTATTATTAATTTCAACCAATAAACGCTTGGCAATATTTTGCTCGTAAGTTTTGAGTTGTATTGTTTTAAAAAACTGCGCCAATTCATTTAAAGGTAAATCAACTAATTCACTAATATTTTTACCACTAATTTTTACATTATCAGTTTCAGTTCTTAACCGTTTACCGTTACAAGTAGTACATTTTGTTTTTCCCCTGTAGCGAGAAAGCATTACTCGGTATTGAATTTTATAGCTTTGTTCTTCTAAAAATTTAAAAAACGAATGCAAACCTTCAAAACTTGAATTCCCTTTCCAAATAAGTTCTTTTGCTTTTTCAGGAATTTCAAACCAAGGTTTATGAATAGGAATATTAAATTTATAGGCGTGTGTTGTTAAATCATCTTTAAATTTTTTAAAAGAATCAGATTTCCAAGGTAAAATAGCATCTTCATAAATAGATAGGGAAGTGTTTGGAATTACTAAATCGGTATCAATACCAATTACATTTCCGTAACCTTCACAAGTAGGGCAAGCGCCATAAGGATTGTTAAAACTGAACAAATGTGTGTTTGGTTCTAAAAACTGAATGCCATCTAATTCGAATTTATTGTTGAAAAGTATTTGTTTTTGATTTTCAACCAATTCTAAAATACATTCGCCTTTACCTTCAAAAAAGGCAGTTTGAATAGCATCTGCTAATCGGTTAAAAAAATCTTCATCATCTTTTACAACAATTCTGTCAACAACTAAATAAAAATCGTGTTCAATTTCACTGTCAACTTCCTCAATTCTAACAATATTACCTTTGTATTTAATTCTAGAATATCCTTGCTGCGCTAAAATTTTTAATGTTTGCACCACGCTACGATCACTTGGAATATGAACAGGTGATAACAATAATAATTTTGTTTTTAATGTTAGTTCTTTTATATAATTAACAACATCACTAACCGTGTGTTTTTTTACTTCATTATTTGAAATAGGAGAGTAGGTACTACCAATTCGGGCATACAATAATTTTAAATAGTCATATATTTCTGTTGAAGTTCCAACGGTAGAACGCGGATTTGTAGCGTTTACTTTTTGTTCAATAGCAATGGCAGGTGCAATTCCTTTTATATAATCAACTTTTGGCTTGTTTAACCTTCCTAAAAACTGACGGGCATAAGACGATAAACTTTCAACATATCTGCGCTGACCTTCAGCAAACAGCGTATCAAAAGCCAAGCTAGATTTTCCTGAACCTGAAAGACCTGTAATAACCACTAGTTTATTTCTAGGTATTGCAACATCAATATTTTTTAAATTATGAAGTTTAGCTCCTTTTATTAGAATATTTTCTTTTGGATTTAATGCTGCTAGGTTTTTTGTCATTTTCTTTAAAAATAGTAGATAAATGCAAAGATAACTACAAAATTTCAAAATTAGCAGTAAGGTTTCATTCGATTTTGTGTTAAAATACGCTTTAAATACTATTAAATTTGGGATTTCAAAAAAAATACCTCATATTTGATTTTTAAACTTTAAATAAAACGCTTATAACACACAATTACTTTTTATACAATTAAACAAATACAAATTACACCTTTAATAAACTGTATTTAATATGGAAAGTAAAGTTATAGCTGACAGCGTTTTAGTTAGCAATTATATTTATGGGAATGAAAAATCTTTAGAGATTCTTATTATGCGTCATAAACAACGAATATTTGGTTTTATTCAATCAAAAGTTTTAGACAGAGAAGTTGCGGAAGATATTTTTCAGGATACCTTTATAAAAGTTATAAACACCTTAAAAAAAGGGAATTATAATGAAGAAGGTAAGTTTTTGCCTTGGGTTATGCGCATTGCTCATAACCTTGTAATAGATCATTTCAGAAGAAATAAACGCATCCCTAAATTTAATAATACTGATGATTTTGATATTTTTTCAGTGATTAGTGATGAGGTTTTAAATGTTGAAAAACAATTGATACAAAATCAAATTTTGGAAGATGTTAAAGAGTTAATTTCTGAATTACCTGACGATCAAAAAGAAGTATTATTCATGCGCATGTACAAAGATATGAGCTTTAAAGAAATTGCAGAAAACACCAATGTTAGTATAAATACAGCGTTAGGAAGAATGCGTTATGCTTTAATAAATTTAAGAAAACTGGTAGAGAAACATCAAATTAATTTGGTGAATTAAAAATAAATATAGAATTTCATCGTTATTATTTTATAAAACAATACTATATGATGAAACTTTACACTAAAAAAACTTCTTGTGAGGAGCAACCAAGAAACGAAATAATTCAATATTTACTAAACTATTCTAAGCAATTAAGAGTAGTTAAAACCAACCAAAACTGTACTATTGAATTACATTTGAATTAATGTTCTAAAGTCCATTTCAATTTTGAAATGGACTTTTTTGTACACCCCTAGAAGCATCTTTATTGCCTAGTGATGATGTTTCCTATGATTTTTTTGTGATTATTGAAATGGTAGAAGTTAATACGGTAAAACGTAACGTTTATTTAGTTGTACTAAAATATATGATTTACTAGTTGTCTTTGGTTTATAGCGATACAATCAGGATTTTTCAAAGATATTTAGTCATATATTAATTTAAATTTCTCAATATTTTATTTTTTATTGGAGTTCAGATAACAATATTTAAAAGAAATCATAAAATACAGCTTCCAATTACAAGCAGTAAATATTACCGGTTAAAGTAGTATTTACTTTTTATATTTTCCGTTTCCATAAAAATAGTCTTTCAAGTAGAAACATGTGTGCAGCTAATAGAGGGTTACAATACGTTCTATTTTGTTCCAAAAAACAATTAGCGTGTTATTTTATTACACCAGCTAAAATTGAAATTCTTTCCCTTTAAATAGGTATATTACATTAGATTTTAAGCATTATATATGCCGTATCTTCTAAATCTATTCCATTGAATTCTTTTGGTATTTGTAAAGTTTATAAATAGTGTTTTTTTCTTGTTTTCTTGTCCTGTATTTACATCTAAAGTTTTCATAATAAGTAGTTTTAAGTTATAGTCTTTATGTAAAAGACGTATATACTTAAATTTTGTTACATTATTATGTATTACATAGTACTGTATTAACAGTAATTTAACTAAGTTGTTAATTATTAATATTTTAATTCAAAAAATAACTTGAAAAGGTTATGAGTATTCTGAGAATACTTCGTTTAAACTTTCAATAATTAGGTTGCAACCCTTATAAATTTCATCTTCAGAAATGGTTAAAGGAGGTGTAATTCTAATGGCTTTCCCTTCAAACAATAGCCAAAATAATAACAACCCTTTGTCTAAACAATTTAAAATAACTTTTGAAGCAATTTCTGGGGTTTCAACTAAAGCAGCTAACATTAATCCTTTTCCTCTAATTTCGGTAATAAGTGGGTGGATTAATAATTTACGGATTAAAACTTCTTTTTGAAGTGTTTGTTCTATAAGGTTAGAATTTAACAATTCAGATAATGTTGCTTCTGCAGCTGCGGCAATTACAGGATGTCCACCAAAAGTGGTAATATGTCCTAATTTGGGATGTTGTTGTAAACAACTCATTAAGTTGTTAGATGAAATAAATGCACCAATTGGCATTCCTCCACCTAATCCTTTTCCAGTTACAAAAACATCAGGTACAACATCATAATTTTCAAAACCGTATAATTTTCCCGTTCTACCAACACCAGATTGTATTTCATCTAAAATTAGCAAAGCACCAACTTCTTCGCAGCGCTTTTTCACCTTTAAAAGGTAATTATCTTTAGGTTCAATAAAACCTGCACCACCTTGTATGGTTTCTAAAATAACGCCTGCAGTTTTACTAGTTATACGTTCAATATCAGCTATGTTATTGAATTCAATAAATTGAATTCCTGGAATTAACGGTCTAAAAGCGCTGTTTTGTTCTTCGGCACCACAAACACTCATAGCGCCTTGTGTATTTCCGTGGTAACCATTTTTAGCAGCAATAATTTCACTTCTTCCAGTAAAGCGTTTTGCTAGTTTTATGGCACCTTCAGTAGCTTCGGTTCCAGAGTTTGTTAAATAAACAGTTTCTAGTGGATTCGGTAAATTATCAATAAGTAATTTACATAATTGAACTGATGGTTGTTGAATAAATTCACCATAAACCATAACATGTGTATAAGCATCAACCTGATTTTTTATAGCCTCTGATACTTTAGGATGACCGTGGCCTAAAGTATTTGCTGAGACTCCTGCTATAAAATCTAAATATGATTTTCCATTGGTGTCGTAAACATAACTACCTTTAGCCTTTGAAATTTCAAGAGCAAGTGGGTGAGGAGATGTTTGTGCTTGATATGTTAAAAAATCTTTTTTCAAGGGTTATTTAATAATTTCAAGTTTTTTAACTGTAGCTTTTGATTTTTTCAATTTTGTAGTTACTGGAGTGCTTCCATCATCTCTTGTAAAAATATCATCTTTTGTTAATGGTCGCTCATATTCTCTCCAAATAAAACCTTTTAAAATCTTTTCTTCCTCGGGTAGTTTAGATGGAGGATATGTTTTTCCATCAGGTTTTACAAAAAAGTCGATGGTATTTATGGTTTTGTTTCCTAGCGTAATAAAAATATTTTTACTTGTTTGCATTTTCGTAATACCAACCAGTTTTTTATTTTCATCTCTACCGTAAAATATGACTTCACTATTACCTACAACATCTAAAGTAACTAATTCGTTATTTTTGAATTTTCCATACATGTTTTTTCCTTTCATTTGGCTATACCCAATTGAATCTTTTTGAACCATAAATCCATTAGATAGAATCTTAAGAGAGTCAAGTTGTTCGGTTTTTACATTTGAAATTAAGTGAATAGTATCTCCTGTAATTTGATTTCCTTCAGCCCAAATTACGGGGTTTTTAAGCAATTGAGTTACACCTGTTTTTTCATTGGTAATTAAGGAATCACATTTACCTTGCATATTGGTTTTAAAAAACTTAACGTAATTAAACGCTTTAATAATGCGTTCTTCAGTAGGGCCAGTAACCATTAATACATTTCCGTGAATGTAAGTTGAATCGTTTTCTACTGCAGAAATAGCAACCGCTTTATCTGTAATAAATACAGAATCTTTTAACTTAAACAGCTCAGCATAACCTCCTTTAATCGTGGTATCGTTTAAAGTGTCATTTACTACAATATTTCCTGTAGCCGAAGCAAAATTTTTACTCTTGTTATAATATAAACTATCCCCCTCAATTGTTCTGTCTTCATAATATATTTTAGAATTTTCTATAAAATAGGAGATATTTGTTTTAGAGTTGTAATGTCCTCTTTCGGTATAAATTTTATTCTGTTCGCTAGTGATTGTTGAAGGTCCATACAATTCAGCAATGCCAGAATCGGTATAATAGTCTAAGTGATTTGAAACTAATTTACTATCAGGGTTTGTAACTTCTACATTTGAAAAAGCCTGAAATTTATTTTCAGCTAAATAATAGTTACCAATCTTGCTTTTTAACACATTGGTAGTGTCTTTTATAGTACCACCGCTTCTATAATACAAATGTTGTTTTTCTCGATTAAAATATAAGGTATCTGTTCTTAGCTCCATAATATCATCTTTCAAGAACACATCTCCCCAAGAGGTTGCCAGTTTATTTACACCATCATAATCGGTATATTTACTATACTGAAAAATGGTATCCCCTTGATTTACAACCACATTTCCCATCGCCTTAATCAACTTAGTTTCTTGATAAATATAGGCTTTGTCGCATCGTAATGTTGCACCTTCGTGCTCAACAAAAACATTTCCTAAAGAAATAGTAGCTCCCGGATATTTTGGGTCTGCCATGGTATTATCAGCTTTTAAGATTTTAATCTTTTTAGATTGCGAATAAGCTGAAATATTCAGAAGTATAAAACTAATAAAAAGTAATTTTTTCAAATTGAAAGTAATTTGCTGCAAAATTAACGAAAAAGTTGTTAGTATATTATGAAATAGACTTAAAATAAAAAAGCTTCAAGTAAATTGAAGCTTTTTAAATATTATGTTAGTATTGTTGGTTTTCGATCAGGGCCAACC
>CBDUAL010000019.1:0-19234 GCA_965365125.1 uncultured Lutibacter sp.
ATTAGGCTTTCACAATTAGTTTCATTATACCATTTTCATCAAAATTTATTTTCAAAAATAATTGAAATAGATAAAATTGAGGATTATTATAGTTTGTTTAATTTGGGACCTTCCGTTTTTTGGGAAACACATTACACGTTTGAAACGGAATCTAAAAAAAGTACTAAAAAATTGTCCAAAGCATTTGTAGATTTATTACTGATAAATACTATTATTCCATTAAAATTTAACTATTTAAAAAGTTTAGGAAAAACTGATTTTAGTTCTGTATTAGCTATTGTTGAAGATATAAAACCTGAAAAAAACAGCATCATTGCAAAATTTGAAGCTTATAAAATTAAATCAAAAAGCGCTTTTGAAACCCAAGCTTTGTTACAATTAAAAAATAAATATTGTAGTAAACAATTGTGTTTGCAATGTGAAATAGGTAAAGAAGTTTTAAAAAATTAATGTTTAGGGTACCAATTGAACAAACGAACTTCAATATTTTTGTTTTTTTCGTTCACTAGTTTTTTAAACTGTTTTACATCACTTAAGCCGTTTGTGCCACGGTAATGATAAGGGTAAACAACTTTAGGTTGAAATTCTAAAACAGCACTTGCAGCCTGATTAATAGTCATTGTGTAAGGTAAATTCATACACACAAAAGCAATGTCAATATTTTTTAACATGTTCATTTCGGGAATATCTTCTGTATCACCAGAGATATAAATTTGTTGATTGTCTATGTTTAATAAATAACCATTACCTCTTCCTTTTGGATGTTTTTTACTAGGTGGATCAACAGGTAAATTATACATTGGTACTGCTTTTATGTAAAAATCTAAACGGTGAATTCCTTGTCCGTTATTCAAGATATTTATTTTCGATTTATATTTTTCAGGAAGTTTATCCGCAACAGCTTGTGGAGTTATAAAAATTGTTTTTGAAGTGTTTATGGCATCTAAAGTTTCTAAATCTAAATGATCTCCATGAATATCTGTAATTAAAATAATATCGGGAGCTTTTATGTTGTTATATAATTTTGCTCCTCCGTAAGGATCAACGTAAATGGTTTTATTTTGAAATGTTAGCACCATACTTCCGTGTAAAATAGGCTGGATTTTTAGAACTCCTAAGTCTGTTTTAAAAGTTTCAAACGTTTGCGCTTGAATAGTAACTATATTCAATAATAAAATTATGTGTAAGTATATCAGTTTGTTAGGTTTCATAAGAGAAATATAAATGAATTTAAATGTAGTACTTTTTTCTATTTTAATTAAATTTGCCCCAAAATTTTAAAAAACAATCATGAAAAATTTTAGATTATTATTAAGTATTTTATTCATTTCAACTACTTTGCTAGCGCAGCATTCAGAAGAGAAGTTAGAAAATAGTTCTCATAATGAAGGAACTCATACGGTGTCTCATGGTAAAAATATGATCGCAATTGACTACGGAATAGATCATATTAAAGAAGGGGTAAAACACGGTGATGCTATTGATGAAGAAGGGCATTGGGTATCAAGCATTGGTATAGATTATTTTAGAAAAATTTCCGAAAAATGGGAGGTAGGAGTTAAATTTGATGTTCAATTAGGACATTATATTATACCTCACAAAGAAAATTTAGAGCGTGAAAATGCATTTATAGCATTGGCTGTTGGTTCTTATAAAGTGCTTCCTAAATGGGCTGTTTTTGCTGGAGCAGGAGTAGAGTTTGAGCAAAATGAAAACCTTGGTGTTGTTAGAGTTGGAACAGATTATTCTTTTCACTTAGCAGAAGGTTGGGCAATACCAGTAGGTTTCTTTTGGGACATAAAAGAGGGGTACGATGTATATGCTTTTACTGTTGGTATCGCAAAACATTTTTAAGGTATAGTTTTAAAAATAAGCTATTTATTGAAATTTTAAGCCAAGTCTCTACTTGGTTTTTGGTTAAAAGATCAGAATTAAAAACAGACCACTAGTTTCTGAGCTAGTCGTCTGTTTTTTTTCTTTTTCAAATAAATGTTCATTGTTGAAGTACAAAATTTCACCTTCAACACTTTCTTTGATGTTTATAGTAGATTCAATAATTTTACAGTGCAATTTTCGTTTAAAAGCTTTACAACAAATGCATGTTCTGTGTCAATCCATATTCTTATTTTTCATATCATGTTACTTGTTTAATGATTGACAAATAGGTAGGCCAACCTCTTAAATTCTATGCGGAAGTTGTAAAAAGATGCTTGATAATGAGTTGTATATAAAAAAAGCTACAACAAATTTGTTGCAGCTTTTGACTGTTTGTAAATAAAGATGTTAATAATTAAAAACAGTATTTATTTTCAGCAATTACTTTTTCAGCAATTACTTTTCTTAAAGCAATAGGATTTGGGTTGTTTATATATTTAGTAAATCGTTTTAAGCCCATTAACATCATGCGTTGTTCGTCTCCTTCAGCAACATATAAAATAGCTTCTTTACCAAAGCTACTAGCAGTTTCAACAGCATTGAATAAATTTAATTTAGCCATAGCTATTTGACATGCTGCTTCTTTTTCTGAAGTTGATTTCATTAATTTTTCAGCTTTTAAAATTGCAGATTCAGCTAGGTAAATTTCAATCATAATTTCAGCAGTAGCTAAAATTAATTGTTGATGATTTTCTAAGTCCATACCAAAAGTTTGAACAGCTTTTCCAGCGATCATTAAAAAAACTTTTTTTAGTTTTTCAACCATTGCTTTTTCTTCTGATAAAACTTTGGAAAAATCTGGAGTTTCAAATGATGGAATTCCCATTAAGCTATTTCCAACCTCCATAGCAGGAGTAATTACATCAATTTCTCCTTTCATTGCTTTTTTTAGCAACATACCTACCGTTAAAAGTCTATTTATTTCATTGGTTCCTTCATAAATTCGTGTAATACGGGCATCTCTCCAAGCACTTTCCATAGGTGTATCTTTTGAGAATCCCATTCCTCCAAAAATTTGAATTCCTTCGTCAGAAACAAATTGAGAAACTTCTGAAGCGTATACTTTTATAATGGCACATTCAATGGCATATTCTTGAAAAGCAGCTAATTCAGCATCTTGGTGCGATTTTCCATCAGCTAACAAACGGTCAATCATATTCTGAATGTCTTTTGCAGCTCTATAACAACCAGCATCAATTGTAAAAGTTTTAGTACTCATTTCGGCATATTTTTTTTGAATAGCACCAAAATTTGAGATAGCTGTTTTAAATTGTTTGCGCTCGTTTCCGTAATTTACTGCTTGAGTAATAATTCTTCTAGTAGCATCTAAACAGGCAGCACCTAATTTTATTCGACCAACATTTAAAGAATTCATGGCTATTTTAAAGCCTTTACCTCTTTCAGATAACATATTTTCAACAGGAATTAACGTATCGCTAAAAAATACTTGTCGAGTAGAAGAGGCGTGAATACCCAATTTTTGTTCCTCAGCACCTAAGGTTACGCCATTCGGATTTTCTTTATCAAATTCCATGATAAAAGCGGTAATGTTTTTATCATCTTCAATACGGGCAAAAACAATAAAAATTTCAGCAAAACCTGCGTTTGAAATCCACATTTTTTGTCCGTTAATTTTATAATGTTTTCCGTCTTTAGTTAGTTCAGCAGTAGTTTTTCCTGAATTGGCATCACTACCTGCGCCAGGTTCAGTTAAACAATAAGCACCAAATTTTTCACCTGAAGTTAATAATGGTAAATAGGTGTTTTTTTGATCTTCAGTTCCGTATAAGAAAATAGGCATGGTACCTATACCTGTATGTGCGCCAAAAGCGGTCCCTACAGATCCTGTTGCTGAAGACATATAATCTGTAACTAACATTGTAGAAACAAATCCCATTCCAATTCCTCCATATTTTTCAGGAATAGAAACCCCTAAAAATCCCATTTCTCCAGCTTTACGCATAACTTCTTCAGTAAGTGCATAATCTTTATTTTCGTAACGTTCTTTGTTAGGCCAAACTTCGCGGTCTATAAAATCGATTACCGCTTCTTTCATCATTTTTTGTTCCTCGTTAAATTCTTCAGAAATAAATATATCTTCAGATTTTAATTCTTTTATAAGAAATTCTCCTCCTTTTATTGTTGCCATTTTATGCCCCCTTTTATCCCCAAAGGGGAAATTTCTATAAGAGAGAAATAGTTTTTATAGTTAGACTTTTATTTTTTTAAGCCTTCCCTTTGGGAAGGTTTGGATGGGCGTTTATTTCAATAATTCATAAACTCCTGCTGCTCCTTGTCCCGTTCCAACACACATGGTAACAATACCATATTTGTTTTTACGTCGTCTCATTTCATTCAGAAGTTGGACAGATAATTTTGCTCCTGTACAACCAAGTGGATGACCCAAAGCAATTGCTCCACCGTTTACATTTACAATATCTTGGTTGATATCTAACTCTCGCATAACGGCTAATGATTGTGATGCAAAAGCCTCATTTAATTCAATTAAATCAATATCATTCAATGTTAAGTTCGCTTGTTTTAATGCTTTCGGTATTGCTTTTACAGGTCCAATTCCCATAATTCTAGGTTCAACACCTACTGCAGCAAAAGAAACCATACGGGCAATAGGCTCAATGTTTAGTTCTTTTACCATTTCTTCGCTCATTACTAATAAAAAAGCTGCACCATCACTCATTTGACTTGAGTTACCTGCTGTAACGGTTCCACCTTGTTCAAATACGGGTCTTAGCTTTGATAATGCTTCAATTGAAGTTCCTTTACGTGGACCTTCATCAGCTGAAACAACATAATTCTTTGTTTGTTTTTTACCGTTTTCATCTAAAAAAATATTTTCAACGGTGATTGGAACAATATCATCATCAAACTTGTGTTGAGCTTGTGCTTCTAAAGCTTTCTTATGAGAACTAAATGCAAATGCATCTTGGTCTTCACGAGAAACTTTAAATTGATTTGCAACTGCTTCAGCAGTTAAACCCATTCCCCAATAATAATCTTCGTGACCTTCTTTGGCAGATTTATAATTTGGAACTGGACGGTAACCACCCATTGGAATATAACTCATACTTTCTACACCACCAGCAATAATACAATCGGCCATTCCAGATTGTATTTTAGCAACTGCAATACTAACCGTTTCTAATCCTGATGCGCAATACCGATTGACTGTCATACCTGGAACATCTTCAATTTTTAATCCCATTAACGAAATTAAACGTCCCATATTTAAACCTTGTTCGGCTTCAGGCATTGCGTTTCCAACAATTACATCGTCAATTCTTTTTTTATCTAACTGAGGTATATCTTTTAATAAATGTTCAATAGTTTCAGCGGCCAATTCATCAGGTCTTTTAAACCTAAAAACTCCTCGTGGAGCTTTACCCACTGCTGTTCTATATCCTTGTACTATATATGCTGTTTTCATTGTTTAGTTTTTAGTTATTGGTTTTTGGTTGTTAGTTAATTTGGTTGAGACTTCGACTCGGCTTAGTCACCACAAACTTTTAGACTTTTTAACTTTCAACTTTTAAACTCTAGTTACGTAATGGTTTACCTGTTTTTAACATGTGCTCAATACGCTCTAATGTTTTGCGTTCGGCACACAAACTCATAAATGCTTCTCTTTCAAGATCTAGTAAGTATTGTTCTGAGACCAGAGTAGGCTCAGATAAGTCTCCACCAGCCATTACGTAGCCTAATTTATTCGCTATTTTTTGATCGTGTTCTGAAGCAAATTTTCCATTCACCAAACTATCAGTCCCTACTAAAAACATACCCAATGCTTGTTGCCCATACACTTGAACTTTTTTAGGAACAGGTTGTGTATAACCATCTTCTAGCATTTGAATTGCGTGGCGTTTTGCTGTGGCAATTTGGCGGTCTTTATTAACTACAACTATATCTTTATGTTCTTTAAAGAAACCTAAATCGTAAGCTTCATGAGCAGAAGTTGCCACTTTGGCCATAGCAACATTGATAAAGTAATCACGTAATTTATTAAGCTTCACATCATCTTTTAATAACCCTTCGGAAGCTCTTAAAGCCATTTCTTTTGAACCAGCACCTCCGGGAATAATTCCCACACCAAATTCAACCAAACCAATATAAGTTTCTGCAGCGGCAACAACCTTATCGGCGTGCATACTTAATTCACAGCCACCACCAAACGTATATCCGTGTGGAGCAATAATGGTTGGACAAGAAGAGTAACGCAATCTCATTACAGTATCTTGAAAATATTTTACCGAGAAATTTAACTCATCATATTCTTGTTCAACAGCCATCATAAAAACCATGGCTAAATTAGCACCAACAGTAAAGTTTGCAGCTTGGTTTCCAAGAATTACAGCATCGTATTCAGTTTCAGCTAAATCAATCCCTTTATTAATGGCTTGTAAAACTTCGCCACCAAGTGTATTCATTTTAGATTGAAATTCAACATTTAAAACACCATCTCCTAAATGTTGTATAGATGCTCCTGAGTTAGACCAAATAGTTTTTGCCTCTCTTATATTATCAAGAATTATAAAACTATCTTGTCCTGGTATTTTAACTTGTTTTTTTGAAGTGATATCATAATAATACTTAGCTCCTTCGCAAACTGTGTAGAACGATTTATGTCCGCCAGCAACCATCTCAGTTACCCAATTTGCTACAGGAATGTTTTCGGCTTGCATAAGCTCAATACCTTTTTCAACACCAATTGCATCCCAAATTTGGAAAGGTCCGTGTTCCCAACCAAAACCAGCTTTCATTGCATCGTCTAATCGGTATAATTCATCTGAAATTTCAGGAATTCTATTTTGAACATAGCCAAACATTGCGGAAAAATTCTTACGGTAAAACTCGCCAGCTTTGTCTTTTCCTTTTACCAACACTTTAAAACGATCAATAACTTTATCAATAGTTTTGGTAAGTTCAAGCGTTGCAAATTTTGCTTTTTTACTTGGTTTGTATGCTAGTGTTTCTAAATCTAAAGCTTGAATAGATTTTTTTCCACCTTCAACTACTTTTTTATAAAAGCCTTGGTTTGTTTTGCTTCCTAACCACTTGTTTTCCATCATTGTATTAATGAAAGAAGGTAGTTTAAACAGTTCGTGCGACTCGTCATTAGGGCAGTTTTCATAAATACCGTTGGCAACATGTACTAGCGTGTCTAAACCAACTACATCTACAGTTCTAAAAGTGGCAGATTTTGGTCTACCAATAACAGGTCCAGTTAATTTATCAACTTCTTCAACAGTTAAACCTAATTCTTTTACCTGATGGAATAAACTCATGATTCCAAAAATACCCACTCTATTTCCAATAAATGCAGGAGTGTCTTTAGCTAAAACCGAAGTTTTTCCTAAGAATTTCTCTCCATATAGCATTAAAAAGTCTGTAACTTCTTGCGAACAATTAGGTCCAGGAACTACTTCAAATAATTTTAAATAGCGTGGTGGATTAAAAAAGTGCGTTACTGCAAAATGCTTTTGAAAATCTTCACTTCGTCCTTCATTCATTTGACTGATAGGAATTCCAGAAGTGTTAGAAGTAATTAAAGTTCCGGACTTTCTATATTTTTCAATCTTTTCAAAAACCGATTTTTTAATATCTAAACGTTCAACAACCACTTCAATTATCCAATCTACATCTTTAATTTTATGTAAATCATCGTCTAAATTTCCTGTTGAAATTCTACTCGCAAACTTTTGGTTGTAAATTGGTGAAGGTTTCGATTTTAAAGCGGTCTTTAAACTGTCGTTTACCAATCTATTTCTAACAAATTTATGTTCAAGTGTAAGTCCTTTTGCTTTTTCGGCATCGTTCAGTTCAAACGGAACAATATCGAGCAATAAAACTTCAACACCTATATTTGCGAAATGACAAGCAATGCCAGATCCCATAATTCCGGAACCTATTACGGCAATTTTTTTTATTGGTCTTTTCATGTTAAGTTTATTTTATTTAGTAGGTATAGTTTCAAAAATTGCTTTGTCTGCAATTAGTTTGTTAATAGTTTTGGTTACTTCAAAAAAGTTTTCAATTTGTTGAGCAGTTAACTGATTTTTTACAGTTTCGTTGAATTGAATTACATATTGTTTTGAAGCATTTCTTTTTATTAAACCAAATTCTGTTAATTTTATAAGTACGCTTCTGCCATCATCGGGGTTTTTTTCTCGATAAATAGCTCCTTTTTCCTCCATGCTTTTTAAAATTCTAGACAAACTAGTAGGTTCCATTCCCATTTGTGGTCCTAATGCCGTTGAAGGCGTTCCATGTTCCTTGTCAATATTCAACAAAACAAAAGCCATTGCCATAGTACTATCATGTTTTACGGCTTGTTCATTATACATTTTAGCTACCGCCTGCCAAGTAGCTCTAAGTGCGTGATCTATAGTTTGTTCTTTTTGCATTTACCAAATATATAAAAAAATACTATGCACGCATAATAAATAATTAAAATTTCTGATTGTACAGGTTTTGTTTGGTTTTTAAAAAAAAAATAGATAAGTTTAAAAAACTAAACTACAAAAATTAATATTATGGCTTCATTAGAATATGTTGGGAAAATTATAAAGCAAGAAAATATAGATACAGTTAATGAGAATATACTGCCAAAAACTTTTGTGATCAATGTTCAAAATGCTTATGATTCCTATTATACAAGGTTTACAGATGTTGAAAAACCCGATTCCATTATTTTTGTTACCAAAACACCTAATTCGTTTGAGAAAATTTTAAGAGTTACTGCAGGTATTAATAAAAAGTACGGGCTAAATTTAGATGGCGCTAAATGTGAGGTGAAAATTGGTTCAAGAAAGTTAAATGGAATTCGTGTGAAAGGCATTAATAGATATCCTGAAATTGCTCAAGTTCAACAATATTATAAAGATGAAGGGTATGATTTTGCTAAGAGCGAAAAGTTTGAAAATACAGATTCATTAATACGTATCAATCGTTTTTTTAATATTGAAAAATTAGCCGAAGGAATTTTTAAATCGAATGTTGAAGAAGATGTGTATTACGTTACCGTGCCAAGATATATGACTTGGGATGAATTTAGAACGATTACTTTTGAAATTAAAAATAATATTGATGATAAAAATTATGATATAGCTAAAGGAATTGTATACATAGACGGAGGTATTAAAGAGTTTTTACGTATTGTAAAACCAAAGTTTACTTTAGAGAGTATTCAATTAATTAGAGATAAGTACATTCAAAAACTTCAAGAATAATTTCAAAATACTACCAGTTTCTCGTAAAGTAAGTTTATTTTCGTCTGTCGAATTAAAAACGAACAAATGAAAAATGTTTTAACTGTTGAGAGCGTATCTAAAACCTACGGAAAATATACAGCTCTCAACAATGTTTCAATTTCAGTTCCCAAAGGAAGTGTCTTCGGATTATTAGGACCTAACGGAGCTGGAAAAACTTCATTAATAAGAATTATTAATCAAATAACGTTACCCGATAGTGGTAAAATTTTATTGAATGGTGAAAACCTACAACCACACCATGTGCTTGATATTGGGTATTTACCCGAAGAGCGCGGTTTGTACAAACGTATGAAAGTAGGCGAGCAGGCTTTGTATTTAGCACAGCTAAAAGGAATGTCTTATGCTGATGCTAAAAAGAAGCTGAAATATTGGTTCGAAAAATTCGAAATTACAGACTGGTGGCATAAAAAAATTGAAGAGCTTTCAAAAGGAATGGCGCAAAAAGTACAGTTTATTGTAACGGTTATGCACGCTCCAAAATTGTTGATTTTTGATGAGCCTTTTAGTGGTTTTGACCCTATTAATGCCAATTTAATTAAAGATGAAATTTTAAAATTGCGCGATGAAGGCGCTACCATTATATTTTCAACCCATAGAATGGAATCTGTTGAAGAATTGTGTGATTATATAGCATTAATTGATAAATCGAACAAAATTTTAGACGGAAAATTAAACGATATTAAACAACAGTTTAAAACCAATCAGTTTGAAGTTGGTTTAGCTTGTGAAAATAAAGAAGTACTTCTGCAAGATATCAATGCTCAATTTTTAACACAAAATTCACCAACACTATCTTTTAATGAAGATGTGCGTTTATTGGTGAATTTAAAGGAAGAAGAATCTTCAAAAGATTTAATTCAATTCTTAAATAACAAAGCACAAATAACTCATTTTACTGAAATTATTCCGAGTGCAAATGATATTTTTCTAAAAGCCGTAGCTAACAATGAATAAGTTAAAGTTAATTATTAAAAGAGAATTTTTAGCAAAAGTTAAAAATAAATCGTTCATAGTTATGACTATTTTAAGTCCGCTTTTAATGGTAGGTTTTATCATGTTAATGCTATTTTTAAATGAAAAAAATAGTGAAGAAATTAGAACCATTGCTGTTGTTGACGAATCTGAAATATTAACATCTGTTTTTGAAGATACTGAGGCTACAAAATACATTAATTTAACCAGTTTAGGTTTAGATAAAGCCAAAGAAAAAACAGAAGAATTGTATTATGGTTTGGTGTATATTCCAAAAAACGATTCTTTAAAAAACCTTTCCGAAGGAGTTTCGTTTTATTCTGTTGATGCGCCAAGTATCAATGTTATAAGTAGTATTGAACATAAATTAGAACGAAAAATAAGAGACCTTAAAATAGAACAATTATATGTAGATATTGCTCAAATACAAGCGGCTGAAACTAAAGTTAATATTACTTCTGAAAACTTTTCAGGAGAAAAATCTTCAAAAATAGGAAGCGTTTTACGAATGGTTGCGGGTGGCGGCTTTGGTTATTTAATTTTTATGTTTATTATTATTTACGGCACCTCTGTAATGCGAAGTGTTATTGAAGAAAAAAATAGCCGCATTATTGAAGTTATTATTTCTTCAGTTAAGCCTTTTCAACTAATGATGGGAAAAATATTAGGGAATGCTTTTGCAGGTATTTTACAGTTTGTAATTTGGGCAATTTCCGCAGGTTTATTAATGTATTTAGTTTCGTTAATTTTTGGGGTTGAAGCAACAACTTCAAGTACTGCGATGGGACAAATGAATCCTGAAATGATGCAGCAGGTTCAAGACTCAGCTTCAAACAATGATTTACAAATAGCTTTTTTAGAAATGAAGAATTTACCAATTTTAACCATCTTCTTTTCATTTATAATCTATTTTTTAGGGGGTTATTTAATTTATAGTTCCATTTATGCTGCAATTGGCGCTGCTGTTGACAGTGAAACCGATACGCAACAGTTTATGTTACCAGTAATGTTACCTTTAATTATAGCTATTTATGTAGGTTTTTCAGTAATTGAAAATCCGCACGGACCAATTGCCGTTGGGTTTTCATTATTTCCACTAACATCTCCAATAGTAATGCTTATGCGAATTCCTTTTGGAGTTCCTTGGTGGCAAATTTTAACGTCTATGTTTTTATTAATTATTACCTTTATAGGAATTGTTTGGTTTGCAGCTAAAATTTACAGAATAGGAATATTAATGTATGGCAAAAAACCAAGTTATAAGGAGTTGTATAAATGGTTAAAATATTAAAAGGTGAATAAAATTAACGAATTTTTAAATTATACTATTGATTTTACAGATCAAACACACATCTCTGTAAAAGCAATATTAGTTGTTGTTTTGGCTTTTTTTATTACAAATAATGTGTTAAAATTTTCCAGAAAAATCATCAATAAACGGTTAGAAGAAGGTGATAAAGGTAAGTTTAAAACAGTGTTTACTTTTTTGAAATATTTTATCTACATATTAGTTATTATTATAGCTTTAGAATCTTCAGGAATACAAGTAAGTGTACTTTTAGCGGGTTCAGCAGCTTTATTAGTTGGACTAGGTTTAGGGCTTCAAACATTATTTCAAGATATTATTTCAGGAATTTTTATTTTATTAGATAAGTCATTGCACGTAAATGATATTGTTGAAATTGATGATAAAGTTGGACGAATATTCGAAATTAATTTAAGAACAACACGGGCGGTTACTATTGATAATAGAGTGTTAATTATTCCTAATCATGTGTTTTTAACACATAGTTTATTTAACTGGACTCAAAACAGTGTAGAAACTACTGAAGTATTAACAGTTGGAGTAGCTTATGGTTCTGATGTTGAAAAGGTAAAGCAATTATTAATTCAAGTAGCAACTGAGCATCCAAGAATTTTAAAAAATCCAAAACCAGATGTGTTATTTATGGATTTTGCTGATAGTGCCCTAGTGTTTAGGTTAGTTTTTTCAATTAATAACAGTTTTGCACACCTAAAAATTAAAAGTGATTTACGCTTTGCTATTGATAAAAAATTTAGAGAGCACAATGTTCAAATACCTTTTCCACAAAGAGATATTCACCTTTATAACAATAGCGAAAAATAATATATAAATTAAGATTAAAAATCTTGGAACGCTTTTTGAATGAGAAGAAATAGTGTCATAGCATTCAAAAGTCAATAACCAAAAACACCACTACATGTCTAAAATATTAATAATAGAAGATGAAGCGGCTATTCGCCGAGTTTTAACAAAAATAATTGCTGAAGAAAACGATTCGTATGAAGTTGAAAATGCCGAAGACGGTATAGAAGGTTTAGAGAAAATTGTAAAAGCAGATTTCGATTTGGTTTTATGCGATATTAAAATGCCAAAAATGGATGGGGTTGAAGTTTTAGAAAAAATAAAAAAACTAAAACCTGAAATTCCAGTAGTGATGATATCAGGTCACGGAGATTTAGACACTGCCGTAAATACCATGCGTTTAGGAGCCTTTGATTATATTTCTAAACCGCCAGATTTAAACCGTTTATTAAATACCGTTCGAAATGCTTTAGATAGAAAAGAATTGGTGGTTGAAAATAAACTGTTAAAGAAAAAAGTAAGTAAAAAATATGAGATGATTGGCGAAAGTGAAGCCATTACTCATATTAAAAATATGATTGAAAAAGTAGCACCAACTGATGCCAGAGTTTTAATTACTGGTCCAAATGGTACAGGTAAAGAGTTGGTAGCGCATTGGTTACACGAAAAAAGTGATAGAACAAAAGCGCCAATGGTTGAGGTGAATTGTGCTGCAATACCTTCTGAATTGATTGAAAGTGAGTTGTTTGGTCACGTAAAAGGTTCTTTTACAGGTGCAAATAAAGACAGAGCAGGAAAATTTGAAGCAGCCAATGGTGGAACTATTTTTTTAGATGAAATTGGAGATATGAGTTTATCTGCTCAAGCTAAAGTTTTACGTGCTTTGCAAGAAAATAAAATTTCAAGGGTTGGTAGTGATAAAGATATTAAGGTAAATGTAAGAGTAATTGCTGCCACTAATAAAGACCTAAAAAAGGAAATTGCAGAAGGTAATTTTAGAGAAGATTTATACCACAGATTAGCTGTAATTTTAATTCATGTACCAGCTTTAAATGATAGAAGAGAAGATATTCCTTATTTGGTAGATTTCTTTTCAAAACAAATTTCTTCTGAACAAGGAACAGCTTTAAAAACATTTTCAAATGAGGCCATACAATTGTTACAAGCTTATGATTGGACAGGTAATATTCGTGAACTAAGAAATGTTGTTGAACGGTTGATTATTTTAGGAGAAAAGCAAGTTTCTGAAAATGATGTTCGGTTATTTGCAAGTAAATAATAACTAAAAAAGGAGGCTTTTAGGCCTCCTTTTTTTATTCAATCCCCATAAATTTTTCAAATAGTTTATAAAATTTCTCAGGCTCTTCTAAATATGGATTGTGACCGCTTTGTTCAAACATTTCAAAAATAGCTTGTGGCATAAACAGTTTGTACTGCACATTAAATTCAGGAGTTGAAACGCCATCATATCTACCAGCAGTTATTAAAGTTGGAGCGGTTACATTTTTTAGTTTTCTCCTAAAATCAATATCAATCATATCGCCACTTACTTCAAAATCGCCATCACGACCAATTATTTGAGTGTATACATCGTTATTCCAGTTCCGGTATTTTTCTTTTGGTGAATTCCCTTTGATTTTAGTATTGTGGTAATAAATATATTTTGTTGGAAAACTACCATATACGTTCATAAATTCGGGGTCGCTAGAAACATACCCTAGCGTTCTTAAAGAATCTACTTTTACCCATTTTTCAGGAAAATGTTTTTTTGCATATTCATTATAACTATCACAATTGGCTTGCCACATCAATCCGCTATGAAAACCAGAAATAAGCACTAGTTTATTGGTGCTTTCAGGATATTTAATCGCATAATTTTGAGCAGGAACTGTTCCGTAGGAATGACCAACTACTGAAATTTTTGAAAAACCTAAGTGCTTTCTAATTTTTTCAATTAAATCGGTATCATTTTCAACAGAATATTCTTCCTTGTTTTTTGCATTGTCTGATGTTCCTCTTCCTAAAAAATCAAAAAAAACCAAAGTGTTTGTTTTGTAATAATGACCAAAAGCGCCTTGCATATAATCGTGAGAATTTCCTGGTCCTCCAGGTAAAAAAAAGATTGGGTCACCTAAACCTTTTACTTCAATATTAATTTGATAGCCATCAATAGTAATAAATTTTGACTCATATTTTTCAAAAATATCTGGATCAACTTGAGCATGTAAATTACTAAATGCAATTAAAAGAAATAATAAAGCGAGTGTGTTTTTCATGTGGTTTTGTTTTTGATAAAATTATTGAATTTTAAACTACTGATTAAATAGTAAATAACTATCGTTATTTTAAAATTATAAAAAATATTTATAGCTGTATAAAAATTACGGATCAAAATTGTTATAAATGTACTTGGTAGTAGCCTTAAATTTGCAGCAAATAAAAATATTAATAAATAAAAAATATATAATTATGTCAACAGCAGTAGGTAAACAATTTCCAAATTTAAATGTAGATGCAATGAACGATATGGGTGATACATTTAAAATGAATGTATTAGAAGAAGCAATAAATAACAAAAAGAAAGTATTGTTATTTTGGTACCCAAAAGATTTTACATTTGTTTGTCCAACCGAGCTTCACGCTTTTCAAGCAGCTTTAGGAGAATTTGAAAAAAGAAATACCATTGTAATTGGAGCATCTTGCGACACACCTGAAGTGCATTTTGCATGGTTAAACACACCAAAAGATAACGGAGGTATTGAAGGGGTTACGTATCCAATTTTAGCCGATAGCAACCGTAATTTATCAAGTATTTTAGGAATTTTAGATATTCAAAACGAAACATTTGATGAAGCTACAGGTACAGTTCAGGTTGAAGGTGATAACGTATCATACAGAGCAACGTACTTAATTGATGAAGACGGTCTTGTTTTTCACGAAGGAATAAACCATATGCCAGTTGGTAGAAATGTAAACGAATTTTTACGTTTAATTGATGCTTATACACACGTTCAAGAAAAAGGAGAAGTTTGTCCGGCTAACTGGGAAGAAGGTAAAGATGCTATGAAGGCAGATAGATCAGGAACAGCAGCATATTTAGCTTCTCACTAAAAAATACAGAATTATGTTTCAAGAATTAACACAAGATAATTTAGAAGTAATTGTAGCTGAAAATAAAACAGTAGTTGTGCAATATGCGGCAACTTGGTGTGGTAATTGCAGAATTATGAAGCCAAAGTTTAAAAAGCTAGCTACAGAAAATCCTGATGCAATTTTTGTAATTGCTGATGCTGAAAAGTTTCCAAATACACGTAAATTGGCAACGGTAGATAATTTACCAACATTTGCCACTTTTAAACAAGGTGCTTTTGTAAATCAGGTACAAACTAATAAATTCGAAATTTTAAAAGATCTAGTAAATGAAGTTGCCAGTAATTAAACATCTTACAAATTTTATTGAAGAACACGATGAAGATTTTGTTATTGAAACAATTGATACCTTAGAGGCATTAACTGAAGTACCTTCATTAAAAGATGATGAGTTAGATGTTATAGGTGAAATTATTTCAAATCTTTATGGAGCTATTGAAGTTCATAAAATGATGAAAGAAGGAACACCTAAAAAAGAAGCCTTAAATGATTTTATGAAAAGAGTTTTAGGATCTATAGATTCTTAAAATATGACTACTAACTAAATAAAAAATCTCGATGCAAATCGAGATTTTTTTATGCGCTTTTTTAAGTAATATTAGTTTCAAGTCAATAAGTTTCAGCTAAAATTTAGACTTGTTTTTTACTTGTAAACAAATTTTATATATTTAACTCAAATACAAAAAGAATGAATACATATAAGGTTACAAAAAATATAGATTTAAAAAATATCGCTACAAAAGAAGTTGAAGATAAAGCTGAAAAGAAACTTAAAAAAGTGCGTAAAAAGTTAAGTAAACTTCAAGATACCATGTATGCTGAAGGTAAATATGCAGCTTTAATTTGTTTGCAAGGAATGGATACTTCAGGAAAAGATAGCTTGATTCGTGAAGTTTTTAAAGAGGTAAATGCACGTGGCGTTGAGGTGCATAGTTTTAAGGTGCCTACTGAAAATGAGTTAAAACACGACTATATGTGGAGGCATTATATTGCTTTACCAGCTAAAGGCAAAATAGGTGTTTTTAACAGAACACATTACGAAAATGTGTTGGTTACACGCGTACATCCCGAATATGTTTTTAGTGAAAATATTCCTTCAATTAAAACTATTGAAGATCTCAATGATGATTTTTACAATAATCGAATGGAAGAAATTAATAATTTTGAAAATTTCATTGTAAATAGCGGTACCATTGTTTTAAAATTTTTCTTACACCTTTCAAAAGAAGAGCAAAAAAACAGGTTGTTAAGAAGGTTGCGCTTAAAACAAAAGAATTGGAAATTTTCACCAGGAGATTTAAAGGAACGAAAATTATGGGATAACTACCAATTTTGCTATCAAGAGTTGTTACATAAAACATCAAAAGAACATGCGCCTTGGTTTGTAATTCCTGCCGATGATAAGCCAACAGCACGTTTAAGAGTTGCTGAAATTATTTTAGAGAATTTAAAGGCTTATAATTTTAAAGAACCAGAACTTGCTGAAAAATATAAAATTCATTTAGATGAATACCGTACACAACTAGAAAATGAATAATTTTCAGCATTAAATATTTGTTAAAAAGTAAGGAAAACCTCTTAAGTAATTTTGTGAATCGTAAATTACAAATCGTATATTTACAACTTAATATTACTTAAAAAAACTATGGAATTAAAGTTAGAAAAACCAATTATATTTTTTGATTTAGAAACAACAGGAATTAACATTGCAAAAGATAGAATTGTAGAAATATCAATTTTAAAAGTCTTTCCTAACGGAAACAAAGAAAGCAAAACATGGTTGGTAAATCCAGAAATGGAAATACCTAAAGAAGCGTCAGACATTCACGGAATTACAAACGAAAAAGTAGTTACAGAACCAACTTTTAATGAGTTAGCTATAAAAGTGAGTGAAATGATTGAAGGTTGCGATTTAGCAGGTTTCAACTCAAACAGATTCGACATTCCATTATTGGCAGAAGAAATGTTAAGAGCCAGTGTAGATTTTGATATGAAAGGTAGAGTAGCTGTTGATGTGCAAGTAATTTTTCATAAAAAGGAAGAGCGTACGTTAAGTGCTGGTTACCAATTTTATTGTGAAAAAAGTTTAGAGAATGCACATTCAGCTGAAGCAGATACCTTGGCAACTTATGAAATTTTGAAAGCTCAGTTAGATAAGTATGACGATATTGAAAATAATATTAACTATTTAAGTGAGTATTCAACCTTTAAAAAACGTTCAGATTTTGCTGGTTTTATACAGTTTGATGATGACGATGATGAAATTTTTACGTTTGGAAAATATAAAGGTCAAAAAGTAGCTGATATTTTAAAGAAAGACAAAGGCTATTATTCTTGGATTCAAAATGCAGATTTTCCGTTATATACCAAAAAGGTTTTAAAAGAAATTAAAGAACGAGTATTTCCTCGTAAAGAGAAAAATACATTGAACGATTTACAAAATAAATTCAATCAAAAATTATAATTATGTATGTGAATTTTGAAGATTTAGATGATGCTGCAAGAGTTTGGGTTTACCAATCAAGTCGCGAATTTTCTGAAAATGAAGTTGAAGAAATTGGAGTTAAAATTGAAGCTTTTATTCAGAAATGGCAACGTCATGGAGAAGATTTAAAAGCTTCATATCAAGTTAAATACAATCAATTTATTGTAATTGCTGTTGATGAGAAGTTTAACAATGTTTCAGGTTGTTCAATTGATGCTTCAGTAAACTTTATAAAAACACTTGAAAATGAATTTTCAGTAGATTTAACCAATAAATTGAACATTTCATTTAAAGATGATCGCAATATAAATATTGTTTCAATGGCCGATTTTCAAAAATATGCAAAGCTTCAAAAAATCACTTCAAACACCATTGTTTTTAACAATATGGTAACTTCAAAAAGCGATTTTAAAACCAATTGGGAAGTTCCTGCTAGTGAAAGTTGGCACAAGCGTTTTTTAGTATCTTAAAAAGTAACATAATTAAAAGGGGTTTTGTTTTAATGATTAAAAAAATTCTATTCATAGTACTTATAATGAATGGTTTGTTTTTAAAGGCTCAAGGTATTGACCCTTTAAAAACAACAGATTCTATAGCGCAAAAACAATGGGTTGATGCTATTATAGATTCTATGACCGTTGAGGAAAAAATAGGGCAACTATTTATGGTAGCTGCTTATTCAAATAAAGATGAAAAACATGAAAAATTCATCACCAATTTAATTGAGAAATACCATATTGGCGCACTTATTTTCTTCCAAGATCAACCATTAAAACAAGCACAGCTTACCAATAAATACCAATCATTATCAAAATACCCATTGCTAATTGGTATTGATGGTGAATGGGGATTAAATATGCGTTTAAAAAGCACATTCAGGTATCCCTGGAATATGACGTTGGGCGCAGTACGCAACAATGCATTAATTACGGCTTTTGGTGTTCAGGTTGCAAAGCATTGTAACAGCATGGGAATTCATATGAATTTTGCGCCAGTTGTAGATGTAAATATAAATCCGAATAATCCCATTATTGGAAATCGTTCTTTTGGCGAAAATCCTGAGAATGTTGCCCAAAAATCTATTGCATTTACCAAAGGTTTACAAAGTTTAAATGTATTGGCAAGTGCCAAGCATTTTCCTGGGCACGGAGATACAGATACCGATTCGCATTTAGCATTACCTGTTATAGATTTTACCAAGGAACGGTTAGATTCGGTTGAATTGTACCCATTCCGTAAAATAATTAATGAAGGTGTTGCAGGTATTATGGTGGCGCATTTAAGTGTGCCAAATTTAGA
>CBDUAL010000020.1:0-18983 GCA_965365125.1 uncultured Lutibacter sp.
TAGAAAAATTAGTAATACTTCAATAATAATAAGATATTTGTTGAGCTAAATAATTTGAATAAATGAGAAAAATATTTTTATGTACCCTTACAGCTTTAGTTGCATTTTCAACATTAAAAGCACAAGAACAACCAAATCCAATAACAACAGCTGCGCCTTTCCTATTAATAGCCCCAGACGCAAGATCGGGAGGTATGGGAGATATAGGAGCTGCTACTTCAACTGATGCGTTTTCTCAACATTGGAATCCTTCAAAATTGGCATTTGCACCAGCACAGTTTTCTGTAGGAGTTTTTTATACGCCTTGGTTAAAAGAATTGACAAACGATGTTTTTTTAGGTGGATTTACATTTTCTAACAGAATAAACGATAGAAGTGCTTGGGGGGCAAGTTTAAATTATTTTAATTTAGGTCAAATAGATTTGACAGATAATATTGGACAGCCAATTGGTACTGAAAAGTTAAATGAATTTTCTTTAGACGGATCTTATTCTCTAAAATTAAGTGAAACCTACTCAATGGGTGTTGCATTGCGTTACATTCGTTCAGACTTAGGTATAGAATCGGCTAACTCAAATATAAATGCAGTAAATACATTTGCAGTAGATATTTCAGGTTATTACCAATCAGACGAAGAAAATTACGGCGATTTTAACGGAGTTTGGAGAGCAGGTTTTAATATTTCTAATATTGGTCCTAAAGTTTCTTATACAAATGATAGCGAAGAAAATTTTATACCTACCAATTTAAAATTAGGTGGGGGATTTGATTTTATTTTAGATAACTATAATAAAATTACGCTAAATGCTGAATTTAATAAATTGCTAGTACCAACGCCAAGTGTGCCTGTTGATGGTGAAGATGGACGCTATGTTCAAAAAGATGTTGGTTTCTTTAGCGGAATGTTTGTTTCATTAGCAGATGCTCCAGGTGGATTTAAAGAAGAAATGCAAGAAGTAACTTGGGCATTAGGAGCTGAATATATGTACGATAATTCTTTTGGTTTAAGAGCCGGATATTTTCACGAGAGTGATATGAAAGGAGCTCGACAATTTTTTACCATGGGAGCAGGTTTTAAATTTAAAAGTGCAAAATTAGATGTCTCATATTTGTTCAATGCTTCAGATGTGAACAATCCTTTAGAAAACACCTTACGATTTGCAATTGCTTTTGATTTTGGTGAATTATTTGAAATATACTAAACCTACTTGCTAATGAATAAAGTTACGCTAAAAACTGAAATTGAGGTTTTCGAGTCTATTGAAGAACTTTCAGAATCGTTTAAAGCACTTATGAAAAAGGCTATTGAAGCTAAAGCTATGGCTTATGCACCCTATTCAAAATTTAAAGTAGGAGCAGCTTTATTATTAGAAAACGGAATAATTGTAACTGGTAATAACCAAGAAAATGCAGCGTATCCTTCAGGAATATGTGCTGAACGTGTTGCTATTTGGAAAGCTGCATCAGATCATCCAAATCAAAAAATAATTTCTTTAGCAATTACCGCTAGTTCTTCTTCACAAATTACGAGTGAGCCTGTGGCACCTTGTGGTGCTTGTAGGCAATCTCTTTTTGAATATGAAATAAAGCAAAAAGAAGCGATTGAAGTTTGTTTTATGGGAGAAATAGGAAAGGTGATTAAAACAAATTCAATACAAGATTTACTTCCCATAGCTTTTGATAAGTCTTTTTTGTAAGTTTAATTTATGAAAAAAGACATTGAAAATAGAGAAGATATTTACCTGCTTGTTAAAACTTTTTATATGAAGTTAATGAGCGACGATTTAATGATTCCTTTTTTTGAAGATTTTAAAAATCCGACACATTTAGAAGCCCATTTGCAGACACTTGTAGATTTCTGGGATAATATTCTCTTTTATTCAGGTGGGTATCGTAAAAATGCAATGCAGCCTCATCTTAAAATGCAACAACAAAAACCTTTTTTAGAAGTGCACTTTAGTCATTGGTTATCAAGCTTTAATAATTCTGTAGATGAACTGTTTGAAGGAGATAATTCACACGCTGCTAAGTCACGAGCACTTTCAATAGCCACCGTAATGAAAATTAAAATATTTGAGCTAAATAATTAAAATATTTTTACCTTTGCACCTTACTTTTTAAATAATGAATATACACTCAAAAATTACCGGTACAGGAAGTTTTATTCCGTCCGTTGTTAAAAAAAATGAAGATTTTTTAAACGAAACTTTTTTAAATGAAGATGGTAGCCCGTTTGAACAAGATAATGGAGTTATTATTGAAAAATTTAAAGCAATTACGGGTATTGAGGAAAGGCGTTATGCAACTCCAGATTTAAATTCATCAGACTTAGGTTTTTTTGCTTCAGAAAAAGCAATTAAAGATGCAGGAATTGATAAAGAAGAGTTGGATTATATAATAGTTGCACACAATTTTGGGGATGTTAAAAGCGGTTCTATACAAAGTGATATGTTGCCAAGTTTAGCCTCTAGAATAAAATTTAGATTAGGAATTAAAAACGCTAATTGTGTAGCGTATGATATTTTATTTGGTTGCCCAGGTTGGGTACAAGGAGTTATTCAGGCTGAAGCATTTATAAAGGCTGGTATTGCTAAAAAATGTTTGGTAATTGGTACTGAAACACTTTCACGTGTTGTTGATAAATACGATAGAGATTCAATGATTTTTGCTGATGGAGCAGGAGCTTGTATTGTTGAAGCTGAAGAAGGAAGTGTCGATAACGGTATTTTAAGCCATGCTACGGTTACTGATGTGATAGACGAGTGCTATTATTTGTATTCTGGAAAATCTTTTAAAGAGAATTCAGATTCTAATGTGCATTACATTAAAATGTTAGGGCGTAAAATTTATGAGTATAGCCTAACAAATGTTCCTTTAGCTATGAAAACCGCACTAGATAAAAGTGGAGTTGATATTGCTGATGTAAAAAAGATTTTTATACACCAAGCTAATGAAAAAATGGATGAGCAAATTGTAAAACGCTTTTTCCGTTTGTTTAAAACGAAAGTTCCTGTAGGAGTAATGCCTATGAGTATCTATAAATTAGGAAATAGCTCTGTTGCTACAGTACCTACTTTATTTGATATGGTTAAACGTGGCGAAATGGAAAATCAAGAAGTTAATAAAGGAGACGTTGTTATTTTTGCTTCAGTAGGAGCAGGAATGAATATAAATGCAATAGTTTATAGATACTAGTATTCCTTAATATATAGCTAAAAAGACTGTCTAAAAAGATTACTTTTTTAGACAGTCTTTTTATTTAAAATACATTCATATAAACAAAATCTAAGATCAATTAAGAGATTGTAAATACTTTTTTAGACTCAAGAATCATTTTTAGGTTTTAAAAACTTTAATCGTCATATTAATTTGATATTTTAGCAAAAAAGAAATTAAATGAACTATTTTGAACACGTTGGTAAGTATTTTTTAATGCTTAAACAAGTTTTTAAAAAGCCGCAAAAATGGAACGTTTTTAAAGAAATGTTGTTTAGAGAAATAGAAGACTTAGGCCTAAAATCATTAGGTATTGTTATGTTTATTTCGTTCTTTGTTGGTGGCGTTGTAGCTATACAAACGGCGCTAAGTGTTGACAGCCCGTTCATTCCTAAATATTTAATTGGTTTCGCAACAAAACGATCTGTAATTCTTGAGTTTGCACCTACTTTTATGTCGGTTATATTGGCAGGTAAAGTTGGATCTTATATTACGTCCAGTATTGGTACCATGCGTGTTACAGAGCAAATTGATGCGTTGGAAGTTATGGGAATCAATTCGTTAAATTATTTGGTGCTCCCAAAAATAATTGCAGTATTATTTTTCTACCCTTTGCTAATTTTATTAGCCATGTTTTTGGGCATTTATGGAGGTTATGCAGCAGGTTGGCTTACTGATTTGTTTTTTACTGAAGACTATGTATATGGAATTCAACTAGACTTTAATCCGTTTTTTGTAAAATACGCACTCATAAAAACATTGGTTTTTGCATTTGTAATTGCAACCATACCTTCGTATCACGGATATTATGTAAAAGGTGGTTCTTTAGAAGTTGGTAGGGCAAGTACCCAAGCAGTAGTTTGGACCAGTATTGTCATAATTTTGTTGAATTATTTTTTAACACAAATGCTTTTAGGATAAATGATAACAGTTACAGATTTATATAAAAAATTCAACGGTACACCTGTTTTAAAAGGGGTTTCAGCAACTTTTGAAAAAGGAGAAACCAGTATGATTATTGGAACAAGCGGCTCAGGTAAAACGGTATTTCTAAAGTGTTTGTTAGGATTGCATTTGCCCGAAGAAGGCACTATTTCTTTTGATGGTAGAATACATTCGAATTTAAATATTAAACAGCATAGACAATTACGCCAGGAAATTGGTATGGTTTTTCAAGGAGGTGCATTGTATGACTCTTTAACAGTTGAAGAAAATGTTATGTTTCCTTTAAAAATGTTTACCAACAATACGTATGCTGAAATGCTAAAACGTGTAAACTTTGTGTTAAATAGAGTGAACTTATACGATGCAAATAAAAAATTCCCTGCACAATTATCTGGTGGAATGCAAAAAAGAGTTGCTATTGCAAGAGCAATTGTAATGAATCCTAAATACCTTTTTTGTGATGAACCCAATTCAGGTTTAGACCCAGTTACAGCAACAGTAATTGACAACTTAATAAAGGAAATAACCTCAGAATATCAAATTACAACGGTAATCAATTCCCATGATATGAATTCAGTTATGGAAATTGGAGAAAAAATAATTTTTTTACAAAATGGTGTAAAAGCTTGGGAAGGGAGCAATAAAGAGATATTTAAAACTGAGAATGAGGCAATTGTAAATTTCGTGTATTCGTCTAACTTATTTAAGAAAGTTAGAGAGGCATATTTAAATGAAATTAAATAGTTAATTTGTTTGGATGTTTGAAAAAAATAAATATCTTTGCAGCCGCTAAAAAGGAATACAATGACCTGGTAGCTCAGTTGGTAGAGCACCTCCCTTTTAAGGAGGTGGTCCTGGGTTCGAGCCCCAGCCAGGTCACAAAAAACTTCTCGATTTAGAGAAGTTTTTAATTTTTTAGCTACGGTGAGATACTCAAGTGGCCAACGAGGGCAGACTGTAAATCTGCTGCGCAAGCTTCGAAGGTTCGAATCCTTCTCTCACCACAAAGTCCTAAATTTTAAAGTTTAGGATTTTTTTTTACGAAATAATTAAAATGTTTAATTTAAGAGTGTTCAAGTTAAACAAAAAATGTATATTTGATATAAATTTAATTGTATTATGAAAAAACAATGCTTTTTTATACTTTTTGTTATTGCTGTAACTGTTATTCAGGCTCAAGATTTAGGAATAGTGAGAGGTAAAGTTATTGATGCCCAAACACGAGAGGCTTTGCCTTTTGTAAATGTGCTAATTTTAGGTACAAATACAGGTGTAATTTCAGATGAACGTGGTGAGTTTGTAATTAATAACTCTCCTTTGGGTTATATAAAATTACAAGCTTCGTTTATAGGTTATGAAACGATCGTCTCTGATGATTATTTGGTAACCTTAGAAAAATCACCTTATGTTATATTTCAACTGAATGTTGATAATGAACAGCTTGAGGAAGTTGTAATACAAAGTAAATTGTTTAGAAAACCAGTTGAAAATCCAGTATCATACCAATCTATCGGAATTGCTGAAATTGAAAAAAATCCAGGTGGTGATCGTGATATTTTAAAAGTAATACAATCTTTTCCAGGTGTTGCTTCAAATCCAGGTTTTAGGAATGATATCATTATTCGTGGTGGTTCTCCTTCAGAAAATAAATTTTATTTAGACGGAGTTGAAGTGCCTGTTATAAATCATTTTCAAACACAAGGTTCTACAGGTGGTCCTGTTGGAATTATCAATGCAGATTTAATTAGAAAAGCAGATTTTTATTCAAGTGCGTTTAGTGCAAATAGAGGAAATGCATTGAGTTCTATTATTGAGTTTACTATGAAGGAAGGAAATCCTGAAAAAGTGGATATAAGAGCTACTTTAGGAACTTCTGACGCAGGAATTACCGCAGATGGGAATGTGGGTGAGAATACAACTTTTATAGCCTCTGTGCGTCAATCTTACCTAAGTGGATTGTTTCGACTTCTGAAATTACCTTTTTTGCCTACTTACAACGACTTTCAATTAAATGTAAAACATAGGTTTGATGACAAAAATGAATTGTCTTTAATTGGACTTGGGGCTATTGATAAGTTTAAATTGAATGAAGAAGTGAATGATGGTGTTACTGATGAAGACGATTTAAAAAGAAATAATTATATTTTAAGTAATATTCCTATTCAAAATCAATGGAATTATACGGTTGGATTGTCTTATAAACATTATGGAGAAAAATCAACACAGCAAATTGTTTTAAGTAGAAACGAATGGGATAATGTTGCTGATAAATATGAAAATAATACGGGGAATTCTCAAGATTTATTGTTAAAGTATGCGTCAAGAGAAACAGAAAACAAATTACGTTACGAGAACTTTTCAACCTTAAAAAATAACTATAAGTTAAATTTTGGTGTAGGGTTGGAGCAGGTGAAATATTACAATGCAACCTACCAAAAGTTTGCAAATTCTTCAGGAATTGAAATCATAGATTTTTCTTCAAACTTATCATTGTTTAAATATGGAGTTTTCGGACAAATCTCAAAAGCTTATTTTAATTCAAAATTAAATATTTCTTTTGGAGTTCGCTTTGATGGTGTTGATTATGATAATGAAATGTCTAATTTATTTAAGCAGTTTTCTCCAAGACTTTCTTTGGCCTATGCTTTAACAGAAAAATGGGCTGTTAATGCTTCCGCAGGAATTTACAATCAATTGCCTTCTTATACTGTAATGGGATATAGAGATAATGATGGAGTTTTAGTAAATAAAGAAAATGGGTTGGAATATATTACAGCCGAACATTTGGTGGCGGGTATAGAGTTTAAACCAAATACAAGTTCAAAAATTACACTAGAAGGTTTTTATAAAGGCTATAATAAATATCCTTTTTCGGTTGATAATCAAATTAGTTTAGCCAATTTAGGTGCGGGTTTTGGTGTGGTTGGAAATGAAGAGGTTACTTCAACTTCAGTAGGAAGGTCTTATGGTTTTGAGGTGTTATTACAGAAAAAATCATACAGTGGATTGTATGGAATTTTATCGTATACTTTTGTTAGAAGTGAGTTTAAGGACCTAAACAATGAATACATTCCTTCAAGTTGGGATAATAGAAATTTATTAACAGCAACTGGAGGGAAAAAGTTCAATAAAAATTGGGAATTGGGTGCTAAATTTAGATTGGTTGGTGGGCAGCCTTACACACCTTATGATTATGAAGCGTCTGCTGATATTGCAAATTACAATGTAAACAATAGTGGTATTTTAGATTATAGTGAATTAAATACATTGCGTTTTGATTTGTTTCACCAGTTAGATGTAAGAGTAGATAAAACGTGGTATTGGAAACATTTTTCTTTAAACCTGTACTTAGATATTCAAAATATATTGGGTTCTGAAAATCAAGAACAAGGATTCTTAATTCCGCAAGTAGATACTGATGGAAATGCGCTAATAGATCCTTCAGATCCTTCAAAGTATTTGTTAGAAAAAGTTGAAAATACCTCGGGTACTGTATTGCCTAAAATTGGTGTAATTATGGATTTTTAGTAACTACAAGTGTATCTAAATTTAAACGAGTTTTTAACCATTTTTCTAATTGCAATTGTTGTAATTTAGTATTAGGAATAGAGTCGTACCAAGTTGTGTTAAAAACGGTAATGGTATCTACGTGTTGAAAATTTGTTTTAATTAACTTAGAATAACTTATTTCAGCCAAGCCAGTATAATTAATTCGGGCTTCTTTGCTAATTTGTAGAAACGGAACTTCATTTTCATAAAATTTTGATATTTCAGATTCTAGGAGTTTAATTTTTATTTCTTTTTCTTTAAGATCTTCATCGCGTGAATTAATTAATTTTTGATTTTGAGCATATAAATCGGTTAAATTTCTCACCTCATTTCTTAGATCAGAATCATCTACTCCTTGTTGAAACTCAAGTTTAGTACCTTCAAGTCCATACTCGGGGAGTCTTGAGTTCCAGTTTTCTATTTCGTTGTAAGTCAGTTTATGACCATAAATAAATATGGTTATTGTATTGTTCTTATAATCAATATTTTCAGCTTTTTCATCAATAATACTAATTCCGTTACTTTTAATATCATTTATTAATAATTGTGCAGCTTGTTGAAATTGATTTTGTTTAAATAAGTTAAAAAACATATAAATACTAGCTGCAAAAACAATTAAAGCAACAAAAGATGCCATACTTGCAATTCTTTTTCTTTTAGCAGAGTTGATATACCTTACCATTGGAAATCTCAAAAATTTCACAATAACAAATGTTGCTAAAGCTATAAAAATAGTGTTAATTGTAAATAAAAACATAGCGCCTCCAAAATAGGCTAAATTCCAAGTCGCCAATCCGTAACCAGCTGTACAAAGAGGAGGCATTAAAGCTGTTGCAATTGCTACACCTGCAATGGTGTTTGTTTGTTTACTTCTTCGGCTAATGGCTATAATTAAAGCCAAGCCACCTGCAATGGCAATAAAAACATCTCTAACATCAGGAGCGGTTCTAGCTAAAAGTTCAGGAGTTTCATTCCTGAATAAAGGGATTAAAAAAAACGTGAATGATGTAACTAAACTCAGCCCAATCATAACTCCTAAATTAATTAAAGATCGCTTTAAGGTGTCAATATCATTAATTCCAATTGAGAGTCCAATTCCAAGAATTGGTCCCATTAAGGGAGATATAAGCATTGCTCCAATTACAACAGCGGTAGAACTTACATTTAGACCAATGGATGCAATTAATATGGAAAAAACCAATACCCACGCTGTGTGACCTTTCATTGAGATATTTTCTTTAATATCCTCAATAGTACCTTTTTTATCGGTATCTGATCGAATATCTAATAATTCAAATAAAAACTGTTTGATGCTTTCAAAAATAAATTTAGCATCACTAGCAGGTGTTGGGGTGTAATCCGAATTATTTTCAGTTTGGTTGTTTTTAGTTTCTTCCATAGGTAATTAATACAAATTGTTGGTAATTGGCATCATTTTGAATTTTATCACAAGATAAACAATTTTTGTAAGTTATTGAAGTAGTATTACTTCTGCATTTTGATTGAATAAGTAGGTCTTTTTACTGTTTAATTCAATACATTCAATTCTGGTTCTTCTAGTATTGCCTTTTTTATAAGTTTTATTATTGTACATAAATAAACTTCCGTGCGCTATTTCAACCATAATAGTTGTATTAGATGTAGCATCAAATTGTTTTAGTGCGTAGGTTAAATGTACATCAGAACCTGTGCTAGCTTTTGGATTTTTCAAATAGTTTGCTAAGTAAGGCAGCAATTCTTTCGGGAAAATGGAAGGCTGTAAAAAAGGCAACATTAAATGTTGAAAGCTGCGTTTCCATTCAATACCATGCGGTTTTACTCTTTTGTGTTTTTTGAAAGTTGTAAAATGTGCAATTTCGTGCATAAGAGTCAATAAAAACTGATATTGATTTAAACTGTTGTTAATTGTAATTTGAGTTTTACCAGTATGCATTATTTTGAAATCTCCATGTTTAGTAGTCCTTTTGTTTACTATTTTTATAGTGATAGGATGCTTTGCAAGTATTTCAAAAACTAATTGAACCGAATTTTCAGGAATGTATTGAGAAAGCGTTTTACTCATGTGTTACGGTGTACTTGAAGAAACTTCTAAAATTTTTCCGTTGTAAAATTTATTTCCAGTTAGCGCAAAATTATAAATGTATTCGGCCATTTCAATTGCTGAAACAGGTGCTTTATACCCAGGAAACGCTTCGTTCAACATTTCTGTTTGTACGGCACCTAAAGCAAGAGCGTTAAAAGAAATTCCTTGGTCTTTATATTCTTCAGCAAGCATTTCAGTAAGTGTTAATAAAGCCCCTTTTGAAGAACTATAAGCTGCAAGTCCTGGAAATTTAATACTTCCTTGAACACCTCCAATACTGCTAATATTTACTACATGACTTCCTTCTTTAAGGTAGGGAAGTAGTTGCTTGGTTAGTTCGGCAACGGCAAAAACATTTACTTGGTACACTTCCAAAAAATCTTTGCTAGAAAGTTCTTCAAAAGGTTTATTGATTAATTTACCAGCATTGTTAATTAAAATGTCTACAGATGTCCAATTCTCAGCAACAAAAGACATTACTTTTTGTAAATCTACTTCATTAGATAAATCAACCGAAAGCGTTGAAATATTTTTGAGCGCCAACTTATTTAACGGTTCAGAATTTCTTGATAATGCTAAAACGTTGCAATTGTTTTTTGCGAAAATTTGTGCCAATTCATAACCAATGCCTCGGCTTGTTCCTGTAATTATGATGTTTTTCATAAGTTATTTTTCAAAAATAATGTGTTGGTATGCTCCAATATCGGCGGGTAAAGTTCTTGTAACTCCTAAAATATCATTCGGCACTTTTGAGCTTCCTTCTAAATTTGCTTTTTCAATTCCGTCAGATGCTTCACCAATTATAAATTCGTTGGTATAAGGCGACTTAAAATCGGGCTCTCCGTTTAAAATTATTTCAGAATAATGATTGGTATCTTCAAAATCGTATTCAGGAATTCCTTCATAAGAATTGTTAAAGTCATTAAACTTCAGTAGGTTATTTTTAAAATTGTAGTTAAATATAGTACCTTCAACGTGGTCTACTGTTAATTCAATATTGTTATTTCCATCAATAATACAATTGGTAAAATTGGCTGCATATAAATTTCGAGTTTCAATAATTTCTTGCCCGTTTTCAACATAAGAAAAGAAATTATTAATTAAAACGCTTGGGTATTGGCGCAAACCATTGTTCCAAAAATTTGTAAATGTTGAGTGCGTAAAATTATAAGTTCCTCCAATTGTACAGGCTAAAGAAACTTGCCCGCAGTTATTAATTACAAGGTTTTCACCTTCAATATTTGTTTCTCTGGCCAATATCCCAAAATTAGAACTGTTGTAAATTTGGGTGTTTTTTATAGCAAGCGTAGGTGAATTGTTACTGCCAATAGAATCTATAATTATTCCTGCGGAAGCATTTTTAATAATAGCATTGTTTATACTATGATTTTTACTACCTGCTCGTAACCAAATTGCGCCCCATTGCCCAGGAACATCACTAAATAATGGTTCTAATCGGTCGCCTTCAATAAGAACTTCATTATTAACTTCACCATTAATTTGCAGCGATGCATTTTTATCAACAATTAAACCTGAATTAGAATGAAAATAAATTTTAGCTCCAGCATCAACAGTTAATGTTTTACTTGAAGGAACCCCGCAATAGCCATAAATAACATACGGTTTTTCATTTGTAAAAGTGGTGTTGTCTTCTAAATAAAATCCGTTTATAGTTATTTCCTCGCCTTCAGCATCAATGCCAATTGTAATGGTTTCAATAATATTGTTTGCGTCTTTTGAAGGGTATAAAAAATGAGCATCTTGCACAAGCGTTACCAGTTTTACATCTTGCAAGTAACCACCGCCACTAAACACAATGGAATCTGTATACACCGGATCTGGAGTCTGATTGTAATCAATAGTAGTTTCAATAAAAATATAAATACTGTCTTTTGCTAAAATTTCTACATCTTCAAAAAGTTTCCCCGGTTTACCATCAACATTTAGACGATAAAATGATTTTTGTCCTCTTCCTAATGCAATACTAGGAATAGCTATATTTTCATTACTTTTATTGTACACTTTTAAATTATAAGTGCTCGAGCCAATTTTTGTAAAAACAGTATCTAAATAAACCGTGTCTTTAGAAAATGAAACTTCACCTGAACTTAGTTCTTCAGAAAAATCTTTTCTACATGAAGAGAAAAAGACAAGTACAGTGATAATAATAAAAAATAATAGGTTACGCATCTAGTTGTTTTTGTAAATATAAAAAATAGTTAAAGAATATTATTTTTTAACCAATTCAATTTCATATAATTTGCTCCAGTGTTTTCCCGTAACAAATAATCTGTTATTTTCTTTGTCAAAAGCAATTCCGTTTAAAACATCGTCGCTATCATCTAAAGTTTGCTCTTTTTCAATTAATTCTTTTAAAGAATTTAAATTAGCAACACCTTCAATTTTACCGTTTGTGGGATTTATAATTAAGATTGAATTCAATTGCCAACGGTTGGCATAAATTTTTCCGTTTATGTATTCAAGCTCGTTTAATTTTTCAACTTTTTGTTTGTTGGTATAGGCTTCAATATAACTTTCTTCAATTAAAGTTTCAGGATTTAAGAACCAAATACGCTCAGTACCATCAGTTTTTATTAGTTTTTCACCATTATGAGTTAAACCCCAACCTTCACGACTTTTAGTGTATTTAAATTCGCTTTCTTTTTCAAAAGTATCTAAATTGTAAACAAAGCCAATACCACCTTGCCAGGTTAATTGGTATAATTTATTGTTGAAAATAGTAATTCCTTCGCCAAAATAGCTGTCATCTAAATCTTTTTGTTGCACAACTTTCCCAGTTTCTAATTCAACTTTCCGAATAGATGATTCTCCTTTTTTACCAGTTCCTTCATACAAATACCCGTTGTAATATTCTAATCCTTGCGTATACGCACCTTTGTCATGCGGATACGTATTTAAAATTTTATAGGTATAAATTTCAGGAGCACTATCAGCCATAATATAAATAGGCTTTGTTACTTTTTTAGTTTTACTTTCATAAAAAACAATGGCAGTAACAGTGTGTTTTCCCAATTTAAATCCTGCAATATTTAAGGTTGCAGTATTATTTGTGCTTTTAATTTTTGTGTTCCCAATAGAAAATTGAACAGAGTCAACAGGTTTGTTTCCTTTTTCTGAAATTGAAACAGTAAGTTCTTGGCTAGTTTGTACACTTTTAGGAGTGTTTAATATAAATTTGTATTCACTTTTACACGAGGATATTACAAAAATAATTACTGCAAAACCTATAAATGATTTGTATGGCATAATCTTAAACTGCTTTTTTTTAAATTTTATGTAAATAAACTAAAATATTTGTTTGAAGTTTCAAAAATATGGTTAAATTTGCAGTCTTAAAAATAAAAACAGAATTAATACGAGTTCAAAATGAAAAAAGGTATACACCCAGAAAATTACAGAATGGTAGCATTCAAAGATATGTCAAACGAAGACGTGTTTTTAACTCGTTCAACAGTAAATACTAAAGAAACTTTAGATGTAGACGGTGTTGAATATCCTTTAGTAAAATTAGAGATTTCAAGAACTTCACATCCTTTTTACACTGGTAAAACTAAGTTAATTGATACTGCAGGACGTATTGACAAGTTCAAAACTAAATATGCTAAATTTAAAAAGTAATATTTTAGTTTAAAATATTAAAAAACCTTCATAGCAATATGAAGGTTTTTTTATGCTTATAATTTGGGCGTTTCCCTACGGGTCAGGCTTTTCGCTATATCTTTTTAATTCCACTGCGTTCCACTAAAAAGGATGCCGCTTCAATCCTTAACGCAAAATTTCTCCTAACAATAAACCTAACAGGTTTCAAAAACATGTTAGGTTTGTTTTTTTATTACTCTAAAATAAACGTACTTTATTTTTTTATTAAACATTAATGGAATAACTCAATTCCTTAATGTTGCAATTAATTTATTTGGAGTTAGCAATAACTCAAAAGCATTTGCAATGTTTTTACAAATAATATCAGCGCTTAATAAGTTTTTGGTATAAATTCCTTCATTTTCCAAAATTCCAATGCCTATAACGGCTTCTTTAAGCATTAACTCATCATTTCTTCCGTTTCCAAAAGCAATAGTATTATTTGCATCTAATTTTTGTATCAACTCTAATTTTTGTTGATTTTGATTTTCATTTGTTATTTTTAATACTTTACAGTTGGTGTTTTTTAATTGCGCTTCAACAGTTCCAAAAGTATCAGCTGTAATTATATATACTTGTATACTTTCTGCTATTTTATTTATAAAGGTTTCAACGTTATTAATTAACAGTCCATTATTTGCTATGGTTCCGTTGTAGTCAAGCACCAAATTTTTAATTTCAATATTTTTGAAACCAGGAATATTTATAATCATTTTTTTTAAAATTAAAGTATAAAAAAGCCCATTGAAAAATAACAATGGGCTCTTAAATTTATGTGTTTTAAACTATGCAATCATAGTTACTGGATTTTCAATATACTGTTTTAAAGTATTCATAAAAGCAGCTCCAACAGCACCATCAATAGTTCTATGGTCACAAGCTAAAGTTAATGTCATTACATTTCCAACAACAATTTCTCCATTTTTAACAACAGGCTTTTGTTTGATTCCTCCAACTGATAAAATAGCTGAATTTGGTTGGTTGATGATAGATGTAAAGTGATCTACACCAAACATACCTAAGTTAGAAACCGTAAAAGTAGATCCAGACATTTCATCTGGAGTTAATTTTTTGTTTTTAGCTTTAATAGCTAATTCTTTTACCTCGGCACCAATTTGAGTTAAACTCTTAGTATCTGTAAAAGGAATTACAGGAACTAACAATCCATCTTCAATAGCAACAGCCACACCAATAGAGATATGGTTGTTATAAATGGTGTGCTCGTTTGTCCATTCAGTATTCACTTGTGGATGTAATTTTAATGCCATAGCACAAGCTTTTACAACCAAATCATTAAATGAAATTTTTGTATCAGGAATAGCGTTGATTACTTTTCTAGAAGCGATAGCGTTGTCCATGTCAATATCCATGGTCACGGTAAAGTTTACAGCGGTAGTTTGAGAGTTGTCAAGCGCCTTCACAATTGCTTTACGCATTTGAGAGTTCTTTACCTCAGTTTTGCTAATTTCTCCAGTAGGAGCAGCAATAACAGTTGTAGCAGCAGTAGCAGTTTCAACTACAGGATTGTAATTTTCAATATCTATTTTTACAATTCTTCCACCTTCACCAGTACCAACAACTTTTGCTAAGTTGATTCCTTTTTCTTCAGCTAAAGCTTTCGCAAGAGGAGAAGCAATAATACGTCCGTTTTCAGAATTAATTGCACTTACTCTTTTTGTAACTGTAGCTGTAGTGTTTGTGTTGTTTGCAGTAGTTGTAGCTTTTGGAGCTTCTTGTATAGTGGCAGGTGCTTCAGTAGCCTTTTTTTCAACAGCAGGTGTCGTCACAGCAGTAGGACCAAATCCAGCTACAACAGCTGTTACATCAGTTCCAGCTTCACCAATAATTGCTAATAAAGAATCTACAGGAGCGTTTTCACCTTCTTGTAAACCTACGTATAATAATGTTCCTTCGTTAAAAGATTCAAACTCCATTGTAGCTTTGTCAGTTTCAATTTCTGCAAGAATATCTCCTTCTTCAACTTTATCGCCTACTTTTTTCAACCAAGATGCTACAGTTCCGTCAGTCATAGTATCGCTTAAACGGGGCATTGTAACAATGGTAATATTTTCTGGAACTACAAAAGCTTCTGTAGCAGGTGCAGTTTCAGCAGGAGCAGCAGTTTCTTCAGCAACAGGTGCTGCTGTTTCTTCGCTTGCAGTTGTTTCTGGAGCACCTCCAGCTAACAATGCTGATATGTCTTCACCTTCTTCACCAATAATAGCCAATAAGCTATCAACAGGAGCAGTTTCACCTACTTCTAAACCAATATGTAATAAGTAACCTTCGTTAAAAGATTCAAACTCCATGGTTGCTTTGTCAGTTTCAATTTGAGCAAGAATATCTCCTTCTTCAATTTTATCACCTACTTTTTTTAACCACTCAGCTACAACTCCTTCAGTCATTGTATCACTTAATCGGGGCATTGTAATTATTTCTGCCATTTTTATCTATGTTTTAAAAAAGGATAATCTTCTTGTTCGTACACCATATCGTATAATTGCTGTTTCTCTGGGAATGGAGATTCTTCTGCAAATTTTTGACATTCTAAAACTTTCGCTTTCACTTCAGCATCCCACTCTTTCACTTCATCTTCAGAAGCATATTTTTTCTTATAGATAATGTCTAGAACTTGAGAAATAGGGTCGATTTTTTTGTATTCATCAACTTCATTTTTCGTTCTATATTTTTGAGCATCACTCATAGAGTGCCCTCTATATCTATAGGTTTTAATATCTAATAATGTTGGTCCGTCACCTCTTCTTGCACGTTCAATAGCTTCGTGCATTGCTTCAGCAACTTTCATAGGATTCATTCCATCAACTGGTCCACAAGGCATTTCGTACCCTAAACCTAGTTTCCAAATTTCATCGTGGTTTGCAGTTCTTTCTACTGAAGTTCCCATTGCGTACCCATTGTTTTCACAAATAAATACCACTGGTAATTTCCAGTTGATAGCCATGTTAAAAGTTTCATGTAAAGAACCTTGGCGCGCAGCACCATCACCAAAATAGGTTAGGGTTACACCATCTCTATTAAAATACTTATCAGCAAATGCCAATCCAGCACCTAAAGGAATTTGACCTCCTACAATACCATGACCGCCATAAAAATTATGTTCCGGAGAAAAAATATGCATTGAACCACCCATACCTTTAGATGTTCCTGTTACTTTTCCTAATAATTCGGCCATAATTCGTTTTGGATCAACTCCTAAACCAATTGGTTGAACGTGATTACGGTAAGCTGTAATCATTTTGTCATTTTCGCCCATTGCATGTAAAGCTCCAGCAAGTACAGCCTCTTGACCATTGTACAAATGCAGAAAACCTCTAACTTTTTGTTGAATGTAAAGAGCAGCTAATTTGTCTTCAAATTTTCTCCAAAAAAGCATGTCTTTATACCAATTGATATAAGTTTGTTTCGTGAATTTTTTCATTTATTTAGTGTAATAATAGATTATTTCGAAACGCAAAAATACGACTTTACTAAGAAGTATAAAAATTATGGTAAATATTTTTTACTTTAAAGCCTTTTTGGGATGTTATTCTTAAAAATAAAATAGTTTTGTTGAAGTAATTTAATTAAAAACTACTTTAAAATGAGGAAATTATAAAATGTGGTTTTTATTTTTTCTGTAAAATAAAAAATCCCGAGTTAAATCGGGATTTTTTTAGTATTGGTATGTGTTTTTAGAGACTAAATTAGTCCATATAATCTTCAATTGGGTTACAAGAGCAAATCAAATTTCGATCTCCATAAGCATCGTCAACTCTTCTTACCGAAGGCCAAAATTTATTCTCTTTTATGTATGGTAAAGGGAACGCTGCATGTTCACGAGTATAAGGAAGATTCCATGCATCAGCAGTTAGCATTTCTTCAGTATGAGGTGCGTTTTTTAAAGCAGTATTTAAGTCGCCATTTTCCATAGCATCAATTTCACTTTTAATACTAATTAATGCATCACAAAAACGATCTAATTCTTCTTTATTTTCGCTTTCTGTAGGCTCAATCATTAAAGTTCCGGCAACAGGAAATGAAACTGTAGGTGCGTGGTAACCATAATCCATTAAACGTTTGGCTACATCAGTAACTTCAACTCCATTGGCTTTAAATGCTCTAAAATCAACAATCATTTCGTGCGCTGCAAATCCGTTTTCACCGGTGTATAAAATATCATACGATTTTTCTAAACGCGCTTTTATGTAGTTTGCATTTAAAATTGCTTTTATGGTTGAATCTTTCAATCCGTGTGCACCTAACATTTTAATATAACTATATGAAATTAATAATACCAAAGCAGAACCCCAAGGAGCAGATGAAATTGCTGTAATTGGAGTTTCTCCACCTGTTGGAATTATTGGGTTCGAAGGTAAAAATGGAGCTAAATGTTTTACAACACAAATTGGTCCAACACCAGGTCCTCCACCTCCGTGAGGAATGGCGAATGTTTTATGTAAGTTTAAGTGGCAAACATCGGCACCAATAGTTGCAGGATTTGTCAATCCAACCTGTGCATTCATATTGGCACCATCCATATAAACTTGTCCGCCACGTTGGTGAATAATCTCGGTAATTTCTTTAATTGTACTTTCAAAAACTCCGTGTGTAGATGGGTAGGTAACCATTAAAGCAGCTAAATTATCTTTGTGTAATTCGGCTTTTTCTCTTAAATCGTCTACATCAATATTTCCTTCGGAAGTAGATTTTGTTACCACAACTTTCATTCCGGCCATTACTGCAGAAGCAGGATTTGTTCCGTGAGCTGAGGCAGGTATTAAACAAATATTCCGATGATGGTTTCCTTGAGATTCATGATACGCTTTAATAACCATTAAACCAGCATATTCACCTTGTGCTCCAGAATTTGGTTGTAATGATGTTGCGTAAAAACCTGTAATTTCGTTTAAAGCATTTTCTAAACCAACAAAAACATCTTGGTATCCTTGCGCTTGTTCAATAGGTACAAATGGGTGCATATTTCCCCAGTTTGGAGAACTTAAGGGTAACATTTCTGATGCTGCATTTAATTTCATAGTACAAGAACCTAAAGAAATCATAGAATGATTTAACGATAAATCTTTGCGTTCTAATTTTTTAATATAACGCATCATTTCAGTTTCTGAATGGTATTTATCAAAAACTTCATTCACCATAAAATTAGATGTACGTTTTAATTCAGAAGGAAGTTCACTTTTAACAATTTCTGTTACAATAACCGTTTCCTTTCCTTCAGCTTCAGCTAAAATTGAAAGAATTTCATTAACATCATCAAATGTTGTGGTTTGATTGATTGAAATACTAACTTGATTTGTAGTTGGGTAATAGAAATTTACACCTTTGTTTTCTGCAATTTCTTTCACTATTGAAGTGTTTGCAACTTCAACCGTTAGCGTGTCAAAATAAGTGCAGTTTAGTTGTGTTATACCTAACCTTGTAAGTCCGCTATTTAACGTAGCGGTTAAGTTTTTAATATTTTCAGCAATGTATGTCAATCCTTTCGGACCGTGATAAACACCATACATACCAG
>CBDUAL010000021.1:0-18661 GCA_965365125.1 uncultured Lutibacter sp.
AATAAAAGGAACCGTTATTGATTTTGATACTAAAGAACCTTTAGAATATGCAACTATAGTAGTGAAGCTTATAATGCAGACAATATTAGTTGGTTTACACGTTTTAACTCAGCAGTTACCTTACCAGGTGAAATAGATTGGCAAACACGAGCTATGTATATGGGGCCATCACAAAATGCAGAAACTAAAAGATATGGAATGGTTAGTGTTAATTTAGCTTTTAGTAAAGATATTTTAAAAGAAAAAGCAACGCTTTCATTTAATGTGAGCGATTTATTAAATTCAAGAAAAAGAATTTCTGAAACTACTACCGAAACTACATTTTCTGAAGGAGAATTTCAATATAGACAACGACAGTTTTTATTGAATTTTACGTACCGTTTCAATCAGAAAAAGAAACGTGGTCGTTCTCAAGAAAATGATGGCGGTGGTGATGATGAAATGTTTTAGAGCATAAAAAAAAAGCGTCTCAAATGAGACGCTTTTTTATATTTTAAGAAAATAACTAAATTACTTTTTAGCTACTTTGTTTTGTTTTCTAAGTTTCCATGCTTCCATAGCAGAACCAAATAACCAGTATGGAATTACGAATGTTAATAAGAAAATCATTAACCAAAATCCCATGGTAAAAATTGTTAAGAATACTAAAAATCCAGAAAATTGAGATAAATCCATAATTTATAAAGGTTGTTTTTTTATTTTTTAACAAAATTAGTATTTATTTTTAATTAATCATAACTACTTTTTAATTTTTTTATGATATTTCTCACTTCATAAGTCAAAAAAAAATGCGATTACTTCAATTAAAAATAAGAAACTTTAGTTCTTTGCTTTTTAACAAGAAAAAAGCTGTTTAAAAGCATTAAAAACGTTATTCTGAATATGTCACACTGAGCTTGTCGAAGTGTATTGCCGAACAACAATATATAATGCCTATAAACAGCCTTTATAATTATATAGTTTCTAAAACCTATTTAAACTCTGCAAAAAAGTCGTTCCCTTTATCATCTACTAATAAAAATGCTGGGAAATCTTCAATTCTAATTTTACGAACCGCTTCCATTCCTAATTCTGGGAAATCGACTACTTCAACAGATTTAATACTATTTTTAGCCAAGATTGCTGCAGGTCCACCAATAGATCCTAAGTAAAAACCACCATTAGCTTTACAAGCATCAGTTACTTGTTGTGAGCGGTTTCCTTTTGCAACCATTACCATACTACCGCCTGCTTTTTGGAATGCATTCACATAAGGATCCATACGTCCCGCAGTTGTAGGACCAAAACTACCTGAAGCCATTCCTTTAGGTGTTTTTGCAGGTCCTGCATAATAAACAGGATGATCTTTAAAGTATTGAGGCATTTCTTCACCATTTGCCAACATTTCACTAATTCTTGCGTGTGCCATATCACGTGCAACAATTAAAGTTCCTCTTAAACTAAAACGTGTTTTAACAGGATATTTTGAAAGCTCTTCACGGATTTTCTCCATTGGCTGATCTAAATCTAACTCAATTGCATCTTTTAAATGTGGTGCTTCTTTAGGTAAGAATTTTTCTGGATTTTTCTCTAATTGTTCAAGAAAAATACCCTCTTCAGTAATTTTAGCTTTTACATTTCGGTCGGCACTACAACTTACTCCTAATCCTACTGGGCAAGATGCTGCATGACGAGGTAAACGAATTACACGTACATCGTGTACAAAATACTTACCACCAAATTGCGCTCCTACGCCACTTTCTTGACAAATTTTGGTGATTTTTTCTTCCCACTCTAAATCACGGAAAGCCTGACCACCATCATTTCCTTCAGTTGGTAAATGATCTAAATAACCAGCAGATGCTTTTTTTACGGTTGCTAAGTTTGCTTCTGCAGAAGTACCTCCTACAACAAATGCTAAATGGTAAGGCGGACAAGCAGAAGTTCCTAAGTCCATAATGTGTTGCTTCACAAAATTAGTTAAGTTTTCTTCAGTTAATAACGACTTGGTCATTTGGTATAAGTACGTTTTATTCGCAGACCCCCCTCCTTTTGTAATAAATAAGAATTCATATTTATTACCTGTTGCTGCATAAATATCTATTTGAGCAGGAAGATTAGAACCCGAATTTTTCTCTTCTAACATTGTTTGTGGAACAATTTGAGAAAAACGTAAATTATCCGTTTGATACGTGTTGTAAACTCCTTTTGAAATGTATTCAGCATCTTCAACACCTGTATAAACGTCTTCCCCCTTTTTTCCTACGCAAATTGCAGTTCCCGTATCTTGACATGTTGGTAAATCACCCGATGCTGCAACCATTTGGTTTAACAACATGGTATAAGCCACAAAACGATCGTTGTCTGTAGCTTCAGGATCTTTAAGAATCGTTTCTAATTTTTCCAAATGAGAAGCACGTAAATAAAAAGACACATCATGATAAGCTGCTTCTGAGAGCAATTCTAAACCTTCAGGTGCCACTTTTAAAATTTTTCTACCATCAAAATCTACCACAGAAACGTGGTCTTTAGTTAACAAACGATACTTTGTAGTGTCCTTAGTTATAGGAAACGGTTTTTGGTATTTAAATTCAGACATTTTATATATTTTTAGTGTATTATCAATTTTAACTCTTGCAAATATACAATTGATGAAGAAAATAGTTGATAAAAAAAAGGTTTATTTATCCTTTTAATTTATAAAAACCAACTAGAAATTAAGCTTACTTTAAGTTCATTGTTTAAATTTTCTTAAATTTTAAACAATGAACACTTATAACCTAAATTCAACGTAAAACAAATCATTTTGAAACATACAAAAAGCAACATCCCAACACCTTAAGTTTCTTAATTTTAATATATTAAAAAATATACTACTTGTGATTTGTAAAGAAAAAATCACAAAAAAGACAGCTTTACTCAGCTAAAAAGACCAAAAACCTAAATTCAACATATCAACAAATAAAATTGTAACCACTAAAGTACTATTTCATTAAGTGGTTTTAAAACTTAAAAAAAATAGCTTTATTACCAGGTTCCTAGCAACGTTTTATAAATCGTTTTGTTAAATTTTTGTGGTCTATTAGTTAACTCTATTGATTTTGTATATGAAAACTTATTTTTTGTGTATAAAACATCTACTCACTCAACTTATACCGTGTCAATAAAATTCTTTTCTGCTTTGTTAAAAATAATAATTCCTGAAAGCAAAATAACTATTGTACTTACCAACGTAAATATAAACATACTAAAATTAAACTCTCCTGTATTTAACAACATATATCTAACTGACTCTATCACAAATGATAATGGATTATACTCTACCACCCAAGCATAGTTAGGTAATTTTTCTACAAAAAAGGAAACAGGGTACATTACTGCTGAAACATACATCAATAATTGCAATCCAAATCCTATCAATATTTTTAAATCTCTATATTTAGTAACCAGTGATGATATAATCATTCCCAAACCTAAGCCTAATAGTCCCATAATAATTACCATTAAAGGAAATAGTACTACATAACCATTTAGGCTAATTGGAGCACCATTTAAATAATAGTACAGAAAAAATGCTGCAAATATAAATAGCTGTATGCTAAATTTTAATAAGTTAGAAATCACGACAGACAAGGGCATAATCATACGAGGGAAATATACTTTTCCGAAGATTCCTGCATTGGATGTGAAAGTACTAGAGGTAGCATTTAAGCATTCTTTGAAATAATTCCAAATAGTAATCCCTGCCAAGTTAAATAAAAAAGGTGGTACAGTACCCGTTGAAATATTAGCAACATTGTTAAATATTAAAGTAAATATAATAGATGTAAACAATGGCTGAATTAAATACCACAAAGGTCCTAAGATTGTTTGCTTATAAACGGTTACAATATCTCGTTTTACAAATAAAAATAGTAAATCACGGTATTGCCAAACTTCTTTTAAATTTAAAGAAAGTAGGCTGTTTTTAGGAGTAATTTCAAATAACCATTCGTCTTTTGTATGTGCACTACTTTTACGCATTCAATGGATGTCTAAAAATTAACGAAGTGTTTTTTCTATTCATAATTGGCGGTAAATATAAGTGTTTACTAAGGAACTTAAAAATTTAGTTTTAAGTTCCTTGTTAGCTATCGAAGTTTTGTAATGACGTTTGTTTTATGCGATCTGTTTTAATTGAAGTACCTACCTTTATAGCGAGTATAAACTGTATTTAAGATAGAGATTCCTAGAAATTTTATATATTTCTCAAAACATAATTAACTCTAGTACTTACGCTACTTAAGGATAAATACAAAAGCTTAAAACCATATTTTTTATACGTTTCAATTAGTTGTTCAGAAAGTTGTATTTGTTCCTCAAATAATTGAGGTCGCTGTTCATCTTGCACATAAATTTCTTTCCATGGGGGTGCAAAAAAGATGGTTTTATGGTAGTATTTATTAAAGTTGAAGTTTTTAAAATGATCTTCAACTCTCTTATTTGCATGTTCTAAATAAGCAATATTATCTATCAAACTTCGATCGCAAAAAATACTACTTGGTTCATTTTGAAGCCTCAATTTTGTTTCCTCAAAAACCAGCTTTGCAAAACGTTCCATATTTTGCCAAGGCATTCCGTCGCTTCCTGAATTTTGTTCAGCAATAATTATATCTCTAGAAACTTCATTTAAACATTCAATTCCTTTTTTTTCTAACGCATTTATCAATGTAGATTTTCCTGATCCTGGAGGACCCGAAATGATGTATTTCTTTTTTATTTCAACCATAAAAAAACAACTATTGAAATTGCAACAAACACCATACTCGAAGCGTAATTAATGTTTGCAACCTTGTTAATTTCTAAATGCTCAATAAATCTGTTATTTGTGCCAATATATGGTTTTTTGTAAATTTCACCTCCATAAAAATTTGGACCTCCAAACTGGCAATTTAACACATAAGCCAAGGCAGCTTCTGGATAACCTGCGTTTGGACTACTATGTTTTTTTCCTTCTTTAAAAACAACTAAAATTCCGTTCAATTTAAATGAAACCAACAAAATTAAAATCGCTGTAAGTCGTGATGGAATAAAATTGGCAACATCATCTAAAATAGCTGCAAACTTGCCAAATTGTTCGTAACGTTCATTTTTATAACCAATCATTGAATCGAGCGTATTAATCATTTTATACGCCATAATTCCAGGCACTCCAAAACAAACAAAATAAAACAACGGTGCAATAATACCATCACTTAAATTTTCAGACATGGTTTCTAAAGTAGCAATTCTAATTTGTTGCTCATTTAATGCTGAAGTATCTCTACCAACAATCCACGATAACCTTTTTCTTCCAGCTTCTAACCCTTCATTTTGAAGCGTATTGAATACCGCTTTGCCTTCAACAACCAAGGTTTTATTAGCCAAACAGTAAAATAACATAAGAATAGAAAAAACAATTTCAACAATGCATAAATGATTGATATTCAACTGTTTTATGATAAAAAAAGGCATAAAAAAGGCACTACCAACCAATGTAATTGTTAAAAATGCGCCTTTGATAAATTGATAATTTCCTTTATTTAATAATTTTTCGCCTTTTGAAATTAAGTTTCCGTAGCCAACAATTAAATGCGGTAACCATTTAGGATCTCCAAAGATAAAATCTAATAAAAAGCCAATAATAAGTATGTAAACAAACGTTAAATCCACGCTTTAAGTGCTTTAATTAATTGAGTATTTGCTGTTGGATATTGGACGGCAACACGAATAAATTGGCCTTTTAAGCCTGTAAAATTAGTAGCGTCACGCACTAAAATTTGATGCTGTTCAATTAAATATTTTTTTAGTTGTGAAGCTGTTCCTTTTTGAAGTTCAACTAAAAAATAGGTGGTAAAACCATTCACAACTTTTAAATAATTGATGCTATTTATTTGCGCTTTAAAAACCGCTGTTTCTTTTAATAATTCGTCAATATTAAAAGACAATGTTTTGTAATTGTTGAAAATAAATTCACCCGAAACAATTGCCAAGCTATTGACGCTCCAAGGCATCTTTAACTGTAATAAATTATTGATGAATGTTGAATTTGAAATTACATAACCCAGCCTTAAACCTGGCATTGCAAAAGTTTTTGTTAGCGAACGTACAATGGCAATATTAGAATATTTATTGATTAAAGGTATCGCAGGCTTGGTGGCATTTGTAAATTCGTAATAAGCTTCATCAATAATAAATTGTGCCTTCGGAAAAGATTTTAGCAATTTTTCTATTTCATTTAAACTTAAAATACTTCCATCAGGATTGTTAGGATTGCATATAAAAACCAAGTTATTTTCAAAGTTGGTATTAAAAATTTCTTCTTTTGAAATAAAACGATGTGCTAATTTGTTGATTTTACAAGCATCTTCATATTCAGCAAAAGTTGGCCCAACAATTATTGCTTTTCTATCTTGAAAACATTGTGCAATTAAATAAAATGCTTCTGTGGCTCCGTTCGAAAATAAAAACTGATTTTGCTCTAAATTGAAATAATTTCCTGCCAAAATATTCAATTCTTCGGCAGCAGGAGAAGGGTAATTTTGAATTTTAAACACCTTACTTTCCAGTTCTTTTAATAACAAAGGTGAACAACCCTTGTAATACACATTTGAACTAAAATTGTATTTTATTTCACCATTAAATTGATGTAAATCATCACCGTGCCCATTAATCATTTGCCAATGTTGTTTGTGAATATATTTTTTCAATATCAAGGCAATCTCTTAACAAGTTAGCCAATTTATCAAAGTTTTCTTCTTTAAATTCTTTGTAGCTTTTTATTTCATTTTTAGAGATGCTTCCCAACAAATCATCTATCACCACCTGATTGTCAAAAATACCGTGCATATAAGATCCCCAACAATTGTTATTCAACAAATAGCCTTCCTGTTGCTCATTAATTTGAAGTAATGGCGAAGGTTTATTTGTAATGGAAGTTCCCATATGAATTTCATAACCCGTACATTTTTCTTCAAAATTTTTAAACTTAAATTCTTGTTGAATGGTTGTTTTTTCTTCGGCTAACGTTGTTTTTATAGGAAGTAAACCCAAGCCCGGAATGGTTAAAGCGTCGCTTTCAACACCAAAAGGATCACAAACTTCTTCGCCCATCATTTGGTAACCGCCACAAATTCCGATTACTTTTTTATGAGCGTCAAAAGCTTTTAAAACAGATTTTGCAATACCACTTACACGCAAAAATTGTAAATCGGCCATGGTATTTTTAGTTCCAGGCAACATAATAATATCGGCTTTTTCAATTTCTTCTGCATTTTTTGAATAAAATAAATGAACTCTATCATCACGCTCCAATAAATTGAAATCGGTGTAATTTGAAATATGAGGTAGCAATACCACTGCAATATTTATTTTTTCATGAGCTGCCAATTCTTTTTTCTGACTTAAAGCTACAGAATCTTCATCTTCAATATAAATATCAGTAGCATAAGGTACAACGCCAATTACAGGAACGCCCGTAAGTTCTTCAATTTTGGTTCTGCCAGTTTCAAATAAATTAATATCACCTCTAAATTTATTGATAATAATACCCTTGATAAGATCACGCTCCCACTTTTCGAGCAATTGAATGGTTCCGTACACACTTGCAAAAACACCACCTTTGTCAATATCTGCAATTAAATAAACACAAGCATTGGCATATTTTGCCATTCTCATATTTACAATATCTCTATGTTTTAAGTTTAATTCGGAGATGCTTCCTGCACCTTCCATTACAATAGGATGGTACTCTTTAGCTAAAGAATCAAACGCATTTTGACATTCTTTAAATAAATTTTCTTTATTATTTCCTAAAAAATAATCACTTGCTGTTTGATTACCAACGGGCTTTCCATGTAAGATTATTTGAGCCGATTTTTGTGAAGTTGGTTTTAATAAAACAGGGTTCATACTGCTTTTACAAGGAATTTTACAAGCTTCTGCCTGAACCGCTTGCGCTCTTCCAATCTCTAAACCCTCAGGAGTTACAAAACTGTTTAACGACATGTTCTGTGCTTTAAAAGGCGCTGGATGGTAGCCGTCTTGTTTTAAAACTCTGCAAAATCCAGCTGCAATAATACTTTTACCAACATCTGAACCTGTACCAACAAACATTATAGGGCTTTTCTTCATATCTCAATTATCTAATAAGTCGCCAAATATACAAATCAAAAAAATATAAATTATGATACTTTCATGTAATTTCAAGTGATTATCAATTCTAGCTTACTTATGCCAAACATTATTCAACTACTAAAAATAAACATTAAGGTTTTAAACTCATTCATCTTAAAATAACATTCTAAACATCTCTTAAAAAGGAGTATGTTACAACTTTATAATATTGTTTGGTAAATGGATCTTACATTAAAATTCCCTCTTAAAAATTTACTAACTTATTTAAAAGAAGGTGAATAGTTCTTATGATATTCTTTCTTACAATCCATGAAAACACAAATTCCACCCCTATTTACTACTATTTTCAAGTCTGTTATATGTAGAAATATGGAACAAACATAATGGGTTTAATTCATTACTTATTTTGTTATTTTATGATAAAAACACTAAATTTAAAGATTGATTGTCTGTACAACAAGTCTAACGATTAGGAGCTAAAAAATTAAACATCAACTTTATTGAAAGACTAACATTGCTATAAATAATAATGATTAAAGGATTAGGAATTGAAGAAGTTTTACAAAGAATAAAGACTTTTGGATATAATGAACTTCCAACGTCCCAGGCAAAAAATGTGCTTCAAATAGTACTTGAAGTAATTAAGGAACCTATGTTTATATTACTTATAAGTTGTGGTACTCTTTATCTTTTAATTGGAGATTATATTGAAGGAATTATATTGTTATGCTGGGTTTTCATAATCATTTTCATCACCTTTTACCAACATCAGAAAACGGAAAAAGCAATTGAAGCTCTAAAAAAACTTTCTTCACCAAGAGCGTTAGTAATTAGAGACGGAAAAAAAATAAGAATAGCAGGTCGAAATGTTGTACCGGATGATATTATTATTCTGAATGAAGGTGATAGAATTTCAGCAGATGGTATTTTGTTAGAAAGTGAAAATTTAACTGTTGATGAGTCTATGCTAACGGGCGAATCTATACCTGTATTGAAAACACCCCAAAATGAAAACCATGAGAATTGTTACGTATATAGTGGCACATTAATAGTAAAAGGTAGGGGTGTTATGAAAGTATCAGTAACTGGATTGAACACTGAATTTGGAAAAATAGGAAAGTCATTACAAAATATTGAACAAGACCAAACCAATTTGCAGAAAGAGATGAGAAAACTTGTTAGAAATCTCTTTATTGTTGGTGCTATATTAAGCCTAATTGTAATGTTGGCTTTTTATTTTACCCGTGGAAACTTTATTCATTCCTTGTTAAATGGTTTAGCTACAGCTATGGCAATGTTACCTGAGGAATTTCCAGTGGTACTTACTGTATTTCTTGCCATTGGCTCCTGGAGATTGTCTCAAAAAAACGTATTAGTTAGAAAACCATCAGCTGTTGAAACCCTTGGTTCAGCTACCGTTCTTTGCAGTGATAAAACAGGAACTATTACCCAAAACAAAATGGAAATCACTTCGGCGTTTTGTGAAAATTCATTATTTCATAAATCAAGTTTTCAGAAAAACGCCAACAAACTCCAAAATTTATTGCAGTTATCATTTCTTGCTTCTCAAAAAGATTCCATTGACCCTATGGAAAAAGCTATAGGTATTTTTTTTGAGAAGTATTTCAATAAAGAAAACATCATACTTGATTTGGTAAAAGAATATCCGCTAAACAAAGATACTTTTGCTATGACAAGGGTTGTAAAACAAGGCCCAAATAAGTATTTAGTATGTTGTAAAGGTGCTCCTGAAACTATTCTTGCGTTATGCAAAATAACTGACAATGAACAAATTAGACTACTAAAACAGCTACAAGAGTTGGCAGAAAAGGGACAACGCATATTGGGTGTCGCAAAATCAAATTGGTATAACAACCATTTCCCAGAATCTCAAAAAGATTATGATTTTGAGTTTGTTGGTTTCTTAGGTTTTGAAGACCCTATAAGACCCGAAGTTCCAAGTGCAATAAAAGAATGTTATGATGCAGGAATAAAAGTAATTATGATTACTGGTGATTATCCAACTACCGCTAAAAGTATTGCTTTACAAGCAGGTATGGATACAACTAAGCTTATATTAACAGGTAAGGAGTTAAAAGAACTTAGTGAAGAAGCATTGATAGAAAAAATAAAATTAGTAAACATATTTGCCCGAATTATTCCAGAACAAAAACTACAAATTATAAACGCACTTAAAGCAAATGGTGAAGTTGTAGCTATGACTGGTGACGGTGTTAATGATGCTCCTGCTCTAAAAGCTGCAGACATTGGCATTGCAATGGGCGGAAAAGGAACGGATGTAGCTAGAGAATCGTCTTCTTTAGTTTTATTAGACGATAACTTTAATTCAATTGTGTTAGCAATTCGTTCAGGCAGAAAAATATTCGACAATCTTCAAAAAGCAATGGATTATATTATTGCTATTCATATTCCAATTATTGGCTTAACACTTTTACCTGCATTTTTTTCTGAACTCCCCATATTACTAATGCCATTACACATTGTATTTATGGAACTAATTATTGATCCTGTTTGCTCTATTGCTTTTGAATCAGAAAAAGAAGAAATAGGAATCATGAGTCGCCCCCCAAGAAATTTAAATGACCAATTCTTCGGAATAAAAAGAATTATAAGCAGTGCATCTATGGGATTATTTTTACTTACAATGGTAATTGTAGTTTATTTTATATCAATAAATGAAGGCCACACGAACGGAGAGATTAGAGCCATTGCATTTTCTTCATTAATTATTGGCAACATATTTTTGATACTTACAGCTCTTTCAAAAACCCGAAATGCGCTTTCTGTATTACTTGAAAAAAATATAGCTTTATTAGTTATTCTTTTTGCTGCTACCGGTTTACTTATTATGCTTATTTCCATTCCATATTTACAAACTATATTTAATTTTAGTTATCCTGGTTTTAGCCATTTTTTTATTTCAATTATTGCAGCATCAATAGTATTATTTACTCTAGAGATGATAAAATATTCCAAATTAAATAGGATAAATAAAAATTTATTGAATAATGAATAATTTGTAAAGAAAACGTTAAAAGAAGTTCACTAGTGAAAATAATTTTCCAAATCAAATTTTGCTTACTCTAACTTTATATTACACGCTATTTGTTTAGTAAATGATAGGTGATTTAAATTCATTATAAGTTTCAGTTTACTGATATCCATTATTCAAAAGGCAAACACCAATGAAGAAATATTACAATCACTGAAAAACAACTTAACGATGTTAATTTTAACCCCTGTATGTTTAACTTCTTTAAGCATTAATAAATTTAAAGGTTGTATTAACAAAATATTGACAACCTTCAATCAATTATATATGAGTTGTTTAGCAGGTAATAAGCATCCATACTTTAACCTATAAATTTTCAAATTATTTTTCAAAAAAAATTTAATAAACCCATTACTGCTTTATAAAAAACAATCTTAATTAAAGTCTTTTTTATTTTAACTGATCTTGTAATCTAAAACTATATTGATAATCTATTCCGTTCCTTTCAATTACCACATTAATTTTTGTGTTTTCTTTTTCGTAAAACTGCTGCACAATTTCTTCTAATTTTAAATCAAAGGTATATTTACCATTTATTTTAATTAGAATGTCATCATCTTGTATTCCGGCAACTGCTGCTGGTGAATCAGGGCGTACTTTATAAATTTTATATGTTGGTTTAAACGTATATTTATAATTGGTATTGATGGTAACTGTTGTATTTGAAGCTTCTGGATGCTCTCCGTAAGTTCCTAAAGTATTATAGGCTTCTTTTTCTTTTACCAATACCTTACCGTTGTACACCAATTCAATACCACTCATATTGTATCTAAAGGGATCTTTAAAGTGACTACCTTTTTTCAATAGCAACCTGTTGTTTTTATAATCAAATGTTACTATAAACCGTTTTAAAACACTTCCTCCTAAACTACCATTTCTTTCTTTAAACCTTAATGCATGCGCTACCGAAAGAGAATCAGGATATGAGACTGTTGGATGCTTCAATAAAAAATGACCGATATGTAAACTTTCAATCATTGCTCTTTTTCCATAAATAACACCACTTAAACCTTCACCTAAATAATCTTCAAAATAGGTTGAAGGAGGGATAATATCTGGGTGCGAATTTTGAAACAACCACATAGCATCGCTTCCGCCAGAATCAATCAATAATTTTACATTTACTTTTTTCGTAGGCGCTTCCTTTAAAACAATTGCAGCATTTAAATAGGGTTTCATCTTATTAAACTCTAGCGGAAAAACTTCACAATTTTTACATTTTTTATACACATAAGAGGTTGAATTGTAAAAGGTAAGTCTGCGTTTGCTGTAATTAATTCGGATGGTAAAACTTTTAAAAAGCTCGTAACCAATAATTCCATGAATTGTAATCCCTAATTTTGAAGACAAATCAAATCCATCATTAAAAATAACGTATATTTTTTCATTGTTACTTTTAATATTGGTCAAACTTAATTCGTTTCCTCTAGATAAAATAGCATCAACAGGCGCTTCTTGCCCTAATCCTTGTAGTTTAATTTTTTTAATATTCCGAAGATTTAATGAGTCGCTCGGGTTTAAATTAAAAAGAACAGTAGCTCCTACGCCAGAATCTAAAATAAAATTTAATTCCTTCCCGTTTACCTTCATTGGAAATACAATTAAATTGCTCAATAATTTAAATGAAATCGTTTGTTTTTGCAAGCCATTTTGCAGCATAAAATCTCTTTGAGCATTTATACCTAAAGAAAATAAAAAGATAAAACCTATAAATAGGGTATGTTTATATATGTTTTTCAAAATTTTGAAGTATAGTCCATTAATTTAACATTTTATCCTCAATTTATACAACTTTTATGAAAACTTTAACCTTTAACAAATCATTGAAAACTTGAAGGTATCTGAATAAATTTTCGCAAATTTGTGATTAATTCATACTAAATTTCAGAAATATGCCGAAAATTTCAAATACGGGTAAAAATATGCCCGAATCCCCCATAAGAAAACTTGTTCCATTTGCTGAAAAAGCTAAGAGCAAAGGCATTGAAGTTTTTCATTTAAATATTGGTCAACCCGATGTTAAATCACCTAGTTGTGCATTAGAAGCTGTAAAAAATAACACGATAGAAGTACTTGCATATAGCAATACAGACGGTTCAGAAAGTTACCGTGAAAAATTGGCAAATCATTATTTTGCTAAAAACAAGATCAAACTAAATGCTAACGATATTATTATAACTACCGGGGGTTCTGAAGCTTTATTATTTGCGCTTGGAAGTATTACTGATCCTGATGATGAAATTATTATTCCTGAACCATTTTATGCAAATTATAATGGATTCTCGTCATCATTAAGTGTTAAAGTAGTTCCTATTACTTCTAAAATTGAAAACAATTTTGCATTACCCGATGTTGAAGATTTTGAAAAATTAATTACACCTAAAACCAAAGCAATTTTAATTTGTAACCCTGGTAATCCAACTGGTTATTCTTACTCAAAAGAAGAAATACAACAATTGGCTGCCCTAGTTAAAAAACATGACATTTTTTTAATTGCAGACGAAGTATATAGAGAATTTATTTATAATAAAGGTGCTAAACACCATTCTATTTTAGGAGATTTTGGACTAGAAGAACACGGTATTTTAATTGATTCTGTTTCTAAACGCTATAGTATGTGTGGCGCACGTATTGGGTATTTAATTTCAAGAAATAAAAATGTTTTAACAACCGCTATAAAATTTGCACAAGCACGTTTGAGTCCACCAACCTATGCACAAATAGCAAGTGAGGCAGCCTTAGACACACCAACATCTTATTTTGATGAAGTAATAGTGGAATATAAAAGCCGTAGAAACTTATTAATTGAAGAATTAAACAAAATAGAAGGCGTAAAAGCTACAAAACCAATGGGTGCATTTTACTGTATGGTAGAATTACCTGTGGACGATGCTGAAAAATTTTCGCAATGGTTGTTAGAAGATTTTTCAGATAACAATCAAACAGTAATGGTAGCACCTGCTGCTGGTTTTTACTCAACACCAGGGCTTGGTATAAATCAAGTACGAATTGCGTATGTACTAAAAAAAGAAGATTTAAAACGATCTGTAGAACTTTTAAAAATAGCCCTTTCAAAATACAATAACTAATTGAAATTTCAAGAAAACATATCCTTAAAACCTTATAACACATTTGGTATTGATGTAAATGCCAAACGTTTTGTTACTATTAATTCTTTGCACGAATTAAAAAAAATAGTCGCTACTGAAAAACAACTTTTTTTAATAAGTGGAGGCAGTAATATGTTGCTAACTAAGAACATTGAAGCTTTAGCTGTACACTTAAACTTGAAAGGAATTATTGTTAACGATACTGAAAAAGACAGTGTTTTTGTTACTGCCGAAGCTGGCGAAAATTGGCACGATTTTGTTATTTGGTGTATTTCTCAAAACTATGGAGGTTTAGAAAATTTATCTTTAATCCCAGGTAATGTAGGCACCTCCCCTATTCAAAATATTGGTGCTTATGGTGTTGAAATAAAAGATACGTTTCACCAATTAGAAGCTTTGGAAATTAAAACGGGAAAGTTACGTGTGTTTAACAACAAAGAATGTAATTTTGGATATCGAAATTCGGTTTTTAAAAATGAATTGAAAGGAAAGTACATTATTACATCAGTCACTTTTAAACTCACTAAAAACGAGCATCACTACAATATTTCATACGGAGCTATAAAAGATGGTTTGAAGGATATTGAAAATCCGACCTTAAAGGAAATCTCTGACACCATTATTGCTATTCGTGAACGTAAATTACCCGATCCTAAAGTGATTGGAAATAGTGGTAGTTTTTTTAAAAACCCTGTAATCACAAGGAATGCTTTTAAAAAATTACAACAGAAACACCCAAACGCACCACATTATATTATTTCTGAACAAGAAATAAAAGTACCTGCGGGTTGGCTTATAGAACAGTGTGGCTTTAAAGGACAACGTTTTGGAGCTACTGGTATTCATGAAAATCAGGCATTGGTATTGGTGAATTATGGCAATGCTACTGGTGAAGAAATTTTTAGCTTGGCTCAAAAAATTCAACAAAAAATAACAGATGTATTTGCTATTTCTTTAGAAATTGAAGTGAATGTGATTTGAAGTGGTAATTAGCTGTTGGCAACCTACTAAAGTATATTTAGCATTCGCTTTTACAACTAAACTTTGAATCGCTATTGAAGTACAACTTTAGTTTAAAAACAAAAATACATATTTGGATAAGCTAAATGCAACAGCAAACAACCTAATCACCTTTATTTAAATCCCTCTATTTTAAGCTTAAATTATTAACATATATATATTACTTATATTTGCAAAAAATATAAATTTGTATGAAAACCTTTTTTACTAAAATTATTTTTGGACTATTTCTTTTATTTTTCACTTTCAATTCTAAAGGGCAAGAAATAGAAAATTTTAATTATACTATTTCCCTTAATAGCGGAATCTCTTCTTATGAAACCTTGCCTTTTTGGTTGGTTTCAAACAGGTACGGAAGTGTTCCTAACAGTAATTTCGGTTCTTTAAACACAGGTATTTCTGATAACTTTAAAAAATCAACTAAAAATTTTGGAATTGCTTATAAGCTAAGCGCTACTGGATTTATTGCAAATGAAAATGCAATAACTGGATATATTGCTGATGAAAATTCGGTATTCATTAATGAATTATATGTTAGACTTCAATATAAAAATTGGGTCTTAGATCTTGGAAACAAAAATGATGAAATAAAATGGGAGGGCTTATCATCTTCCAATGGAAATATTGTGAAATCTATCAATGCCCGAGCCTATCCTGGTTTTAATATCAGTACATTAGATTACCTAAAATTACCCTTTGCAAAAAACTGGTTAAGCTTTCAATTGAATTTTGCCAATTACTGGTTAAATGATGAACGCTCTGTAAACAAGGCAAACTTACATCATTCCAGTTTGTTTTTGAAGTTTAAATTAAAGCCGAAATTAGAATTAATAGCAGGTATAGATCATTATGCACAATGGGGAGGCACATCTGCTCTCGCAGGAGAACAACCTGATAGTTTTAAAGATTTTATCCGCATTGTATTAGGAAAATCGGGTGGCTCAAATTCTTCAAATGCTGACCAATTAAATGCTTTAGGAAATCATTTAGGGGCCTATCTTTTTCAAATGAATTATTCTGGAGATCATACCCATATCAACTTTTATTATTCACATCCTTTTGAAGATAGCTCTGGTATGGAACTGCAAAACTGGATAGATGGTTTATACGGCTTAATGATTGATTTAAAACAACCTGAGGCTACTATAAGTCATATATTAACTGAATTTACCTATACCAAAAATATGAGTGGTGCAAACCCTCCAGACCAAGGTTATGATGAAAATGGTAATAAAATACATGGGAGAGGTTTAGATAATTACTTTAATAATAATTTATACAATAGTGGTTGGACTTATTTTGGACGCACAATAGGCTCACCATATTTTACTGCAAAACCAATAGATGAAAATGCAATTACACAGGGGGTAATTATAGGCGACAATCGGTTTATGGCTTTTAATGTGGGTATAAAAGGAACTTTAAAACCAATTACTTACAAAGCAATGTTAAGTCATGTTACCTATTTTGGTTGGTTCAACAATGAATATGATTCAAAACCTAAACAATTTTCTGGACTTTTAGAAGTAAATCTTCCCGAAAAAAACAACATAGTGCCGTTTAATATTTCAGCATCGATTTCATTTGATACTGGCACCTATGCACCTGTAAATTTTGGAGGTTTTATTACACTTTCAAAAAACGGTTTCTTTTAATTTTTAAGTCTTAATTTATATTTTAAAATTGTCTATTTATGTTATCATTTTTCAAGAAACAAAAAAACACTATAACAAGTATTCTTCCTGAAAATTTTATAGATATCCATTCTCATTTATTACCAGGAATTGATGATGGGGCTAAAAATTTAAATGATTCAGTTGCGCTGATAAAAAGAATGTATGATTTTGGTATTCGTAATTTTATTACAACTCCACATATTATGGAAGGTGTTTGGGAAAATACTCCTGAAATTATAATGGATAAATTAAGTTATTTAAGAACTCATTTGAATTCCTTAGGAATGAACGTTCAATTAAATGCTGCTGCAGAATATATGCTCGATGACAATTTTAATAACTTGTTAAGCAAAGGAAATTTGTTACCATTGAAAGATTCATACATACTTGTTGAAATGTCGTATTTTAATGCTCCAGTTAATTTGTATGAAATCTTATTTAACATACAAATTGCAGGGTACACTCCTATTTTAGCACATCCCGAACGTTATAATTTTTATCATCAAAATTTTAATGAATACCAGAAACTAAAAGATGCTGGTTGTTTATTTCAAGTGAATTTATTATCCCTTTCTAATTACTACGGAAAGCATGTAAACACCATCGCTGTAAAATTATTAAAAGAAAATATGATTGATTTAGCGGGTACTGATACGCATCATCACCGACATTTGAATCATCTAGAAAAAATTAATGATAAAAAGATACTTCGACTTATACAACCTGTGTTAGAAAATAATGTAACCTTATTTTCTTGATAATCCAGACTGCTAATTTCTTTTAATTCTATTTTTATTCACTAGTAATTAGTCTTGTATTTCAGTCATTCGCTGTTTGCTGTTGGAAGTTAGCTTTCAACTGTCATACTGAAAAACTGAAAGCATGTGAAGTATCTCATCATCAGTAGAGTCTGAATTTCAAAGCAATAGATTCCTACCTAAACTAGAATGAAAGTCGCTTGAATGATATTGACTATTCGTAAAAAACTATTATCTTTCGTACTTTTCAGTATTGTATTTTAAAAGATCTTTACAATAGTATTGTAATTCAATATAAAAGATTCCCAATCAAGTTGGGAATGACGTTTATACAAAAAAAGGGAAGTTTTAACTTCCCTTATACAATCTTTATTTATGATTTAAACAATCGTTTCCACCAAGGAAGTTGCCCTTGCTGCTCTCCATAACCATAGCCATAACCATAACCGTAGCCATAACCACCTTTTTCATAATTTACATCATTTACCAATACTGACATATTAGGTAAACGTTTTTCTAAATATAATTGTTTTGGTATTTCCAATAAACGCTTATCTAAGTAATTAGCTCTAATCACATAAATAAATAAGTCTGCAAAATGACCTAATAATAAGGTATCAGTTACTAAGTTTACAGGTGCTGTATCAACAATTACGTAATCATAATGTTGTTTTCCGTAAGCGAGTGCTTCTTCAAAACGACCATTCATTAATAATTCTGAAGGGTTGGGAGCTATTACTCCAGAATCTATCATATCAAAATTTGTTTCAGCTACATGTTCAACAATATCTGAAGGTGTTAATTTTGTATCCATTAAAAAATGGGTCAACCCCTTGCCACTTTTAATATTTAAATACTCAGTAATTTTTGGTTTACGAATATCTGCCCCTA
>CBDUAL010000022.1:0-18597 GCA_965365125.1 uncultured Lutibacter sp.
ATAATTATAGATTTGTCAAAAAACTAAAAACTAAAAAACATTGAAAACATTTATTAACATAGTAATATTGCTATTTTGTATAGCGGTATTTGCAAAAACACACACTAATGACGGAGCAATTATTAAAGGTCTTGTGTATTGTGGTGATAATCCAGTACCAGGAGCAACAGTTTATATAAAAAATTCAACAATAGGATCTTCAGCAGATATGAATGGGGAATTTAAATTTACTGTTCCTAAAGGAAATTTTATAGTTGTAGCAAGTGCTATTGGGTTCAAATCAAGGGAGCTTAAGGTTTCAATTGATATGAATGAAACAAAAATTTTAAACGTTGAGTTAGAAGAAGATTTGTTTGGATTAGATCAGGTTGTTGTTACAGGAACAAGAACATTTAAAAAACAAACCAATTCACCAGTAATTGTAAATGTGATTGATAGTAAATTACTAAATGATGTACAGGCTTGTAGTTTATCTGAAGGTTTGCGTTTTCAAACGGGTTTACGGGTAGAAACCGATTGCCAAACATGTAATTACACACAATTAAGAATGAATGGGCTTGCAGGAGGATATTCACAAATATTAATTAATGGTCGGCCAATTTTTAGTCCACTTACAGGATTGTATGGTTTAGAGCAAATACCAGCAAATATGATTGATAGGGTTGAAGTTGTTCGTGGTGGTGGTTCTGCTTTGTATGGTTCTGGTGCAATAGGAGGCACTGTGAATGTGATTACAAAAATACCTAAAAATGATAGTTTTGAAGTAAGTTATACGCATCAAAGTATTAAAAATGCTGCTTTTGAAAACATCTTAAATGCAAATACTACGGTTGTTAATATGAGTGAAAATGCTGGGTTGTCTGTGTTTTTGAATCATAGAAATAGAACAATGTTTGATGCGAATGATGATAATTTTTCAGAATTACCAAAACTAAAAAATACATCATTTGGAATAAATTCATTTTTTATGCCTTCTTATAATCAAAAAATTGAAATGAGTTTTGGTTATTTAAACGAGTATAGATATGGAGGCGAAATGGTTAATAAACCAGCTTTTTTAACACAACAATCTGAAGAAAGAACACATCATGTTTTAATGGGAACTTTAGATTATCAAATAAATTTTAATAACGATAATAGTTCATTAATAACCTATTTTTCAACTCAAAAAACAGATAGAGATCATTATACAGGTATATTTCCAGATGAAGAAAATGAAATTCAAAATCATTTAGAAAACCCTCCGTATGGAATTTCAGATGTGAAAACGTATCAAGGAGGAATGCAATTCAACCATAAATTCTTAAGTTTTTTAAATGGCTTTAATACAATATCTATTGGAACTGAATTTGTTAAAGATAAAGTTTATGATGAAATTGAAGCTTATACTTATTTAATAGATCAAAAAACAACTAATTTAGGATTGTTTGCTCAAAGCGACTGGGAAGTTTCTGAAAAGTGGAATGTACTAGCTGGAGTAAGAGCAGATAAACATAATTTTTTAAATTACTTTGTGTTTAGTCCAAGAGTTTCTTTGTTATATAAACCTTTAGAAAGAACTCAGTTAAGATTTACTTATGGAACTGGTTTTAAAGCTCCACAAGCTTTTGATGCTGATTTACACATTGCTTTTGCAGGTGGAGGAATTTCAAGAATCCGATTGGCAGATAACTTAAAGGAAGAAAAATCTCAGAGTTTAACTACATCTATTAATTACGATAAAGCTTCAGAAAATTTTATTGCAGGTTTTACTTTAGAAGGCTTTTACACTAATTTAACCGATGCATTTTATCAGCATCCACTAGGAGAAGATGAATTTGGAGAAGTTTATGAAAAACGAAACGGTGATGAAGCAACCGTAAAGGGTGTTACTTTAGAAGTACGAGCAAATTATAATAAAAAAGTTCAATTAGAAACAGGGTTTACGTTACAATCTAGTAAGTTTAGTGAAGCTGTAGTTTATTCAGAAAATTTACCTTCAAAAAAAGAATTTTTAAGAACACCCGAGGTATATGGTTATGCCACTATGACGTTTACTTTTTCAAAAAAGTTTAATACTGCAATTAACGTTTTATATACTGGAGAAATGGATGTTTTGCACTTAGCTGGAGCTCCAGAACAATTAGCAGATGAATTTGTGAGGTCTAAAAGTTTTACAGAATTAGGTTTCAAATCCACTTATACTTTTAATATTGAAAAACTAAAAACAGGAATTGAGTTGTATGGTGGTGTTAAAAATATATTCGATGACTATCAATCAGATTTTGACTCAGGTAAAAATCGTGATAGTAATTATATTTATGGCCCATCAATGCCAAGAACTTATTTTTTAGGTTTAAAGCTTTTGTCTTTATAATAAATCGTTATTTTTGAAATAAAACATACAACATGAATATTGTAATTTATGGAACTGGAGGTGTAGGTGGTTATTTTGGAGCACGTTTAGTTCAGGCAGGAAATAATGTTACTTTTATAGCACGTGGCAAACATTTAGAAGCTATTCAAAAAAACGGTTTACAGCTTAAAAGTGTAAACGGAGATTATTTGGTGAGCCCTGCAAATGCAACTGCTAATATTGCAGAAGTTGAAAACATAGATTTAATTTTAGTGTGCGTAAAAACATGGCAGTTAGCTGAAGTGGCTAAACTTATAAAGCCGGTTTTGAATGCAAATACCATGGTGATTTCATTGTTAAATGGTTGTGAAAACGCTGAAGTTTTAAGTTCTATAATTGACAAAAAGTACGTGCTAGGTGGTTTGTGTAAAGTGGTTAGTTTTGTTGAGAATTATGGTGTAATTAATCACGTTGCTTACGAACCAACCATTGTTTTTGGAGAACTAAATAACGAAAAAACCGAAAGAGCACTTCAACTGGAAAAAGTATTGAATGCAGCCAATATTACGAATAAATTAGCCGAAGATATTCAAAAAGAAATCTGGACAAAATATGTATATATTACTACAGTAAGTGCGTTGGGAGCTTTAACAAGAGCAACGCATGGCGAAATGTTAGCTTCGCCATATATTAAAAATATGATGCTAAAAACTGCTGAAGAAATTTATGCTATTGCAAAAGCTAAAGGAGTTTCTTTACCAGAAAATACAATCGCAAAACAATTCGAAATAATTGAGTCGTTGCCATACAATACAACCGCATCGTTACAGCGTGATATTATGGAAGGAAAACCTTCGGAATTAGAAGCGCAAAACGGTACAATTGTGCGTTTAGGAAAAGAATTAGGAGTTCCAACTCCAACAAACGATTTAATTTATTACACCTTGCTTCCGCAGGAAAATAAAGCTAGAGGTGTTAATTAACAATGGATAGTAGCGGTTAGCTTTTGGCAATAATCGTCATCCCGGACTTGATTCGGGATCTTTCTCATTGGAAAAGATTAGACAATCTTTTAATAAAATAATCTAAACAAACTAGAATATAAATATAGAATGAAACATTAAAACTGTCATTCTGAACGATAGTGAAGAATCTCACATTGCCATATTAGATTCTTTATTTCTTTTTAGTATATTCAGAATGGCAGTGCATTCTGTAATCCTTAAATAGGTTTCAATTGAACCTCTTTTTTGCTAATTAAATAAACACCTGCAATTACCAATATAGAACTAATAATTTTAGTGAGATTTATGTCTTGCGCATATTCATTTTTACCTAAAACAAAAGCATAAATACTCACCATTACAAAGCTAACAACAGGCTGTAAATAAATATAACTTCCGTTAACTGATGGAGGTACTTTGGTGAGGGCATAAATGTTAAATAAATAGGTTAAAAAGGTGGTTCCTATAATTACAAAAGCAATTATCAAATAGGTATTTAGTGTAAATGCACTAAAATTAGTGTTGATTACACTGTTTAATCCAAACGGAATCATAAATAGAAATCCAATTAAAAATACCCAGCTAATTACAGTTATAGGTTGATATTTTTTCATTAATGGTTTTACATACACCAAGTAAAAAGCATAAAAAATAGCATTTGAAAAAATTAATCCATTTCCTAAAAGTGTACTAGTTCCTTCGTTTTTATTTCCATATAAAATAAGTAACAATGCTCCAGTTCCGCCAATTGCAATGCCTCCTATTTTGGTTCGGGTTATTTGTTCTTTCAGTAAAAAATAACTGAAAATTAAGACTAAAACTGGCACTGATGTGTAAATTATAGAAGCATCAATAGGTGAAGTTAAATTCAATCCGTGAAAATATAATAACTGATTAATGGCAATACCTAAAACACCGCAAACGATCAATCTAAAATAATCGTCTTTGTCAATTTTTTCTTTAATAAAACTTTTAATCGTCCAAAACAGTAAACTAGCCCCTAAAATTCTAAGAAAAATAAATGCTGTTGGACCAAGTTTTTCAGGCATTACATCCTTTGCTATAATATGGTTCATGCCATAAATAACATTTGCGCCTAATAAGGCTAAGTGCGCTTTGTATGTGTTTTTATTCAAAAAAAATGAAAATTATTAATCGGCGAAATTAAACATTATTACCAAACCAAAACAATGAAAAGTAATTAGAATATACTTTTAAAATAACCTGTTTTTGGCTTTAACAAAAAATTAATACTGTTTTTTGTATGGAAAGTTACTTTTATATGACAAAGTGTAAAATTTTTAACTATTAACTCAAATTATTATAATGAAAAAAAATGTATTATTTGTTGCTGTTTTGGCAATCGTATTAATGTTCTCTAATGAAATGACTGCTCAAAAATTCGCAAAATTAGATAAAAGTCCAATGGACGCAGCGGCATATCCAGCAAGCTATAAAGAATCTAATAAAATGGTGAAAGTTATTTACAGTCGCCCACAGTTAAAAGGAAGAACTGTTGAAGAATTGGCACCAAGCGGTAAGGTTTGGAGAACGGGGGCAAATGAAGCTGTTGAAATTACATTTTATAAAGATGTAACTTTTGGTGGTGAAGCTGTAAAAGCGGGTAAATACACATTATTTACAATTCCTGGTGAAACAGCATGGATTGTTATTTTAAGTACTGCTGAAAATGTTTGGGGATCTTATTTTTACAATGAAAGCGAAGATGTAGTAAGAGTAAAGGGAACTGTATCAAAATCAGACGAGTTGGTTGAAGCTTTTTCAATTGCTTTTGATGGAAAAGATACTAATGCTACAATGTATTTAGGTTTTGGAAATGTTATTGTTACCGTACCTGTAAAAGGGTAATTTTTTTCTTTTTCAATTTAAGGTCTATAAATCTCGGTTTATAGGCCTTTTTTTTGAAATGTTATTACTTAAAATTAGACTTTATTCTTTTGTAGATTAACCGTAACTTTGCGCTTTCAAAATTTGAAAGCGACCATGGATTATAATTTTAGAGAGATAGAAGCCAAATGGCAACAATATTGGGCAGATAACCAAACGTTTAAAGCCGAAAATAAATCAGATAAACCAAAGTTTTATGTGTTAGATATGTTTCCTTACCCGTCAGGTGCTGGGCTGCATGTTGGGCATCCGCTAGGTTATATTGCTTCTGATATTTATGCGCGTTACAAACGTCATAAAGGTTTTAATGTAATGCATCCGCAAGGGTACGATTCTTTTGGATTGCCTGCAGAACAATATGCTATTCAAACAGGGCAACACCCAGCAATTACTACGGCTGCCAATATTAAAACTTACAGAAAACAATTAGATAAAATTGGTTTTTCGTTTGATTGGTCTCGTGAAGTGCGAACTTCTGATCCTAGTTATTACAAATGGACACAGTGGATTTTTATTCAATTATTCAATTCTTGGTACAATAAAACAAGCGATAAAGCTGAAGATATTTCAACCTTAATTTCAACTTTTGAAGCAGAAGGAAATGCAACGGTGCAGGCTGTTTGTGACGATGAAATTACTGTTTTTTCTGCGGAAGAATGGAATGGTTTTTCAGAAGAAGCGCAACAACATATATTGTTAAAATACCGTTTGACTTTTTTATCAGAAACTGAGGTAAACTGGTGCCCTGCTTTAGGAACCGTATTGGCAAACGATGAAATTGTAAATGGTGTTTCAGAACGTGGAGGTCATCCTGTGGTTCGTAAAAAAATGATGCAATGGAGTATGCGAATTACGGCGTACGCGCAACGTTTATTAGACGGGTTAGATAAAATTGATTGGCCACAACCGTTGAAAGATTCACAAACCTACTGGATTGGTCGTTCAGAAGGTGCAATGGTTTCTTTTAAAGTGTTGTCAGAGGCTATTTCTGAAAGTAAAAAAGTAAGTTTTTCATTAAAAGAAATTGAAGCGCTGAAAGAAAAACGTGCAACTTCAACTAAAGAAGAAGAGTTGTTGTGGAACGAATTAAGAAAGAAAAAAACAAAATCGAAGTTTAGAGCTAAATATACCATTGGTACTTTTTTGGTTGATTTTGTATGCTTGACTAAAAAAATAATTATTGAATTTTCAGGAAAAGAGGATGAAGCTGTAAGAACTGCATATTTTGAAAGTGAAGGTTTTAGTGTAAAGCGTTTTTCTAAAGAAGAAGTTTTAGAAAACATAAATATTGTAATGTCTAATATAGATTATGCATTGCAATTTCCAACAGTACCACCAAAGGTTGAAAGTAAAAATGAAACAATTTCTACAAATAGTTCAGAATATGAAATTTCAGTTTTTACAACACGTCCTGATACCATTTACGGGGTAAGTTTTATGACCTTAGCTCCAGAACACGAACTAGTTTCAAAAATTACGACTGCAGCACAAAAAGAAGCGGTTGAAGCATATCAAAAAGAGACTGCGAAACGTAGTGAATTAGAGCGTATGGCCGATGTTAAAACCATTTCGGGTGTGTTTACAGGTGCGTATGCTTTGCATCCTTTTACAGGTAAAAAAGTACAAATTTGGATTGGAGATTATGTGTTGGCAGGTTACGGAACAGGTGCTGTAATGGCGGTTCCTTGTGGAGATGAACGTGATTACGCGTTTGCAAATCATTTCGGATTGGAAATACCAAACATTTTTGAAGGTGTTGATATTTCTGAAGAAGCTTGTTCAGCAAAAGAAGGTGTTAAAATAGCAAATTCTGATTTTTTAAATGGCTTAACGTATAAAAAAGCGATGAAAAGAATCATTTATGAAATTGAAGAAAAAGGAATTGGTTACGGAAAAATAAACTACCGTTTACGTGATGCTGTTTTTAGTCGTCAACGTTATTGGGGAGAACCTTTTCCTGTGTATTATAAAAACGGATTGCCACAAATGATTGACAAACAATATTTGCCAATTGTATTGCCAGAGGTTGAAAAATATTTACCTACCGAAGATGGAAAACCACCTTTAGGAAATGCATCTGTTTGGGCTTGGGACACCAATACCAATACAATTGTTAGCAACGATTTAATAGATAATGAAACTGTGTGTCCGTTAGAACTAAATACCATGCCAGGTTGGGCAGGAAGTTCTTCTTACTTTAACCGTTATATGGATCCTACAAATACAGAGGAATTTGTAAGTAAAGAAGCGGTTGAATATTGGCAAGATGTAGATTTGTATATTGGTGGTAGCGAGCACGCAACGGGGCATTTATTGTATTCACGTTTTTGGCAAAAATTCTTATTTGATAAAGGCATTGTACCTGTTGATGAATATGCTAAAAAGCTAATTAACCAAGGGATGATTACAGGAACTTCGGCTTTTGTTTATAGAGTAGAAGGTGAAAATAAATTTGTTTCAAAAGGATTAATTGGAGATTTAAAAGTACAACCAATTCACGCAGATGTATCTTTTGTAAACACTTCTGATGAATTAGATATTGAAGCGTTTAAAAACTGGAGGGCAGAATATAAAGATGCAGAATTCATTTTAGAAGATAAAAATGGAAAAGTCCTTCCCTTTGGGGAGGATTTAGGAGGGGCTTACATTGTTGGTAGAGAGGTGGAGAAAATGTCGAAATCTAAATACAATGTGGTAAATCCTGATCAAATTTGTGAAGAATTTGGAGCAGACAGTTTACGTTTGTTCGAAATGTTTTTAGGACCTTTAGAGCAATCAAAACCTTGGAAAACTTCAGGTATTTCAGGGGTGTATAGCTTCTTGAAAAAACTTTGGAAATTATATATTGTTGATGGTGAATTTTCGGTTTCAGATGATGAGCCAACAAAAGAAGAGTTTAAAACCTTACATAAAACCATTAAAAAAGTTGAAGAAGATATTGCAAATTTCTCTTTCAATACATCGGTTTCAACATTTATGATTGCTGTAAATGAGTTAACCGCTTTAAAATGTAACAAGCGAGCTATTTTAGAGCCTTTAGCTGTAATTATTGAGCCGTATGCACCACATATTGCTGAAGAATTGTGGGCTAAATTAGGACATACAACTTCGGTTTCAACAGCTGATTTTCCAATTTTTGAACCTAAATACTTGGTAGAAAGTAGTAAAGTATATCCGGTTTCATTTAATGGGAAAATGCGTTTTACTATGGAGCTACCATTAGATTTAAGTAAAGATGAAATTGAAGCAGCAGCTATGGCGCACGAAAAAACAATAGAACAATTACAAGGTAGAACACCTAAAAAAGTAATTGTAGTTCCAGGGAAGATAATTAACATAGTTGGTTAGGATAATATAATATGTAATGCTACTAATATTGTAGTGTTTATATTTGATTTTTTTTGATTTTTTTGTAGAATATTTAAAACTTCAATAAAAATGATTGTAGGACTTCCTAAGGAAATAAAAAACAACGAAAGTAGAGTGGCAATTACTCCAGGAGGAGTTTTTGAACTTACCAAAAACAACCATACAGTTTATGTTCAAAAAGGAGCAGGATTTGATAGTGGTTTTGGTGATAGTGATTATATAAATGCAGGTGCTAACATACTTCCTACAATTGAAGAGGTGTATGCAATTGCTGATATGATTGTGAAGGTGAAAGAACCAATTGAAGAAGAGTATAGCTTGGCAAGAGAAGGTCAAATTATATTTACATATTTTCATTTTGCTTCAAATCAAACTTTAACCGAAGCAATGGTAGCAAGCAAGGCGGTTTGTATTGCTTATGAAACTGTTGATGATAATAGAGGTACGTTGCCGTTATTAACTCCAATGTCTGAAGTAGCTGGTAGAATGGCTATTCAACAAGGTGCTAAATATTTAGAAAAACCAATTAAAGGAAAAGGGGTTTTACTAGGTGGTGTACCGGGAGTACGTCCAGGAAAAGTATTAATTTTAGGAGGTGGAGTTGTAGGTGTTCAGGCTGCAAAAATGGCGGCCGGATTGGGTGCTATTGTTAATATTTTAGACATTAACATGGATCGATTGCGTTATATTAACGATATCATGCCGAACAATGTAATTACAGAGTTTTCAAGCGAATATAATATTAGAAGACATATTAAAGATGCCGATTTAATTGTTGGTGGTGTTTTAATTCCGGGAGCAAAAGCACCAAAATTAATTACACGCGATATGTTGAAAGAAATGCAACCAGGAACCGTAATAGTTGATGTTGCTGTAGATCAAGGGGGGTGCATTGAAACTACAAAACCAACTACACACGAAGATCCAATTTATATAATTGATGATGTGGTACATTACTGTGTAGCAAATATGCCAGGTGCAGTTCCTTATACATCAACAATTGCATTAACCAATGTTACATTGCCTTACGTATTGCAAATAGCAAATAAAGGTTGGGTAAATGCTTGTGATTCAAATTCATATCTAAAAAAAGGATTAAATATTGTTAAAGGAGAAATAGTTTGTAACGAAATTTTATAAAATTTCAGTTGTAATAAATATTCAATTAAAAAAAGCTTTCATAATTTATGAAGGCTTTTTTGTTTAATTTTACAGCCTACTTTATATAAACAAGAATGATAGACAAATTTGAAATAGTAGGTTTAGTAGCTGCCTTTTTAACAACTTCGGCTTATATTCCGCAGGTGTATAAAACTTGGAAAACAAAATCGGCAGGCAATATTTCTTTAACTATGTATATTGCTATGTTTGTGGGTATTATATTGTGGTTGTTGTATGGTATTCACTTAAATAGCTTAGCTATGATTGTTGCCAATAGTATTACCGCAGTTTTAACTTTAATTATCCTGTTTTTTAAACTTCGCTACAAATAGGTTTTGGTATGTTTATTGTGAATAGGCTGTAAAATTATCAGTATATTTACTTCAAAATAACCCATGAAAATTAAGCAGCTTTCTCTTCGTAACCGATTATTCTTAGCCATGATATTGTTAATATTATTGGCTTCCGTTTTAATTGCGGCGGTTACAATTTATCAATACAAAGAACAAACAGATGAATACAATCAAGGTCGATTAGAAAGAAAAGAAAGTTCGGTAAAAGCAGCTATCAATTACTGGTTTAACACAGGAAATACCTACCCGTTAGAAACTAAAAATCTGGCCTATATTTTTAAAGATAAAATTTATGAAATTTCAGATATTGAAAATTTAGAAATTAATATTTATGAATTAAATGGAAAGTTATCCATTAGCTCTCATGCAGGTTTTGTGAAAAATGATGCGCCAGTAGTTTTAACAGATACTATTTTAGAAAAGATTTCTTCAAATTATAAGCACAGGTATATAAATACTAAAATTGTAAAAGGAAATAGTTTTCAATCCTCATATACCTACATTACCGATACAAAGTTCAAGCCAATTGGGATTTTAAATTTACAGTATGTGCAAGACAATACCGCTCAAGATAAAGATTTGGAAGAGTTTTTAGTGAGAATGGGCTTTGTGTATGCTTTAATGTTTTTATTGGCAATAGCATTGGCGTATTTTATTTCAAGTTATATAACACGTTCTATAAAAGAAGTAACCGATAAAATGACGCATACCCGTTTGAATAAACGTAACGAAAAAATTATTTTAAACAATGCAAGTACCGAGATTTTTACCTTAGTAAATGCCTACAATGAAATGGTTAATGAGTTGGAGGAAAGTGCTGTAAAGTTGGCGAAAAGTGAGCGTGAGCAGGCTTGGCGTGAAATGGCAAAACAAGTGGCCCATGAAATTAAAAACCCACTAACACCAATGCGTTTAACGGTGCAAAGTTTTCAACGTAGATTTGATGCAAACGATCCTAAAATTTATGACAAATTAAATGAGTTTAGTGAAACATTAATTCAGCAAATAGATATTATGAGTTCTATTGCTTCGGCATTTTCAAATTTTGCTAAAATGCCAACTCAAAACAAAGAAGCATTAAATGTGGTTGATGTTGTAAATCACGCTTTAGATATTTTTACGGAAGATTATATTTCCTTTTTTTCAAAAGAAGAAGAAATTATTGCCGAATTAGATAAAACACAGTTAATAAGAGTAGTTACCAATTTGGTAAAAAATGCAACCCAGGCGTTAGAAGAGGTTGAATATAAGAAAATTGAAGTTTCAGTACTAGAAGAAAACAATAGTGTAGTAATTTTGGTAGCCGATAATGGGAAAGGAATTTTAGAAGAAGATAGGGCTAAAATTTTTGAACCTAGATTTACTACAAAATCAAGTGGTATGGGCTTAGGGTTGCCAATGGTTAAAAACATTGTTGAAACCTATAATGGCAGTATAACTTATACAACAGAAACTGATAAAGGAACAGTTTTTAAAATAATTTTACCAAAAAAATAAGACCATGAATTTAGAAAACGTATTAATTGAGGAAAAAGAGCATTTAGCAATTGTAACTGTAAATAGACCTTCAAAATTAAACGCCTTAAACAAACAAACCATTGAAGAGCTACATACTGCTTTTAAAAGTTTAGATGAAAATTTAACCATAAAAGTAATTGTAGTTACAGGTAGTGGTGAAAAAGCATTTGTTGCAGGTGCTGATATCAAAGAATTTTCTGATTTCACTGTTGAACAAGGTACTGAGTTAGCACGAAAAGGTCAGGCAATTTTATTTGATTTTGTTCAAAATTTAGGAACGCCAGTTATTGCAGCAGTGAATGGTTTTGCACTTGGTGGCGGATTAGAATTGGCAATGGCATCTCATTTTAGAGTAGCAAGTACCAATGCCAAAATGGGATTACCTGAAGTGAGTTTGGGTGTAATTCCAGGGTATGGAGGTACGCAGCGTTTGTCTCAATTAGTAGGCAAAGGAAAAGCAATGGAAATGATTATGACTGCCGGAATGATTTCAGCTGATGAAGCCAAAGAATGGGGCTTGGTAAATTACGTGGTTGAGCAAGCTGAATTGTTGCCTTTGTGTGAAAAGTTAGCCAGTAAAATTATGCAAAATTCATCTGTGGCAATTTCGGCTGCAATTAAATCGGTAAATGCAAATTTCACCAATTGTGTAAATGGCTTTGCTGTTGAAATAGAAAATTTTGGGTTGAGTTTTGGAACCGAAGACTTTAAAGAAGGAACAACGGCTTTTTTAGAAAAGCGCAAGCCAAATTTTCAATAAAATCAACAAAAAGTTATGTTGGAAATAAAAGCAGCGCCATTATTAAAGTATATAAGAAAATACATTAGTTTAACTAATGAAGAGGAGGCTTTTTTACTTTCAAAATTAAATTATCGAAAATACCTGAAAGGGCAATATATTGTTCAGCAAGGAGATATTTGTAAGCATACTAATTTTTTAATTTCAGGTTGTACAAAAACCTTTTTTTTGGATGATAAAGGTATAGAACACATTGTGTTATTTGCAATTGAAGATTGGTGGACATCAGATATTGGGAGTTATATTACACAGTCGGCTTCCGATTTTAATGTACAATGTATTGAAGATACTGAAGTAATTCAGTTTCAATATGATTATGAAGAAGAATTGTACAAAGAAATTCCAAAACTAGAACGGTTATTTAGAAAAATGTTAGAGAAGGCATTGGTTTCATCACAAAAAAGAATTGTTGGTAATTTTAGCCTTTCAGCCAAAGAACAATACCTGCAATTTAAAAAGCAGTACCCAACAATAGAGCAACGTGTTCCACAGTATATGGTTGCCTCTTATCTTGGAATTACAAAGGAATTCTTAAGTAAAATAAAAAGTCAGTTAGCTTTAGAGTCGTAAAAGTTAAACTAGTTTAACTTCATTTCATAAACTACCTTATTTTTTAAAGGAATATATCTGCGCATATTTGTATTATAATTTAAAAACATAGTATAATGAAAAATAAAATTAAAAATTTAGCAGTTGTAGTTTTGATAGCAGTTGTTGCTTTTTCTTTTAAATCTTTAGATGAAGAGAAAAAAAATGTAAAACTTGAAAGTAGTAAAGTTGTATGGAAAGGTTACAAAGTAACAGGTTCGCATGAAGGTGTTATTGCTCTAAAATCAGGTTCGTTAACATTTAGTGATGAAAAATTAGTGGGTGGTGAATTTGAAATTGATATGAATACAATTATTTGTACAGATTTAGAAGGTGAATACAAAGGAAAGCTTGAAGGACATTTAAAATCTGATGATTTTTTTGGTGTTGAAAACAATCCAACTGCAACGTTAGATTTTCAACAAGTAAAAGCTACAGGTAAAAATTCTTATGAAGTAACAGGAGATTTAACTATTAAAGGTAAAACAAACCCAATTGTTTTTACAATGTCAGTATATGGAAACAAAGCCAACGCTTCTTTAAAAATAGATAGAACTAAATATGATGTTAAATATGGTTCTGCTAGTTTTTTTGATGGCCTAAAAGATAAAGCTATTTACGATGATTTTGACTTGGTAGTGGATTTAGAATTTTAATGAATTCAATAAAATAAATTGGATGAGGTTTTATTGCAAACCTTCCCATTCATTATAAAATTGCTGAAGAAATGTTTCCATATATTGGTGGCGTTCTTCGGCAATTTTTTTTCCGGTTGAGGTGTTCATTTTATCTTTTAGTAATAATAGTTTTTCATAAAAATGATTAATGGTTGGCGCATCAGATTTTTTATATTCCTCTTTCGTCATATTTAAATTTGGTTGAATTTCTGGATCGTATAATGCCCTGTTTTTAAATCCGCCATAATTAAAACAACGCGCAATACCAATAGCTCCAATAGCGTCTAATCTGTCTGCATCTTGAACTACATTTAATTCAGGTGAAGTAAAAGTTTGGTTAAAATTTCCACCTTTGTAAGAAATATTAGAAATAATTTGTTCTACATGAATAATTATAGTTTCTTCAACTTGTTCACTTTCTAAAAACTCACGCGCTACTTTAGGACCAATAGATTCATCTCCATTGTAAAATTTAGAATCGGCTATATCGTGAAGTAAAGCACCAAGTTCAACAACAAACTTATCAACACGTTCGTTTTTTGCAATTAATTTGGCGTTGTTCCAAACGCGTAAAATATGAAACCAATCATGACCACCTTCGGCATTTTTTAATATTTTCTTTACAAATTCTTCAGTATTGGTAATAATCGCTGTTTTATTCATAGGCTAAAAATAAAAAATCCATTCAATAACGAATGGATTTTTCTCAATACTTTGTATTGAAATTTCAATACTATTTTTTAACAATACTCATCGTAAGCTCCTGCTAAATTTGAAGCAATAGCTTCAGCTGGTCTTCCTTCAATATGGTGGCGTTCTAGCATGTGTACTAAAACTCCATCTTTAAATAAAGCAATTGCTGGTGACGATGGAGGAAACGGAATCATCTGTTCGCGTGCTTTTTGAGTTGCCTCAGCATCAACACCTGCAAAAACAGTTACTAAGTTAGTTGGTGTTTTGTCAAATTCTAATGAAGCTACAGCGCCTGGTCTACAAGTTCCTGCTGCACATCCACAAACTGAATTTACAACCACTAAAGTTGTTCCTTCTTTTTGCAATGCTTCTTCAACTTCTTGTGCTGTGTGTAACGATGAAAAACCTGCATTTTCTAATTCTAATTGCATTGGTTTTACTAATTCTGGTGGATACATATCTTTATTTTTTTGTTAGACGTATTTAGTTATGCAAACCTACATATTTTTTTGTTTTCAAATTGCTAGTTTTTATAGGATTTTTAAATGATTCAATATGTATTATTTATAGCGAATCAAAATTAAAGTTTATAAATATTTTAACAGCTGTAACAACAACCTACTTTAGGTATGCTAACAATAACATGTATCTTTGAAAATTATTAAAGAAATATGGGGAATTTTATAAAGTGGTTAGGCGCCGGATTGGGTTATGCAGTTGCAGGGCCAATAGGTGTTATTTTAGGATTTGTAGTTGGAAATTTTATTGATGGATTTTCAAAAGAAGATATAGCACAAGCAAAAAAATACAGTTCTTCCGCAGGAAATGTGCAGTCGGGCGATTTTGAAATAAGTTTATTGCTGCTGTCTTCAACAGTTATTAAAGCTGATGGAAAAGTTGATCAACGTGAATTAGCTTTTGTTAGAGAATATTTTAAAAAAATGTATGGCGAAGAAAGAGCCAATCATGCATTTAAATTATTCAAAGGATTTATTAAGAATAATAAAATTTCAACACGACAAGTATGTGTTCAAATTAGACAAAATTTAACACATGCATCGCGTTTGCAGTTGGTGCATTTTTTGTTTGGAATTGCCAATGCCGATGGAAATGTAAATGAAGCTGAAGTAAATACAATTAAAACCATTGCAGGGTATTTATATGTAAATCAGCACGATTTTGAATCTATAAAAGCCATGTTTTATGATAGCTCAGATAGCGCGTATAAAATTTTAGAGATTGAAAAAACAGCAACCAATGACGAGGTGAAGAAAGCCTACAGAAAAATGGTTAAAAAATACCATCCCGATAAATTACAACATTTGGGAGATGAGCATGTAAAAGGTGCCGAAGAAAAATTTAAGCAAGTTCAAAAAGCCTACGAGCAAATTCAGAAGGAAAGAGGTATGTAAGGTTTATAACAACCTGTAAGTATATTATTTCAATAAAATAAAAAAAGAAAAAGATGAAGTATAAAGCAGTTATTTTTGATTTAGACGGAACACTAGTAGATTCACTTTACGATATTTCAGATGCAATGAATATGGTGCTTGAAAGAGCTAATTTTCCTACGCATAGTTATAAAGACTATCAGAATTTTATTGGTAGCGGAATTAGAAGTCTTGTCGTTAAATCGTTACCATCAACTCATCAAAATGAATCACAAATTGAAAAATATTTTGATGCAATGATTGAAGTGTATCGTGATAATTGTACGCATAAAACAACACCTTATGAAGGAATTGTTGAATTGCTTGATAGCTTGGTTTCGCACAATCTAAAACTAAGTGTATTGTCAAACAAAGCCGATGAATTTACTAAGAAAATTGTAGCTGCTATTTTTCCAAATTATTTTAATCCAGTACTTGGTTTAACTGATGAAGCACTTAAAAAACCACATCCATTTGGAGCCTTAGAAATATGTAAAAACTTAGACCTAAAGGCTGAAGAAGTACTTTATGTTGGAGATACAGATGTTGATATGCAAACAGCAAAAAATGCAAATATGATTGCTGTAGGGGTATTGTGGGGGTATAGATCAAAAGAGGAATTAATTTTAAGCGGGGCAAATTATATATTAAGCAAACCCTTAGATTTAATAGATATTTTATAATTATTGATTGAATTTTATAGTGAATATTTCTAACAATTTTTTAAACTTTGAAAGAAGGTTTTTTAAATTTCAAAAAATTGCACATAAAACTACAAAACACAACGCTTTAGCTTAATAATTTTTTGCCATTTATAGCAATGATATTTTCAAGAAAATACGTAATTTCGCGTCCTAATTGAATTTACGGTAAAAATGAGCAAAAAATTTAGAGAATATAAGGGTTTGAACCTCACTAAGGTAGCAGATGAAACTTTAGCGTTTTGGGAAGCAGAGCATATTTTCGAAAAAAGTATAACTACTCGAGATGAAAATAAACCTTATGTATTTTTTGAAGGACCACCTTCAGCAAATGGTTTACCAGGTATACACCACGTAATGGCGAGAGCTATTAAAGATATTTTTTGTCGTTATAAAACCCTACAAGGTTTTCAAGTAAAACGTAAAGCAGGTTGGGATACGCACGGTTTGCCAATTGAATTAGGTGTTGAAAAAGAATTAGGAATTACTAAGGAAGATATTGGTAAAAAAATATCGGTTGAAGCGTATAATGAAGCTTGTAAAAAAGCGGTTATGCGTTATACTGATGTTTGGAACGACCTAACAAAACGTGTTGGTTATTGGGTTGATATGGAAGATCCGTATGTAACTTACAAACCAAAATACATGGAAACTGTTTGGTGGTTGCTAGCTCAAATGTATAAAAAAGGGCTAATTTATAAAGGCTATACCATTCAGCCATATTCGCCAAAAGCAGGTACTGGTTTAAGTTCTCACGAGCTAAATCAGCCAGGAACTTATCAAGATGTAACAGATACAACTGCAGTTGCACAGTTTAAAGCAATAAAAAATACATTACCAGCATTTTTACAAAAAGTAGATGGAGATGTACACTTTTTAGCTTGGACAACCACACCTTGGACATTGCCTTCAAACACAGCGTTAACAGTTGGTAAAAAAATAGATTACGTATTGGTAAAATCATTCAACCAATACACTTTTAAACCAATTAGTGTTGTGTTAGCTAAAAATTTAGTTGGAAAACAATTTGGAAAAAAATTCTTTGCTGTTGAAAATGAAGCACAACTTTCAGAATACAAAGCAAACGACAAGAAAATTCCATTTATAATAGTTCAAGAATTTAAAGGAGCTGATATTTTAGAATCAAGATATGAGCAATTAATGCAGTATGCATTACCTTATCAAAATCCTGAGAATGCATTTAGAGTAATTTCAGGAGATTTTGTAACTACTGAAGATGGTACAGGTATTGTACATACCGCTCCAACTTTTGGTGCAGATGATGCACTAGTTGCAAAGCAAGCTTCACCTGAAGTACCGCCAATGTTGGTGTTAGATGACAATGGAAACCCAGTTCCTTTAGTTGATTTACAAGGTAAATTCACTAAAAATATGGGCGATTTAGCAGGTAAGTATGTTAAAAATGAATATTATACTGATGGTGATGCACCAGAACGCTCATTAGATGTTGAAATTTCAATTCAATTAAAAGAAGAAAATAAAGCATTTCACGTAGAAAAATACCGTCACAGCTACCCGCATTGTTGGAGAACAGATAAGCCAATTTTATACTATCCACTAGATTCTTGGTTTGTAAAGGTTACAGATAAACGTGATCGTATGTTTGATTTAAACGAAACTATAAACTGGAAACCAAAATCAACAGGAGAAGGTCGTTTTGGAAACTGGTTAAAAAATGCAAACGATTGGAATTTATCTCGTTCTCGTTACTGGGGAATTCCTTTGCCAATTTGGAGAACTGAAGATGGTACCGAAGAAATTATGATTGGTTCTGTAGAAGAGCTAAAAGCTGAAATGAAAAAATCTGTGGAAGCAGGTGTTATGGAAGCTGATATTTTTGCTGAGTTTGAAGTAGGAAATATGAGTGAAGAAAACTATGATAAAATAGATCTTCATAAAAATGTAGTTGATGGAGTAACGTTGGTTTCTCCAAAAGGACAACCAATGAAACGTGAAAGCGATTTAATTGATGTTTGGTTTGATTCTGGTTCTATGCCTTATGCACAATGGCATTATCCATTCGAGAATAAAGAAAAGATT
>CBDUAL010000023.1:0-18587 GCA_965365125.1 uncultured Lutibacter sp.
TATTAAAATGTTTAAGTATATTTGAAAATAATTAAACAATATATCTTATGAAAACAATAAAAAAAATAGCTGTACTCGTATTAATGTTTATGACAATTACAACTGTATTTGCCATAGACAAAAGTGAAATTGAAAAAATGCCTTTTTCTGAAATAGAAGAAGAAAGTAAACAAACCATTATTGAAGTAGCCCTAGGAAATGAAAACTTTACAACACTGGTTGCTGCTCTAAAAGCTGCCAATTTGATTGAAATCTTAAGCAGTGATGGACCATTTACGGTATTTGCGCCAGTGAATGCAGCCTTTGATAAGTTACCAGAAGGCGTAGTAGGTGATTTATTAAAACCTGAAAATATAGAAATTCTTACTTCAATTTTAACCTATCATGTGGTTGCAGGTGAGTTTAGAGCTAAAGATGTGGTTGCAGCAATAAACGCTAATCATGGAAGCTTTATAATTACAACTGTACAAGGAGGTAAATTAACAGCAACTTTAAATGATGGTAAAGTTAATTTAACGGACGAAAAAGGAAAAGTTTCTACAGTTATTATTGCCGATGTTGACGCTTCAAACGGAGTAATACATGCAATTGATACGGTAGTAACGCCCTAAAAATGAACCTTAAAGGTTTGGTTTTAGTTGATTTTAAAACTCACTTAGCTGAAAAGTTAGGTGGGTTTTTTATTTTATGCTAAATTTAGATATAACAGATAAACCAAACGATTAAACTTACACGGCCAACTATTCCATCTTCTAGTTGAACTTTGATTCCGTGTGGATGGTTGGGCGATTTTGTTAAAAAACGTTTTACAATTCCTTCTGTTAATTCGCCACTTCTTTGGTGGTTTTTTTGCACCACATCAACAGTACTTCCAATTTTAATGTTACTTCTGTGTTTTCCGTCTATTTTTTTAGAATCCATATATAATTTAACCGTTACTGTTTTATTAATTTTAAAGAAACAGGCGCATCTAACATAATTTTTGCAAAGTAAACTCCAGTAGGCATTTCTTCAATATTCAATAGAATTTTACCGTTGTAAACCGAATAGTTTTTAACTGAAATTAATTGAGATTGTACATTGTAAACTTCAACTGTAATGTCTTTTTTATTGAACGGAATTGTAATTTGAAATCTTCCTTTTGAAGGATTTGGATAAGCCAAAATACCTTCAATTAAATCAATATTTTTAGAGAAAACTCCTTCACATTCAATAGCTGTTTTTACTTCTATTAAATCGCCATGAATCACATCAATTTCAAATGAAGTATTAGAAGTTTTGAATACTTGCTTTCCGTTTACTAAAATATTAAAAGGCGCTGTTCCTTCTGAAATAGTTATTGCAGCTTTATTAGCTGTAATAGCTGCTTTTGCAGCAATAGTTGTAGCAGCTTCAATAGCAACGGTAAAGCATTGTTCGTAATTTTCTTCATTTATTGAAATACAAAAATCGTACGTTCCTGCAGGAAGATGATTAATTGTTTGGAAGTTTGTAAAACTGTAATCCGCTCCGTTTATTGTTGTTGTATAAGAATGTGTTTCGGTGGTATTTATTGAAATTTGACCGTTTTCATTCCCTGGGCAAGTTTCTCCTGTACCTTCAATATTAAAATTACCTTCAGCTACAGTAAAACAGCCAACAGAATTAACTTTAGATCCTGGTGTTGAATTTGGGCATTGGTCAATATCATTTGAAATACCATCATTATCATCATCATTAATAACTACAATGTTAAGTCCGCAAATTTCTATACTCCAATTTAACAAATCGCCGAAATCAACCTCTCCATTATCAGCTACATTCAAAGTCCAATCACCTCTTGATTCAATATTGTTTAGGTTCGCTAATGGTAACTGTGGAATAAAGCTTCCTGTAAAAGGTGCAAAGCCATCGCTGATTTTTACAGTTGCATCATCATCAAAAACGGTATTTGTATAATTATCTCCAGAGCCGCCATTACTTACCGATAATAAAATTGCTATTCCATTAGGGCTTGTTAATGTTAAGGTTAAATCTTCAACATAAGGATGTGTGATATTTACAGTTACATTTATGTCGGTTATAGTTTGATTATTTATTACCTTAATAATTGAGTTTACACCATTAGAATCGTTATCTGGAATTTCTAATGGAGTGTCTGTTGAATTGTAAGTGTTGCAAACAATATTAGCGGTAGAAAAGTTAAACACTTCTGAAAAAGTACTTTCGCCACAGTTGTTTATGCTTTTTACTCTCCAATAATAAGTGGTGTTAAAATTTAAAGAATTTGTTGTGTAGCTATTTGTTGTTAATGTGTTATTTTCTTCAATAATTGAACTAAAACTAGCATCTGTTGCTAATTGAATTTGATACGATTCGGCATTTTCATCAGCACTCCACTCAAATACAAACGGATTTAATATAGCTGTAGTATTATTTGCCGGACTTGTTAAAGTAGGTGTGGTAATTGTACTGTCGAACACGTTTAAGGTAACAAGTTCAGATTTTTCCATGGCACTTGTTGCTGAAATTCCTTTCAAATTAATTTCATAGGTTCCCGTGTCAAGGTTATCAATGCCACTAACTGTTACTTCAACATTTGTGTTGTTTGAAGTTGCTGTTGCTGGATTAAAAGTAACAGTTGATCCGGCAGGATTTCCTGTTGCAGAAAACGTAGTTTCTTCGTTGAAACCTAAAAAAGTACTATAAGTAAAATTATAAACAGCACTTGATGGTTTGCAAACTTTAGCTGTTGAATTGCTAAAATCTAGTTGAAACTCCTTGGCTTGAATTGTAAGGTTGGCATTGTTAATAGCATAAAATATATTGCCAACACTTTCAACTTTAATTCTACCTAAATTAGTAGTGATATTTGGCACTGTAAATGTATACGCACCGTTATTAGGTATGTTGGTCGCTAATTCAATAGGAAACGTGTATCCGCCATCAATAGATAGTAACAAGTTAACCGTTGAACAATTTACTGGAGCAATATTGGTGTTTGCAATATTCCATATAATGGTTTGTGATTCGTTGGAATTCCAAGAAACAGGACTTGTTTGAGAAGTTACGTTAAAAGGACCTGAAGTACCATCAAAAGTAATGGTTGTTTCTTGGCTCGCTGACTGACCTCCACTTAAATTGTTATCTCTAACATTTACCCCAAATTTCATAGTTCTACTAACACTAGGCAATACTTCCCAAGTATCAAATAATTTGCCAGCTATTACCGTATTTTGATTGGGGAAATATCGTGTTGGAGAAGTACTAGGAGCAATAGATCTAAATGATGGCCCTTCAGTAGAAGTAGCAACTGGTGGAGCCGCTGCATTTTCAGGATCTAACTGTTCCCAAGTATAGGTTAAAGTATCGCTATCAGGGTCACTAGCTTCTGCAGTTAAAGCAAAAGGAGTTGAGATTGGAATGGTATATGCGTTTAAAGCACTTACAACAGGTGCAGAATTACCTGTATTAGTTAAAGTAGCACAGCTACTACTATTTCCGGTACTAATATTTGCCCACATTTCTTGAATACTTACCAAGTGAAAATAATCATCGCTTTGAGATTGCACATTTTCTGGAGCACACAATCCTGCATACGCCATAATTGTTGAGCCGCTTCCAGGTTCTATAGATGTAATGTCGTTTTTATTTCCGCTACAATTACCGTCATCACTGTTAAAAGTATGATTTGCACCAAATTGATGTCCCATTTCGTGGGCTACAAAATCAATATCATAGGTATCTCCAATGGGGAAACTTGAACCCGTAATACCTCTGGCTTTAGATAAGGTACAAGGCGAGTTTAATTGCGCTAAACCACCACCTCCGGTACTAAAGGTATGTCCAATATCATAATTTTCAGTTCCTATGTTAGCGTCAATTACTGCCTGACTTTCATCAATTAAAACAGTACCATTATCGTTGGTAAATCCGTCCGTTTCTGGGTCTAAAAAAATAACTTTATCGGTATCAGCTACTAATTTCATAGTTAAAGAAACATCACGCTCAAAAATAGCATTCACCCTTGTCATTGTTGCATTTATTGCTGAAAGAATGGCTTCTTTTTTTTCTGTTTCGGTTGCTATTGAACTTATTCCATGGTAAGTTAATTGAAATTGCGAATATTCTCCAGTGGTTGCAATTGCCAATCTGTAAGATCTCAATTGGCTATCGTTTGCATTTAATATTTTTGAACTAAGAACTGTTTTAGACGTAGTTGTTTTATCGTTCACATCATCAAACAAACAAACAAAAGGATCTATAGATGGGACATCTTTTTTTGAATAAACCATATAAGATTTATGGTCTGAAGTATAAGGGTCAATAAAAACAGCGCCTTCTTTGTTTTGTAAAATCATAGCATGCAATCCTATTTTAGAAACACTAAATCGGATAGTTTCAGCAGAATTATTGGTGTTTTTTCCAATGTATGATTTAATAGAAGGATATTTTTTTTGCAAAGCTTCCTCTAAAACAGCAGCTTCAAAAATCTCATAATTTGCTAATTCTCCTGAAGCAGAAGGGAAATCTATAATTAGATTCGATGTTGCTTTTTTACCTTTTCTTTGTGGTGTATTTTTAAGTTTGTAGGTTAAAGATTCAAGATCTAAATTATATACTTTGTAACTGTTTGGGGTACTTCTTCTTTCAATTTTAGTTTTAGAATTGTTTTGAAAGTCAGTACTTTTAATCCAAAGTCTGTCTGGTGTCTGTGCTGAAATATTTACAACAAAACTAAAGAATAGTAGGGTTGAAAATAGTGATTTATGATGTGTTAATTTCATAAGTAATGTTCTCAATGAAGAATTTTGTTAGACTAACAAAGATAACGGATATTATTTGTATACAATTATAATACCAATATTAATTAATTTGATTGTGTTCTTTTTTAATTAATTACAGTATTTTTACAACTTCAAATAACCTATATTTTTTCAACATTGAAAATTTTCAACGATTTATCCCAATACAATTCAACTAAAAAAACGTTTGTTACCATTGGTACTTTTGATGGTGTACACGTGGGGCATCAAAAAGTAATTAAAAAATTAGTAAAAAGTGCTCAAAAAAAAGACGCAATATCGTTGTTGTTAACTTTTTTTCCGCATCCAAGAATGGTGTTACAAAAAGACATTGACATTAAGTTAATTAATACCATTGATGAACGCGTTCAATTACTAGAAAATATAGGGTTAAACTCAATAGTTATTCAACCCTTTACCGAAGAGTTTTCAAAATTAACGGCATTAGATTTTGTTCGAAAAATACTTGTAAATACCTTAAATATTTCAAAATTAATTATAGGCTACGATCATCATTTTGGTAAAAATAGGGAGGGTAATTTTGAACAATTAGAAGAGTATGGGCATACCTATGATTTTGAAGTAAATGAAATTTCTCAAAAGGATATTGATAATATTGCTGTGAGTTCTACAAAAATTAGAAAAGCACTAGAAAATGGAGAAGTTGAAAAGGCTAATAATTTTTTAGGATATTGTTTTATGTTGACCGGTGAAGTGGTGAGGGGTAATAATTTAGGTGAAAAAATAGGTTTTCCAACAGCAAATTTATGTATAAAAGAAACCTACAAATTAATACCTAAAACAGGTGCGTATTTAGTGAAATCAATATTAAATAATGAACAGGTTTTTGGAATGATGAATATTGGTTTTAGACCAACGGTAAGTGGTAAAAACCAAACCATTGAAATTCATTTTTTTAATTTTAATGAAAATTTATACGGACATAAAATTCAAATTGAAGTGCTTACTTTTTTACGTGACGAACAAAAATTTGAATCTGTTGAGGCATTGCAACAACAATTAAAGAAAGATAAAGAAAATTCGTTAGAATTAATCAATGGCACTTTTTTTGAATAGAAATTTTTGTAAATTCAACCTATGAAAAAACTTTTAATTATTTGCGTTGTAGTTTTAGTGTCTTGCAAAACTTCAAAACCTGTAAATTCAGTAATTACTGCAAGTGAAACAATTTTAGTTCAAAGTGAAAATTGTCCTGAAAATGGTAGTTGTGTATTAGAATTAATTCCGAATAAAACCATTGTATTTAAAAATGATGAGTTTGGGAATTTGTATCCTGTTATTTCTAAAGGAACTAAAACGTTGTTTAAATATACTTTCACAAAAAATCCTATTTCAGACACTGAAGATAGCAATTATTCAGAAATTGTTTATGCAGAATTAGATTTAAATGAAGACCTTAAATTGCAAAATGAAGCCTTAAAAAATATAAAAATGCATTACGGTAGGTTGTGTTTTTGTAAAGGCGAAAGTGGTTATTTTCCTATTGAAAGGGGTGTTTTTAACCTTACAAAAATGGAAGGAGATTTAGTAAAAATAGACGTAGATTTTATAATGAAAAAAATACCTCAACTAGTTTCGGAAATTCATGAAACGGTTTCTTTAAAATCAACTACAAGTAATTAGCTTCTTTTAATCGCAATTTCTTAAATTTGCGGACTAATTAAAGGAGAAAACAATGTTACAAGTAGCGTTTATTAGAGAAAACAAGGAAGCTGTTTTAAAAGGTTTAGCAAAAAGGAATTTAAAAAATGCAGAAGAATTAGTTGAAAAAACCATTTCAGCCGATGAAATAAGAAGAGCAACACAAGCTGAATTAGATGCAGTGCTAGCCGAATCCAACAAATTATCGAAAGATATTGGAATGCTTTTCAAAACTGGTGAACGCCAAAAAGCAGAAATTTTAAAACAAAAAACGGTTCAACTTAAAGAGAAATCTAAAGAGTTAACCGAAACACTTCAAAATAAAGCAACTGAATTACAAGATTTGTTGTATTTAATTCCGAACATTCCTAATGAAATTGTTTCAGGGGGAACTTCAGAAGAAGATAATGTAAATATTTTTGAAGAAGGCGCTATTCCTGTATTGCACGAAGGTGCGTTGCCACACTGGGAATTGGCTAAAAAATACGATATTATTGATTTTGAGTTAGGAAATAAAATTGCTGGAGCTGGTTTTCCTGTGTATAAAGGAAAAGGTGCCAAATTGCAAAGAGCTTTAATTAATTACTTTTTAGATAAAAATGCTGCTGCAGGGTATAATGAGGTTCAGGTGCCGCATTTGGTAAACGAAGCTTCAGGTATTGCTACAGGTCAGTTACCAGATAAAGAAGGGCAAATGTACCATGATGCGCAGGACGATTTATATTTAATTCCTACAGCTGAGGTTCCTGTAACCAATATTTTTAGAGATGTTATTTTAAAAGAAAGCGAATTTCCTATTTGTAAAACAGCCTATACACCTTGTTTTAGACGTGAAGCAGGTTCTTATGGAGCACACGTTCGTGGCTTAAATAGATTGCATCAATTTGACAAAGTTGAAATTGTGCGTATTGAACACCCTTCAAAATCTTACGAAGCGTTAGATGGTATGGTAGCACATGTAAAAGATATTTTACAAGAATTAAAAATGCCTTACCGTATTTTACGTTTGTGTGGTGGCGATATAGGATTTACATCAGCCTTAACGTATGATTTTGAGTTATTCTCAACCGCGCAAGATCGTTGGTTAGAAATTAGTTCAGTTTCAAACTTTGAAAATTTCCAAGCAAACCGATTAAAACTTCGTTTTAAAAATAGCGAAGGTAAAAGCGAATTAGCACACACACTTAATGGTAGTTCTTTAGCATTACCTAGGGTTTTAGCAGGTTTGTTAGAAAATTGCCAAACACCTGAAGGAATAAAAATACCTAAAGTTTTAGTACCGTATTGCGGATTTGAGATAATTAATTAGCTCTTACAGCAACCATTAATCTTTTATAGTGGTTCATTTCAACTAATGCATCAAAATAGGCGTGTAATTGACCGTTGTTCATAAATGTTAATGCTTTTTCTTTTGCTGCGTCGTATTGTTTAATTAGTTCTTTCATAATAAAAAGTTTGTTTGTTTTTATAATGAAGACAAATTTTGTGCCAAAATGTTACAATTGAGGTTTCAAAATAACCTAGTTTTATAAAAACTTTAACACTTGTTTGGTTATCTTTGAAACTATAATAAAGCGTAAATGCGTCAAATAATACTCATAATTATCTGTTGTTTTTCTTTGCAAATAGTTGCACAAGAGCAACAATTGGCGTATCAGTATTTTAGAAATGGTGAGTACCAAAAAGCGGCTTCAATTTATAAAAAGTTACAAGAAAAAAATCCTTACAATACAAGCTATACTAATTATTTAATTGATTGTTATCAGTTGTTAGAAGAGTTTGAAGCTGCAGAAAAATTAATGTATTCACAATTAAATAAGTTGCCTAATCAGGAATATTTGTATGTTGATTTAGGGTATAATTTAGAACTTCAATACAAAAATGAATTGGCGATTCCTTTTTATGAAAAAGCACTAAATGCTATTGAAGAAAATCCAGTATTAGGCTATTTAGTAGGAAGAACATTTCAAGACAATCATTTATTAGATTATGCGTTGGAGGCTTATAAAAAAACAATGCAATTAAACCCTTCGGCTAATTATAATTTCCAAATTGCAACTATTTACGGTGAAAAAGCTGATATCCCAAATATGTTCAACACCTATTTAGATATGATTGAACGCGATGAAGCTTATTTGCCTAGGGCTAAAAATTATATGGGCAGTTTTTTAAGTGATGATCCAGAAAATGAACATAATGTTTCTTTAAAAAAACTATTGCTGAAACGCTCTCAAAACAATCCTAAAAATAGTTGGAATCAATTGTTAAGTTGGTTGTTTTTGCAGCAAAAAGAGTATTTAAAGGCTTTTATTCAAGAAAAAGCAGTTTATAAAAGAGTTTCTGAAGATTTAAATCCAATTATTGAAGTTGGAAGAATTGCTTATGAAAATAAAGATTTTGAAGTGTCTAAAAGTTGTTTTAACTATGTGTTAGAAAATACAAAAGATGTTGAAATTGAACTAGTTGCTAAGTTGTATCTGCTTCAAATTAGTATGGATTCTAATACTGAAATTAGTGTGATTGAAGCGCAATTTCAAGAAATATTTACACAATACGGAACCAGTATTGCCACTTTAAATATTCAAGTTACGTATGCTGAATTTATTGCCTTCAAAAAAAAGGAGCCTAAAAAAGCCATTTCAGAATTAAAAAAAATATTGAAATTACCTTTAAATGAATTTCAAAACGGTTATGTGAAAACCAAATTAGCCGATATTTTAGTATTTACAAATCAATTTAGTACCGCTTTAATTTATTACACACAGGTTCAAAATAATTTAAAAAATCATGAGATTGGGCAAACTGCACGTTTTAAAATTGCGCAAACTTCTTATTTTAAAGGCGATTTTGAATGGGCGCAATCACAATTAAAAGTGTTGAAAAATTCAACATCACAATTAATTTCTAATGATGCTTTAGATTTAAATTTATTAATTACCGATAATGTTGTAAAAGATAGTTTAAGAGTAGCTTTGCAAAAATATGCAACTGCTGAATTGTTGGCTTACCAACATAAAAACAAACAAGCTATTGATACGTTGCAGGTAGTTTTAGATACTTATAAAGAACATTCTATAGTAGACGAAGCTTTATTTTTACAAGCAACATTGTTTGAAAAAACAGCTAATTTTACAAAAGCTGAAACTAATTATTTGGCAATTATTGAATTGAAAAAAGATGATATTTTGGTTGACAATGCCATTTATAACTTAGCCGAATTGTATTTAAATAAATTAAATAAACCCCAAAAGGCAACCGAGTATTACCAACGTATAATTTTTGAATACCCATCGAGTATATTTTTAGTAGATGCTCGGAAAAAATTTAGAAATTTAAGGGGAGATACTATGAATTAATAACGATAAAAATTTAAAAAATGTATATATACAACGTAACAACAAATGTGTCTGAACAAGTGCATGACCAATGGCTTCAATGGATGAAATCTAAACACATTCCTGATATGTTAAATACAGGTAAATTTAGCAATGCTAAAATGAGTCAAGTGTTGGTTGAAGAGGAAATGGGAGGTACAACTTATGCTGTACAATACACCACAGATAGTTTAGATACGCTAGAAGCATATTACCAAGATGATGCTCCAAAGCTTAGAAATGAGGCTGTGAGTTTGTTTAAAGATCAAATTTTGGCTTTTAGAACTGAATTAAAAGTAATTAGCGAGCAGTTTAGCATGGCTACAAAAAACTAAATTTATGAGTGTAAGAGCAAAAAAACACCTAGGGCAACATTTTTTAAAAGATGAATTAATTGCACAGCAAATTGCTGATAGCTTAACAGAAACAGGGTACAAAAACGTGTTAGAAATTGGTCCTGGAATGGGTGTTTTAACCAAATATTTGCTCAAAAAACCTTTAACTACACACGTTATTGAAATTGATACCGAGTCGGTTGAGTATTTACAAGCACATTACCTAAATTTAGCGAATAGAATTATTTCAGAAGATTTTTTAAAAATTGATTTAACCGAATTTTTTGGTGATGAGCAAGTTGCAATTATTGGGAATTTTCCTTATAATATTTCAACACAAATAGTTTTTAAAACTTTAGAAAATCGCCATCAAATACCTGAATTTTCAGGAATGTTTCAAAAGGAAGTAGCGCAAAGAATTGCTGAAAAAGAAGGTAGTAAAGTGTACGGAATACTATCAGTACTTACGCAAGCATTTTACGATGTGGAGTATTTATTTACCGTTCCGCCAACTGTTTTTAACCCGCCACCAAAAGTTGATTCGGGTGTAATTCGCTTAATCAGAAAAGAAAATTATGCACTTCCAGTAAATGAGAAATTATTTTTTAGAGTAGTAAAAACAGCTTTTCAGCAACGTAGAAAAACATTGCGCAATAGTTTAAAAACTATGAATTTATCTGATAATCTAAGAGAAGATAGTATCTTTGGCAAACGTCCTGAACAATTATCAGTTCAAGAATTCATTAGTTTGACTTCTAAAATAGAAAAAGATGCAGTTTGAAATTACGAGAGAATACATAGAACATATTCAACAATTAATAGCTGAAGGGAAAAATGAAACACTTCAACATCTTTTAGAAGAAGTTCATTATGCCGATGTAGCTGAATTAATTACAGAGTTAGAAACAGACGAAGCAATTTATTTAATTAAGTTACTTGAAAATGATGTTTCTTCTGATGTAATTGCTGAATTAGATGAAGATGATCGTGAAAACATACTAAAAGGACTTTCTTCAAAAGAAATTGCCGAAGAACTTGATGAGTTAGATACCGATGATGCAGCTGATATTATTGGTGAACTTTCTGAAAAACAAAAAGAAGAAGTAATTGCGCATCTTGATGATGTTGAGCACGCTAAAGAAATTGTTGAACTTTTACGTTACGATGAAGATACTGCTGGTGGTTTAATGGCAAAAGAGTTAGTAAAGGTTAATGAAAATTGGAATGTACTTACCTGTGTTAAAGAAATGCGAGCCCAAGCTGAAGAAGTTACTCGTGTGCATTCTATTTATGTTGTTGATGATAATGATATTTTAAAAGGTAGATTATCGTTAAAAGATTTGTTAACAACATCAACAAGATCTCCAATTACCGATGTTTTTATTAAAAACGTAGATTCAGTAAATGTACATGAAGCAGCAGAAGAGGTTGCTAAAATTATGCAAAAGTACGATTTAGAAGCCATTCCTGTTGTTGATGAAATTGGGCGTTTGGTAGGTAGAATTACCATTGATGATATTGTTGATGTGATAAAAGAAGAAGCCGAAAAAGATTATCAAATGGCAGCAGGTATTTCAAAGGGTGTTGAAGCTGATGATACTATTTGGGAATTAACAAAAGCACGTTTACCTTGGCTAGTGTTAGCGCTTTTTGGTGGGTTTGTAAGTGTTTCAATATTAGGCGGTTTTTCAGATGCTATGGATAATTATCCTGTGCTGTTTTTTTTCACCCCATTAATTGCTGCAATGGCAGGAAATGTTGGTGTACAATCTTCGGCAATTATTGTTCAAGGTTTAGCAAACGATAGTTTAAGAGGTTCTTTATTTAAAAGGCTTATAAAAGAAGTTTTACAAAGTTTATTAAACGGCTTTGTACTTGCAGCTCTTTTAATGTCTGCAGGAATGTTTTTCTTAGGTTTCCAATTTAAGGTTGGCTTAACAGTTGCTATTTCTTTAATTTCTGTGATAATTATAGCGTCAATTATTGGAACCTTTGTTCCTATAGTTTTAGATAAACGAGGTATTGATCCTGCGCTTGCTACAGGTCCATTTATAACAACAAGTAATGATATTTTTGGTATTTTAATCTACTTTTTAATAGCAAAGCTTATTTTAGGATTTTAATTCGAAATTATTTCAATAAAGTAACAACATTAAAATATGAGTAAAAAAAATGCCGAACAAATTTTTGTTCGGCATTTTTTTTAAGTGTTGTATTTCTTATGAAAATAACTTCACAATATCATTTCCGTTCGCTAAAAGAAGTAGCGCAACTAAAATTATAAATCCAGTTATTTGAGCGTATTCTAAAAACTTATCGTTAGGTTTTCTACCTGTAATCATTTCGTATAAAGTAAACATTACGTGTCCGCCATCAAGTGCTGGTATTGGTAGTAAATTCATAAAACCAAGCATAATAGATAAAAAGGCTGTAATGCTCCAAAAAGCTTGCCAGCTCCAAGTAGCAGGAAAAATATTTCCAATGGCTATAAAGCCACCTATACTCGTTGCTCCTTTTTTAGTAAACACATATTTAAACTGAGTAATGTAATCTTTCAATTGCCAAACTGCGATATTGTTACCTACAGGAATACTTTCTAAAAAAGTGTAATCTTTATGTTGATAATCTACAGAGTTTTGTCTGAAATTTGAAACTCCAATGGTTCTGTCTTCAGTAGGAGAAATAACAACATTTTTAGTGATGCCATTTCGTTCTACAACAATAGCAACTTCGCCTTCAGAAGTTTGTATTGATTTTGTAAAATCTTGCCAATATGCAATAGGTGCATTGTTTACAGAAATAATGCGATCACCTTTTAATAAACCCATTTTTTCTGCAGGAGTATCAACTACAACGGTGTCAATAACAGGAAGTGTTCTTGCAGAAAATGGTTCTAATACACCGTTTTCCCACATAATACTTCCAATGTTTTCAGGAATGGCTATTGTTTCTGTATTTCCGTCTTCGTGAATTACTTCAAGAGAAGTAATTCCTCTTAAAAACAAATGTCTGTTAACATCAGTAACATCTAAAGGAGTTTCTCCATTAAATTTCGTGATTTTATCTCCGTCCTTAAATCCGTATTCTTTAAATAGTTCATTTACAGCAAAACCATCTTTTACACCTTCAGGGCTTACATAATCTATTCCCCAAGTAAAAGCAATCATAATGTAAATTACAATACCTAAAATAAAATTAACAGTTACACCACCCAACATAATAATTAAACGTTGCCAAGCTGGTTTAGACCTAAATTCCCAAGGTTGCGCAGGTTGTTTTAATTGCTCGGTATCCATACTTTCGTCAATCATTCCCGAGATTTTTACATAACCTCCTAGTGGAATCCAACCAATGCCGTAAACAGTATCTCCAATTTTCTTTTTAAATAGTGAAAATTTATAATCAAAAAATAGGTAGAATTTTTCTACACGTGTTTTAAATAATTTAGCAGGAATAAAGTGTCCTAATTCGTGCAAAACAATTAAAAAAGATAAGCTTAAAATAAATTGTGATGCCTTAATTAATATTTCCATATATGTTTTTTCAAAATAAAATCGCACAAATGTACGTTTTTAAATACAGTTGAAAAAGTCTAAAAATAAAGTTCACATCCTTTTAACAAAGTTTTACAGGAGTTAAGTAACTATGTTTGCCAATTGTGCTAAATTTGTTTTTTAATTTTACAAAAAAAATGGATTTAAAATTTTTCAAAAAGTCAATTCCTACATTGGCTATTATGGGTGTTTTCTCGGTAATTATGATTTACGCCATCTATACATTATTAACACCCGAAAAAAAATTACCTGTTTTTAACCCTGCAGATGTGAATCCAAGATTGGTTGATGAATCTTTATTGCATATTAGAAGTAACCACAAAGTATCCGATTTTCAATTAATCAATCAAAATGGAGATACTATAACCCAAGCAAATTATGAAGGGAAAATTTATGTAGCCGATTTCTTTTTTACGCGCTGCTTAACTATTTGCCCTGTAATGACTACCAATATGGGCGTTTTACAAGAAACATTTAAAAACGATGCTGATGTGATGTTTTTATCGCACTCAGTAACACCTGTTATTGATAGTGTTTCTGTACTTAGAGCTTATGCAAATGTAAAAGGCGTTATTGATTCAAAATGGAATATTACTACGGGTTCAAAAAAGCATATTTATAAGTTGGCAAGAAAAAGTTATTTTGCTGTTTTAGATGAAGGAGATGGAGGTTTGCAAGATTTTGTACATACTGAAAACTTTGTGTTGGTTGATAAAAAGAAGCAAATTAGAGGTTTTTATGACGGAACAGATTTAGAAGATATTGAGCGTTTAGCCGCTGATATCAGGATATTGCAGGCTGAATCAAATTAAAGTGACAATTATCATTGTTTAGAATCATTCTAATTTAGTATATTTGCTATATTATTTATAATAATTCTTAATAATGTTTAAAACCATTGCAAATTTACAAATAGGAGAAAAGGCTTTTATTGAAAGACTTTGTTTAGAAAATATCCCTTTAAAATTATTGGAGATGGGATGTTTGCCTGGTATTGAAGTGCAATTAATTCAAAAAGCACCTATGCACGATCCTTTGTATATTAAAGTCAATGGCAGCCATTTGGCTATTCGAAAAGAAACTGCAGAAAAAATAACTTTAGTTAAGTAACAAACGGTACAACGAATGAGCGATGATAGGGTTGTAAAAGTTGCTTTAATAGGTAATCCAAACACAGGAAAAACTTCTTTATTTAACCAATTAACAGGTTTAAAACAAAAGGTTGGAAATTATCCAGGTATTACCGTGGATAAAAAACAAGGTATTTGTAAATTAACTACTACAAAAAAAGCTGAAATAACCGATTTACCAGGGACATATAGCATTAACCCAACATCTATGGATGAAACGTTGGTGTTAGATACCTTGTTAAATGAGAAAAATAGTACTTATCCTGATGTGGTAGTTGTAGTTGTAGATGTTGAAAATATTAAAAGAAATTTACTGCTATTTACACAAATAAAAGATTTAAAAATCCCAACAATTTTGGTTGTTAATATGATTGACCAAATGAAACGTAAAGGGATAAATTTAGATGTTGAAAAATTAGAAAAACAATTAAAAACTAAGATTGTTTTAGCTAGTGCCAGAAAAAAAATTGGTATTGAAGAGTTAAAAGCTGAAATTTCAAACTATAAAAATTTAGATAAAACACCCATAGCAAATATTACTGATAGAATTGATAAAGACTATTTCACAAAATTAAAACAAGCATTCCCAAACTTTCCATTGTATAAATCGTGGTTGTTAATTACGCAAGATGAAGAGTTTGATTTTTTAACAGATGAAGAAAGAACTTTAGTTTTAAAATTTAGAGAAGATGCCGCTTGTATAAGACGTTATCAACACAAGGAAACTATTTTAAGGTATCAAATTATAAATAATGTTTTAAAAGAAAGTTTTAACGTTGATACTTCTAAAGCTACTGATTTAAGAGGAGTTTTAGATAGAGTTCTAACGCATAAAATATTTGGTTACGTAATTTTCGCTGCTATTTTATTATTTATTTTCCAAGGAATTTTTGACTGGGCAAGTTACCCAATGGATTTAATTGATGGCGCATTTGCAAGTTTAAGTACGTGGGCAAAATCAGTTTTACCACCAGGTACTTTTACCAATTTAGTTGCAGAAGGTATTATTCCAGGTATAGGAGGAATCCTTATTTTTATTCCTCAAATAGCCATTTTATTTACATTTATTGCTATTTTAGAAGAAACTGGTTATATGAGCCGTGTTGTTTTTTTAATGGATAAAATAATGAGAAGATTTGGAATGAGCGGAAAAAGTGTTATTCCGTTAATTTCAGGAACAGCCTGTGCTATTCCAGCCATTATGGCTTCAAGAAATATAAGTAGTTGGAAAGAGCGTTTAATCACCATTTTAGTAATTCCGTTTACCACCTGTTCGGCAAGGTTACCCGTTTATGCAATTTTAATTGCGTTAATTATTCCTGATAAAAAAATAGTTGGATTTCTTAATTTACAAGGGTTAACAATGATGGCCTTGTACTTATTAGGTTTTGCAGCGGCAATTTTATCAGCAATTTTATTACATCGCGTGTTAAAAATTAAAAACAAAACATTGTTTGTAATTGAAATGCCTAATTATAAAATACCTTCAATTAAAAATATTTTTTATGAAGTTGTTGAAAAAACAAAAGCATTTGTTTTTGGAGCAGGAAAAATAATTTTAGCAATTTCAATTGTTTTATGGTTTTTAGCTTCTAACGGTTCAGATTCTTTTAAAAATGCAGAGCAAACGGTTGCTGCTCAAGAAGAAAATAAAGCCATTTCAAAAGAAGCGCTTCAAAAGAAAATAGCTTCGTATAAACTAGAACATTCCTATATAGGTTATATGGGAAAAACTATTGAGCCTGCAATAAAGCCAATGGGATACGATTGGAAAATAGGAATTGCTTTAATAAGTTCATTTGCTGCAAGAGAGGTATTTGTAGGTGCTTTAGCAACTATTTACAATGTAGATAGCGATGGAGACGAAAGTACCATTAAACAGCGTATGGCTGCTGAGGTAAATCCAACAACAGGTAAAAAAGTGTTCGATTTTCCAACAGGTGTGTCGTTATTACTGTTTTATGCTTTTGCCATGCAATGTATAGGTACTTTAGCCATTGTTAAAAAAGAAACCAATACTTGGAAATGGCCAATTTTACAATTAGTTGGTATGGGAGTTTTGGCTTATTTATCAGCCGTAATCGCGTTTAATATTTTAAGTTAATGCAAGATGTTTTAGTTTACATAGCGTTAGGGTTAGCCATAGCTTTTTTAATAAAGAAGTATTTCTTTAAGTCAAAAAAGAAAGGGAATTGCAATACAAATTGTAGTTGCTAGTTTATAATTTATCCAAGACCAACATCCAAAGTCATCATTACAATAAATCCACCTATAAATCCAAGCGTTGCAATATCTGTGTATTTATCTTGCTGTGTTTCAGGAATAACTTCTTCAACAACTACAAATATCATTGCGCCAGCAGCAAATGAAAGCGCGTAAGGTAATACAGGTTGAAAAGTCATTACCGCCCAAGCGCCAATAACAGCTGCAATTGGTTCAACTAAGGCAGATGATTGTCCGTACATAAAACTTTTCAATTTACTAGCACCTTGTCTTCTAATGGGCATAGAAACAGCAAAACCTTCAGGGAAATTTTGCAAGCCAATACCAATAGCCAATGCAACCGCCCCTCCTATTGTGGCGCCATCAAAACCAGCAGCAACTCCACCAAACAACACCCCAACAGCTAAGCCTTCAGGAATGTTATGTAAAGTAATGGCCAATACTAATAAGGTAGTTTTATGCCAAGGTGTTTTAACACCCTCTTTTTCACTTTCTTTAAAGTTGATATGTAAATGTGGCAATACTTTATCCAATCCATATAAAAAGAGCGCACCCAATGCAAAACCAACTACAGCAGGAATCACTTTTACAAATCCATCTCCAGGGCTCATTTCAATTCCAGGAGCCAATAAACTCCAAAAACTTGCAGCCACCATCACACCTCCTGTAAACCCAAGCATTCCATCAAAAACTGCTCTGTTGTACCCTTTAAATAAAAATACCAATGCTGCACCAGCAGCTGTTAATCCCCATGTAAAAAGGGTCGCATAAAATGCCGCTAAAATTGGGTCTATACTTTCGAAATAGGTGATGATTTGTTCCATTTTATAATTTTTTTACAAATAAATTTTTTGAAATTTGATAAGATATTGATTTCTGAGAGTTGTTATTTTCTATAATCATAGAATTGTCAAACTCTTCAATTGAAATTATTTTTAATTGAGATCCTAGCTTGATATTGGTGTTGTCCAAAAACTTTAAAAATGAAGAAGATGAATCTTTTACGCCAATTACAGTGCAATTTTCACCAACTTTAGCTGATGATAGCATAATGTTTTTGTGGTGTTCAATATTTCCATCTTTATCTGGAATTGGATCCCCATGTGGGTCGTGAGTAGGGAAATTTAAATAAGCCTCTAACTTATTAATTAAAGTGTTAGACTTTATGTGCTCTAGTTGTTCAGCTAAATCATGTACTTCATCCCAGGTATAATCTAGGTTATTTACTAAAAAAACTTCCCAAATTCTATGTTTACGTACAATTTTTACAGCAATTGATTTTCCTTCAGAAGTTAATTTAGTTCCTTGATATTTTTTGTAATAAACTAATTTTTTATCTGATAATTTTTTAATCATATCAGATACTGAAGAAGCTTTGGTTTTTAGTTTCTCGGCAATCTTATTAGTGCTAACACTTTTACCAGTATGTATCTCAATACTGTAGATTGCTTTTATGTAATTTTCTTCGGTTTGTGATAATTTTAATTCCATCAAATGCAAATATACATTTTTTAATAATATAAAT
>CBDUAL010000024.1:0-18326 GCA_965365125.1 uncultured Lutibacter sp.
CAGCATCTTATCGTTGTATTTCAAATCATGAGACCCTGAAACAAGTTCAGGGTGACGGTTTGATTTCGTCATGCTGAACTTGTTTCAGCATCTTATCGTTGTATTTCAAATCATGAGACCCTGAAACAAGTTCAGGGTGATGGTTTGGTTTCGTCATGCTGAATTTAGTTCAGGGTGATGGTTTGGTTTCGTCATGCTGAACTTGATTCAGCATCTTATCATTGTATTTCAAATCATGAGACCCTGAAACAAGTTCAGGGTGACGGTTTGGTTTCGCCATGCTGAATTTAGTTCAGGGTGACGGTTTGATTTCGTCATGCTGAATTTAGTTCAGGGTGACGGTTTGATTTCGTCATGCTGAACTTGTTTCAGCATCTTATCATTGTATTCCAAATCATGAGACCCTGAAACAAGTTCAGGGTGACGGTTTGGTTTCGTCATGCTGAATTTAGTTCAGGGTGATGGGGTTTGGTTGAAAAAGGTGACGGTTACTATTTCAAACTTTTAACAAAGTAAATATATCGAATAGCTAACGCAACAATTAAAGGTAGCAAAGCGTAGTTAAATACCTGAATTTTTAACAGCCAGCATACAACCATTACCACTAATAAAAGCAATAACACAATGAAATAATAAAACACCCAAGTTGGTGACTTTGCTTTACGTAGGTAAAAAGAGACTATTAAATTAGGAGCAAAAGCCCATAAAAAATTAAGGTTTTGATAAGTAGCGGTATGTGTTGTTGCAAACCATAGTAATAAAACGATAACACCCACAATTCCAGTCAATAAAAACAGCCCAACATCTAACCATTTTGAACGTTTTTGTTGTTGGTGATTTTTAAAAGTAATAAAAATGATTCCTAAACTTATAAGTAGAATTAGATTTAATGGTGTAAGAATTTCGATCTTTTTAGCAACAGGTTTTTCTTCTAATATTGAAATTTCTTTTGCAACCAAAGGCTCCATAGTTGTTCCTTTTTGAATGGTCGCTTTTTCAAAGGCTTCAAAAATATAATCAGGTAAAAATTTATAATCGTTTTTTTTAGCTTTATCATCAATAACGGCTCCTAGAGCCAAATCAATACCAAATTTCCCCCATTTGAATTTTTTTGTGTAATCATTGATTAAATCGCGATGTGATTTATGGCTAGTGATATGATTATTTGGAAACTGTACTTTTTCTTTTAAAACCGTTTTAATTACAGCTTCAATTTTTGTAGAACAATTGTCGTAGAAGAAATCGTACTGATAGTTTCTGTTTTCAACTGTCGCATTTTCTTCCAAAAATTCATAAATGGCCTGCACTTCTTCAGAAGATAAATTCAATAATTGCAATTTTACCCAACGGTTTTCATATTGATACACCCGTAAAAAACGAACAAAATCGGAAGTAGATAAAAAATAGGTAAGATTTCCTTTGGCAAAATTTCCGTAGAAATTGGGCGCATAAAAGTCAAAAGTACCGTAATTGTATATTTTATCGATTCCTAAAACAGGATCAAAAACACGAAATGCACTATGACCAAAAGCGGTGTATAATTCAACTCCAGGTCCGCATGTTACTACACTAATACTCGCTTTTTTAGTTAATTGTTGTTGTGCATTTAATTGAATACAACTAAAAAGAAATAAGCAAAAAATATAGAAATAATGCCTCATATTATCTGAAATAATCAAAATCTAATTTAAGTGAAAAAACATTGGAATATAGTGCATTTCCAACACTTGCAATATTTGTTAAGGCATAATCTATTTGAATACCTTTGTAACGAAAACCTACACCAAAATTTGGTTGCAAGGTTACTTCTTTGCTATTGTCAAATTGTAATTCGTTTTGAAAATTTCCAATTCCAGCTCTTAAAAACACCAAGTTCATATAATCGGCTTGAAAGCCAATAGAAGGGTCTATACTTACAAAGCTACTAGAAATTATGTCGTTGGTTTGTGTAAATCTAACATTCAAATCAATTTCAGTTAATAAGCCAAAATCTCTATTCAAATCAAATTTTCTGGCAACTCCAAATTGTATTTTAGGCAATGTTAACTCTGTACTTTCAGGTAATTCCTGATTTTCACCCGGAATGGCATCATAAATAGCTTCAAACTTATCTTCATTAAAACTCCAAGTATTAAATGTGGTTGTAATGTCGCGTAGCATTAAGCCGAATTTCCAATTATTTCTTTCAAATTGTAGCGCTGCATCCAATCCAAAACCCCAAGATGAAGCAAAATCTCCAATAATTCTTCGAATTACTTTTACGTTAAAACCAATGTCTAATCCTTGTAGTAATAAACTTCTAGCATAGGCAAAATTTAAGGCATAATCTGCAGCAGAAAACAAATTAATACGGTTATAATCTATATTTCCTTCACTATCAATTAAGTTGGTAGTGTCTAAAATATCATCAACTCCAAAACGAATTAAAGAAATTCCTAAAGCACTTTGCTTGTCTATAGGCATTGCAAAAGCCGCATAATCGTATTTTCCAATTCCTGCAAAGTATTCTGCATGCATTAAAGCCCCTTGGTAATCGGTTACAGCAGTTAAACCTGCGGGGTTCCAGTACGTTGAATTTACATCACTACTTGTAGCAACTACCGATTTACTCATTCCAAATGCAGCAGCATCTACACCAATATTCAAAAATTCATTTGAATATTTACGAGTAGTTTGGCTATAACCAAATTGAATAGAAATGAGCAGTATGAATAATAAACTTTTTTTCAAAGGATTGTGTTTAAAAGGCGAAAGTAAAAAAACTTTATAAGTTAAACGCTTCATTTTAAGAAATAATATGTTGTATAAAAGTTCTTATACGATTTTCGCTCCATAAGATGTCTTTTGAAGGTGTTGAAGTATTAAAACCTACGTGCCCTCCGTATTTAGGAGTTTCTAAGCTTAGGAATTTATGCTGTTCTGCAGTTTCAAAAGGGAAACAACTTTTAGATAAAAAAGTGTCATCTAAGGCGTTTATGATTAAAGAAGGTAATTTTATACTTGGTAAAAAGTGACTCGCACTACTTTGTGTCCAATAATCTTTGGCATTTTTAAAACCAAATAACGGAGCGGTTACCGCATTATCAAAGTCAGCAAAGTTTTGAGCATTTATAATCGCTTCTAGGTTTAATGTGTTTGTAGGAACTTGTTTTAATTTTTCTAAAGATTTCTTTTTTAAGGTTTTTAGAAAACGCTGCATATAAATAGTGTTCTCCCATTTAGACAAAGCATTGGACGAACCTTCTAAATCACAAGGTGCTGAAATAGCAATGCCTCCTTTAATTTCTGATGGAATAGTTGTTGTTTCACCTAAATATTTAAGCGTGATGTTAGCTCCCATACTGTAACCAACCAATACAATGTATTTATAACTATAATTACTCAATATATAGTTGATGATAGTTGTTATATCGTCGGTTTTACCGCTGTGATATGAATGTAAATGTTTATTATTTTCTCCGCTACAACCTCTAAAATTTACAGCAACACAAGCTATTTGATGGTTGTTTAAATGATTTACAAGTGACAATATGTATTTTGAATTTGAACTACCTTCCAATCCGTGCAATGCAATGACTAAAGTTTTAGACGGGACTAAAGAAAAATCAAGGTCTAAAAAATCTTGATCGGGGGTTTCAATGCGTTTTCTAAGGTACGGTACTTCATCTCTAAAAAAAAGGGTTTTATAAACCGTATTGATATGTGTATTTTTAAATATAAATGGAGGTTTATAAGTTGTAGAAATCAAAGGCATTGCTTTTTTTGTTTAAAATTACATATAATTAATTCTTTCTAAAAAATAGTTTACTAAATTTACTGAAATTATTTACCGATGACCTTAAAAAAACACGTACCAAATATAGTAACACTATTGAATTTATTATCAGGAACTATTGCTGTATTTTTTGCAGTTAAAGAGCAGTTAGTAGTAGCAGCTTTGTTTGTGTTTTTAGGGATCTTTTTCGACTTTTTTGATGGTTTTATTGCACGTTTATTAAAAGTTCAAGGGGAATTAGGGAAGCAATTAGATTCTTTAGCAGATGTGGTTACCAGTGGAGTAGTACCGGGAATTGTAATGTTTCAGCTAATTTTAGCATCAGTAAGTAATGCCGAATGGACGATTAAAGGGCAAAACATTTCAGAATTACCAATTAAAGAATATTTAAGCATTGTTTATTTAACCGCTATTATTGGCTTGTTAATTACGTTAGCAGCTGCTTACCGTTTGGCGAAATTTAATATTGATGAGCGTCAAACAAGTTCTTTTATTGGGTTACCAACACCTGCAGCAGCTTTAGTGGTATTGTCTTTACCATTAATACAGCAATATACCCATAATGAGTTGGCAATTTATTTAATTGAAAGCACTTGGTTTTTAGTGCTGCTAACCTTGTTATTGTGTTATTTTATGAATGCAGAAATTCCTTTATTTTCTTTAAAGTTTAAAGATTATAGTTGGAAAAATAATGTTGTAAAATATATTTTTATTTTGAGCACCCTTTTATTAGTAGTTGTTTTTCAATACGTTGCAATACCTTTAGTGATTGTTTTGTATGTATTATTGTCTTTACTAACAAAGAAGAAACATAAAACAAAAGCATCAAAAAAATAGAAAATTCATAATGTCAACTGGTGAAATTGTAAGTATTAGCGTCCAATTTTATTTAATTATTTTTCAAAACCTTTAAACGCCCTATTTTTTATAAGAAAGATTCTGAACTAAAGAATTTCAAAATACTGAAATATGCAACATACACAATGCGTAAAAAAATGCTTCATTCAATTTATCCTTTGTAAAAAGGCAATCTAACTATTTTTGCGGGAATTGCTTTTTTACGAACTTGTATAAAAATTTCGGTATCGCGTTTCGAAAAAGCTGTTTTAACATATCCTAAACCAATCCCTTTTTTTAATGAAGGACTCATAGTTCCTGATGTAACTTCACCAATAGTAGCACCTTCAGCGTCAACAATTGTATAATGCTGACGAGGAATTCCTTTTTCAGTTAATTCAAAAGCTACAAGTTTTTTTGTTACACCTGTTTCTTTTTGTTGCTTTAACGCTTCTGAATTGGTAAAATCTTTTGTGAATTTTGTAATCCAACCTAAACCCGCTTCCAAAGGAGAGGTAGTGTCATTAATATCATTTCCGTATAAACAATAGCCCATTTCTAAACGTAAGGTATCACGCGCAGCCAATCCAATAGGTTTAATTCCGAACGATTCTCCAGCTTCAAAAACCTTATTCCAAACTTGCTCAACTTCACTGTTTTTACAATAAATTTCAAATCCGCCAGAACCTGTATAACCTGTTGCTGAAATTATTACATTTTCAATACCTGCAAAATCACCTACTTTAAACGTATAAAATTTTATAGCCGATAAATCTTCCGAAGTTAAAGTTTGCATGGCTTCAACAGCTTTAGGTCCTTGAATAGCCAATAATGAATAGCCTTCTGAAATATTTTTCATTTCAGCATTCATCGTATTATTTTCAACAATCCAATTCCAATCTTTTTCAATGTTAGAAGCGTTTACTACTAATAAATAGGTGAATTCTTTAACTCTATATACAATTAAATCATCTACAATTCCGCCAGTTTTATTAGGTAAGCAACTGTATTGCGCATCGCCAATAGCTAATTTGCTAGCATCGTTTGAAGTTACTTTTTGAATTAATTCTAAAGCATGTTCACCTTCAATTAAAAACTCTCCCATATGAGAAACATCAAAAACACCAACACCGTTTCTAACAGTTTCGTGTTCAATATTAATACCTTCATATTGTACAGGCATATTGTAACCTGCAAATGGAACCATTTTTGCTCCTAATTGTTCGTGAATGTGAGTTAAAGCTGTATTCTTCATTAATAATTATTTTGTTGCGCTAAATTAATAAATAATACAGAACAGCTGTGATATTAATTTATCATAAAAACATCATATTTACAGCATAGGTGATCTATTATTGTAAATATTTTAATACTTTTTAAGCAAAAACTATCTTTTGCTTATATTTGACAAAATTTAACGCTTTTTTCCTAAAAACATGAAATCTCATTTTTATTTCTTCTTAATTTTATTTCTTAGCATTACAACTAGTTATTCTCAAAATCATGAAATACCACAGGATTTTTTATCTAGAGATTTTCATGAAAATAGAAGGGAAGCGCTTCGTAAACTTTTACCAGATAATAGTGTAGCTGTTTATTTTGCAAATCCGGTTAGAAATAGAGCTAATGATGTAGATTATGTGTATCATCAAGATCCTAACTTTTATTATTTAACTGGATATAGAGAGCCAAATGCATTGGTATTAATTTTTAAAGAAGAACAAACCCACGGAAATACAACGTACAATGAACTGATTTTTGTACAAGAACGTAATGAATTTGCTGAAATGTGGACAGGTAAGCGTATGGGAGCTACTGGTGCTCAGGATGAGTTGGGGTTTAGACTTGCTTATAACGGAAGTGAATTTAGTAGTTTTGATATTGATTTTTCTAAGTTTGATAAAATTTTGTTTGAAGAATTTCACAATGATGTTCGTGACAATCCGCGTGATAAAGCCGATTTATTTGATCTTATTAAAACGTTCAAAGAAAAAATATCGTACGATTTAAATTCTTTAAGTTCACCAATTACTGATAAAATTCAAGAAGAAACAATAAAGCGAATTGACACAAAAAAACTTAGTACTATAATGGCTACGTTGCGTGAAGTTAAAACGAAGGATGAACTGGTGTTGATAAAAAAAGCTGTAGAGATTTCAGCGGTTGGACAGTTAGAGATTATGAAAGCAATGCATGCTAAAATGTCTGAAACCGAAGTACAAGGTGTGCACGAATTTGTTTATAAAAAGTATGGTGCTGAATACGAAGGATACCCTTCAATAGTTGGAGCAGGAGGGAATGGCTGTATTTTACATTATATTGAAAATAATAAAACAGTGGTTGGAAATGGTGAATTGGTATTGATGGATTTAGGTGCTGAATACAGAGGCTACACAGCTGATGTTACTAGAACAATTCCTGCAAACGGAACGTTTAATACTGAACAAAAATTAATTTACGATTTGGTGTACAAAGCACAAGAAGCTGGTATAAAAAAATATACCATTGGAACTTCAATGCGAGAGCCAAATAAAGTGGCCATTAAAATTATTAATGAAGGCTTGTATAAATTAGGAATTATTAAAAGTGTCAAAGCTACACATCTATATTTTCCGCACGGAACTTCACATCATATTGGTTTAGATGTACACGATCCTGGGAATTATCAAAAATTTAAAGAAAATATGGTTGTTACTATGGAACCTGGAATTTACATTCCGAAGGGAAGTGATTGTGACGAAAAATGGTGGGGAATAGCTGTTAGAATTGAAGATGATATTTTAGTCACAAAAAACGGTCCTGTAAATTTATCAGAAATAGCTCCAAGAACTTCTGAAGCTATTGAAGCAGCTATGAAATTACCAAGTGTTTTAACTAATTTTAATCTTCCTGATTTAGATTAAGTCAAGTTGTAATTCAAAAAAAAGTTAGTTTAATCTATATCTTCTTTTTTAACCATTTTCTGCATAAAAACATTGCTTGGAATGGTTATTTTTTTGTTGTCTGCCGTTTTTATGATAATAAAGAAAATACCAATATCACTTAACCTGCCTTCAATTGGGTAATCTTTATCCATTATTGTTAATGAATCTCCTATTTTAATAGGGTGATTAAAAAAAATAATTAATGTTGAAGTAATATTTGAAATGATAGACCATTGCGCAAAAAATGCAACTCCCAAAATAGTTAATACTGAAGAAAGAAACACAAATAATTCGGTCTGTTTAACTCCCCAAATAAGCATTAAAATAGTTATGAGTAACATCACCAGTAAAACAACCACTATTTTATTTGTTATTTTTATGCGTCCTGATTGATATTTAAATCGTGCACCAACTTTACCAATAATACGTTTGGCCATCAATTTTAAAATTAAAAAGACAATAATAACAATAATCGTTTCAATGATTTGAATTTCGTATATTTCCATTTAAATATTATTTATGAATAGTAAATATAGCCACTATATCTTTTATTTTATACTAAAACAGCTAGATAAATTACAATAATTCATCTAGCTGTTTTACTATTGTTTGAGAGAATTTTATAAAATTGCTTCTTTTCCTCTTTTTCTTGAACTTATTCTAATTGCTTCAGCAACATCATAAATAAATATTTTACCATCACCTGTTTCACCATCACCCGCATTATCTAAAATCACGTCGATACATTTTTCCATATTATGATCACTTACAATGCACATAATAAGTACTCTGCTTTGCAATATCATTGATTGCTCTGTACCGCGATAATATTCTGAATATGTTTTTTGCAACCCAGTTCCTTTAACAGGAACTACTGTTATACATGGTAATTCGGCTTCTTTTAATCCTCTTTGAACATCTTTTAATTTTGATGGCCTTATAATTGCTTCTATTTTTTTCATACTAAAAGTATCTGTAATTTAAAATTTATTCGAATGTTGTATATGCCTCAACTCCAAACGTAACAGCATCAATACCTGCTTTCTCTTCTGCCTTAGAAATTCTTATACCCATTGTTTTTTTCATTATAATCATGACCAAATAAGTAGCTGTAAATGAAAATAAAGCAATAGTAAGAACACCTATAACTTGTGTAAGTAATAGCTCGGTTCCGCCACCAAAGAATAATCCTTGTTCAGACGCAAATAATCCAACAGCAATTGTTCCAAACATACCATTTACACCGTGTACAGCAATTGCTCCAACAGGATCATCAATTCTAATTTTATCAATTAATTCAACAGCTACATCAACTAATACACCGGCTATTAAACCTATAATTAATGCCGAATTAGCATCAATAACATTACAACCTGCAGTTACAGCAACTAATCCAGCTAAAACACCATTAATTGCCATGGTAACATCAATTTTCCCATATCTGAAATACGTATAGATCATTGTTGAAATTCCTCCAGCAGCAGATGCTAAAAAAGTATTGGTAGCAATTGTACCAATTAATTCCCAGTTACCAACAGCACCTAACGTTGATCCAGGATTAAATCCAAACCACCCGAACCATAAAATAAACGCACCAATAGCAGCTAAAGGTAAATTATGGCCAGGGATTGAAGTAATTTCTCCATTTTTATATTTACCCAATCTAGGTCCTAAAACAATTGCACTGGCTAAGGCAGCAAAACCACCCATAGCATGTACTGCACCTGATCCTGCAAAATCATTAAAACCTCTTAGTGCTAACCACCCGTTTGGATTCCAAACCCAATTGGCTACTACAGGATACAAAACGGCACAAAAAATGAACACAAAAATAGCATACGCCCAAATCTTCATACGTTCAGCAAGTGCTCCTGAAACTATTGAAATTGCGGCAATAGCAAATCCTAATTGAATAAACCAAAATAATTTATTTGTTACCGTTAAACCTAAGCCTAAATCTCCCTCTGAAATTCCTATATCAAAAGCAAACCATCCATTTGAGTCTCCGTAAGCTATACCAAAGCCAATTAAATAAAAAGCAACACCACCAAAAGCAATATCTACCATTACTTTTGCCATAATACTCATAGCGTTTTTTGCACGAACAAATCCGGCTTCTAAGAGCGCAAATCCTCCTTCCATTAAAAAGATTATTGCGGCGCAAATAGTTACCCATACGGTATCAATGGCCGATATTAGTTCGGACTGTTCCAGGACGGTCGTTGTTACTTCATTCATAATTGTTATTGGTTTTATTGAATTTTGAATACTATTTATTTAATAAATAGTCTTTTAATTGGTTGTACGTTGAAATCTCTGTTGAAATTTTTTCTTTATTAATTACTTCTAAAATTTGTGGAGGAAATGCTATAGTTTCATTTAAAACAGGCTCTACAACATCTAAAAACTTTACGGGGTGTGCCGTTTCTAAAAATACACCTAGAGCTTTGTTGTTTTCAAAATATTTTTTCAACCCTAAAAAACCTACAGCTCCATGCGGATCAGCAATATAACCCGAAGCAGCTTTTATTGTTTTCATAGCTTCACGAGTTTCATCATCGGTAAAAGAGTAAGAAGTAAGATTTTCTTTTAACAATGTATCGTTATTCTTATAAATTTCTTGAATACGAATAAAGTTACTTGGATCACCAACATCCATAGCGTTTGAAATTGTTTGTTTTGATGGTTTAGGTGTGTAAACACCTGTTTCCATATAATTTGGAACAATATCATTTATGTTTGTTGAAGCAATAAATTGCTTAATTGGCAATCCTAATTGTTGTGCCATAATACCTGCACAAATATTTCCGAAGTTACCACTAGGTACTGAAAAAACTAAGTCCTTCTTTTTGTCTTTTAATTGTTTGTAAGCAAAAAAGAAATAAAACATTTGAGGTAACCAACGTGCAACATTAATAGAGTTTGCTGAAGTTAAATTCATTTTTGAAGTCAATTCAGTATCTAAAAAAGCTGTTTTCACCATTGCTTGACAATCGTCAAAAGTACCGTTAACCTCCAGCGCACTAATGTTTTTACCCAATGCAGTTAATTGTTTTTCTTGCACATCACTTACTTTTCCGCTAGGATATAAAATAACAACATCAACCCCATCAACACCTAAAAAACCACTTGCAACAGCACCTCCAGTATCACCTGAAGTAGCTACTAAAACTGTGACTTTTTCAGCATTTTTTTGTTTGTTAAAAGCTCTAAAACAACGCGCCATAAAGCGAGCACCAACATCTTTAAAAGCCATTGTTGGTCCGTGAAACAATTCTAAAGAATAAATATCTTTTTCAATTTTAACTAAAGGAAAATCAAAACTTAAAGTTTCTTCAATTATTTGTTTTAATTCCTTTTCTGAAATTTCATCACCAACAAACTGCTTGATAACTTCATAAGCAATTTCATTGTTTGAAAAATACTCTATGTGATTAAAAAAATCTTCAGCCAAAGGTGTAATACTTTCAGGAAAGTACAATCCTTTATCAGGTGCTAATCCTTTTACAACAGCATCTTTAAAAGATACATTTGGAGCATTTTTGTTTAAACTATAGTAGTTCATTTTTGATAATTTTTGGTCATTTAGCGGAGTAAAAATGACCTTTTATTGTTAATGTGGTTTCGACTCCGCTCAACCACCACATACTAATTATATTATTTTTATTCCTTGTTTATTTACTTTTGAAACGTGAATATCATAATCAATCCCTACGTTTTCATACACTTTCTTCATAGCTTCAGCTACCTTTACAGCAGTAGCTTCTCCTTTACTTAAAGCAAAAATAGATGGTCCAGAACCTGAAATTCCACAACCTAAAGCACCTGCAGCTATTGACTTTTGTTTTACAGCATCAAAAGCAGGTATTAATATTGATCGTATAGGTTCAATAATATAATCTTCTAGAGAACGACCAATTAAATCGTAATCTTCTGTATACAAACCACTAATCAAACCTCCAACATTTCCCCATTGCTTAATGGCATCTTTTAACGGAACAGTTGTTTTTAATATTTCACGAGCATCAGCAGTTTTTACTTCAATTTGAGGATGAATCACAGAAGCATACAATTCAGAAGGTGTATTTATACTAATTACATCTAACGGTTCGTAACTTCTAACCAAGGTAAAACCACCAAAAAGGGCAGGAGCAACATTATCTGCATGAGCTACACCAGTAGCTAAACGTTCGCCTTCCATTGCAAAACGAACTAAATCTGTTACGTCAAAAGGTTTTTCTAACAATTCGTTTATTGCCCAAACAGCACCCGCTGAACTTGCAGCACTACTTCCAATTCCACTACCAGGTTTAATGCATTTATTTATTTCAATTTCAAAACCAAACTCACAGTCAATTTCAGCCAATAAAGCCAAAGCAGCAACACCTGCAACATTTTTATGTGTTTCTAAAGGTAAATCTTGTCCAATAATTTTAGTAATTGTGACACCTTTTTTTGCGACTTTTTTAATTGTCATTTCATCACCAACAGTGTCTAATGCTAATCCTAAAACATCAAAACCACAGGATACATTTGCAATGGTTGCCGGCGTAAATATTTTGAGCTGATCCATATTTTTAGTTATTTCCTATTCTAATAATATCTGCAAATAAACCAGAAGCTGTAACGTCTGCACCAGCACCAGCACCTTTAATAATTAATGGTTGAACTGGATATCTATCTGTAAAAAACAACACAATATTGTCACTTCCATCTAAGTTATAGAAAGGATGATCTGACGGAATTTCTTTTAGTCCAACATTTGCAGCTCCGTTATCATATTCGGCAACAAATTTTAGTCTACAATTGTTAGCAGCGGCATTTTGATAAATTTTATTGAAGTGTTCAGCTTCGGTTTTTAATGTTTCTAAAAAATCTGGAACTGAATCAGCATCTAACGAAGCTTGTGGTAAAAACGAATCGTTTTCAATATCACTTAATTCTAATCTGCTACCGCTTTCACGTGCTAAAATTAAAATCTTTCGCATAACATCAACACCACTTAAATCAATACGAGGATCTGGCTCGGTATACCCTTGAATTCCTGCTTGATCTACTACTTCAGCAAAAGAAGTTTTATTGTTAAAGTTATTAAACACAAAGTTTAAGCTACCTGATAGAACTGCTTGTATTTTAGTTACCTTATCTCCTGAAGCAATTAAGTTTTTAAGCGTATCAATTATAGGTAAACCAGCACCAACATTTGTTTCAAATAAGAAAGGTGCATTGTATTCTCTAGACAGTTGTTTTAGGTTTAAATAATTGGTGTAATTAGATGAACAAGCAATTTTATTACACGTAACAACCGACACACTTTCTTTTAAATAATCTGCATATAATTCTGATATTTTAGCACTTGCCGTATTGTCTACAAAAATGCTATTTCTATAATTTAATTCCGTAACTTTTTTATGAAATAAGTCTAAATCCAATGTTTCGCCATTATCTAATCCTTGCTGGTACGAATCTAAATCGATTCCATCTTCATTAAAAAACATTTTACGTGAATTGGTAACTCCAATAACACGAACTTGTAATTTTAAATTATCGATTAAATATTGTTGTTGTTGTTTTATTTGTTCTAATAGTTTACCGCCAACGTTTCCAACACCAACAACAAAAAGGTTTAATTGTTTGGTTTGGTTTTCAAAAAATGCTGCGTGTAAAACATTCAGCGCTTTTTTAATATCCTTATGAGTAATGACTGCTGAAATATTTTTTTCTGAAGCACCTTGTGCAATAGCTCTAATATTTACATTGTTTTTACCAAGCGTGCTAAACATTTTACCACTAATACCTTGGTGACTTTTCATGTGATCGCCAACCAACGCAATAATTGCATTGTTTTCTTCAACAATTACTGGGTCTATTTTTTGTTGTTCAATTTCATAACTAAATTCTTCATTAATGGCTTGTTTAGCTCTATTTGCATCTTTATTACTTATTGCAAAACAAATTGAATGCTCTGAAGATGCTTGTGTAATTAAAGAAACACTTATTTTTTCTGAAGACAATGCGCCAAATAAACGTTTTGAAATACCAGGAATACCAATCATTCCACCACCTTCAATTGTAACTAAAGCCATATTTTCAATATGACTAATTCCTTTAATTGGATTGTTATTTGATGAAGTTTTTACAATTAAAGTACCTTCGGCTTTTGGTTCGAAGGTGTTTTTAATACAAATTGGAATCTCCTTTTTTAATATTGGCTGAATAGTAGGAGGGTACAACACTTTAGCTCCAAAGTGCGATAATTCCATTGCTTCTTGATAAGAAATATTATTGATAGGAAATGCCTCACGAACAAAATTAGGGTTTGCCGTGTACATACCGCTTACATCAGTCCAAATTTCTAACAGTTCTGAATTTGTAGCCGCAGCAATAATTGCAGCGGTATAATCTGAACCGCCACGACCCAACGTAGAAACTTCACCTTTTTCTGTTTTAGCAACAAAACCAGGAAACATTACTATTTTAGCATTGTTTTGACTAAAAAACGCTTCAATATTTGCATTGGTTTTTTCGAATAATACTGCAGCATTTGAGAAATTCTCATCAGTTACAATTAATTCTTGTGTGTTTTTTAATACTACATCTAATGCTTCGCTTTTTATAGCTTCAAAAATAATGTACGAAGAAAATAGTTCACCAAAACTTACAATTTTATCAGAGGTTTTAGCTGATAATTCATTAATTAAAAACACACCTTCCAACGTGTTTTCTAACGTATTCAACATTTTTTTAATATGTCCTAAAACGCCACTTTGATTGTTTACCGGAATCAACTCTCTAACTACAGTAACGTGTTTATCTTCAATAGCTTTGAAAATTTCTTTATAGCTTTCATTACCTTTACAAGCTAATTCTCCAGCTTTTAACAGCAAATCTGTTACACCTCCAAGGGCTGAAACAACCACTGCTATATTGGTTTGCAAAGAACTTTCTTTTACTATTTGTATGACTTTGTTTATGTTTTCCGAAGATGCTACAGATGAGCCTCCAAATTTTAATACTTTCATTTGTATTAATTTAATATGTTTATTAAATATGTTTTATTTTTTTGATATTGTAATTTTCATTTTTATGAAAATGAATATAATATACGGACGATATGAATAGAAAATAACCCCTAAAGGGTAATTGTAGCTGTAGTAGTAGCAATAATTAAGTTGCGCATATTATTTGCGTTAGAAATTAACTTAGATGTTGTTGCTATTTGCATACGTCAAAAGTAACTATTTTTTTAAAACTACAACAATTTTAAATTAATTTTACCGATATATTAATTTACATCTACAATTGCGAAACTCTACTCATTATTTTAAAGAACTTTTTATGAATAACAAAAAACTCCAAGGTTATACTTGGAGTTTTTTACATATATTATAAATCGATAATTACTTGGTTTCTTAATAGGTCCTCAAAAGTTTCACGCTGACGTATCAAATAATCTTCACCATTATAAACCATTACTTCAGCTGGCCTATACCTTGAATTGTAATTTGAAGCCATTGAAAAACTATAAGCTCCTGCATTGTGAATACATAAAACATCATTTTCTGAAATTTTACCAATACTTCTGTTTGATCCAAAAGTGTCATTTTCACATATATAACCTACAATGTCGTATATTTTTTCTTTTCCATCAGGATTTGAAATATTTGTAATATGGTGGTAAGCATTGTACATCATAGGTCTAATTAAATGATTCAACCCACTATCAACCCCAATAAACACAATATTAGGCGTTGGTTTTACAACATTTACTTTTACCAATAAACTTCCAGCGGCACTCACTAAAAATTTACCTGGCTCAAAAATAAGCGTTAAATCTTTACCGTATTCAGCACAAAAATCGTTGAAACGCTTGCTTAACGTTTCTCCCATTTCTTCAATATTAGTTTCAATATCTCCTTCTTTATAAGGCACTTTAAATCCGCTTCCAAAATCAACAAACTCAATAGTATCAAATTCTTTAACTGTATTCAATAAAATCTCTGTAGCAGTTAAAAACGCTTCAATATTGTAAATATCAGAACCTGTATGCATGTGAATTCCGATTACTTTTAAACCAGTTTCACTAATTATTTTCTTCACATCTTCTATTTGGTGAATTGAAATGCCAAATTTAGAATCTATATGTCCAACAGAAATTTTATGATTTCCACCCGCCATTACATGTGGATTGATACGAAGACAAATAGGGATGTTTGGATGTTTTTCTCCAAATTTCTTTGTTACAGATAAGCTATCTAATGTGATTTGAACACCCAAAGCTGTTGCTTTTTCCATTTCTTCAATAGAAATTCCGCTAGGAGTAAAGAATATTTTATTTACTTCAAAACCAGCTTCAATAGCCAGTAGAACTTCTTGAATAGAAACACAATCAACACCTGCATCTAAGTTTTTAAGAACTTTTAAAATATTTATGTTTGAATTTGCCTTTACAGCATAGTTTATATTTAAACTTTTTACTGATGAAAAGGCATTCACCATACGATGGTATTGAGATTCAATTTTATTAGCATCGTATATATATAAAGGGCTACCGTATTTTTCAGTAAGCGCTAGTAGTTGTTGATTATTCATTCGTTCTTTTTTAGAAGTTTCAAAAGTAGAAAACACTTTTAGTATTTAAAATATAATTCATTTTTATAACAACATTTAACAAGTTGTTAAATATTTGATTTTTTCACATTCAAAATAGTAGGTTTTTGAAATAACAAAGCCTAGCAGTTGTAAATAAACTACTAGGCTTTGTATGTATTGTGGTGTTATTTTGCTTTTTCAGCAGTTAATTGTACAATATTTACAATTACATCAGTAGCTAACTGTAAAGATTCTGCCGCAACATACTCATATCTACCATGAAAATTATGTCCGCCAGCAAAAATATTAGGACAAGGCAAACCTTTGTAAGATAGTTGAGATCCATCTGTACCGCCTCTAATTGCTTTAATTAGCGGAGTAATCCCTACTTTTTTCATAGCTTCTTCAGCAATGTCTACAATATGCATAACAGGCTCAATTTTTTCACGCATATTAAAATATTGATCTTTAATCTCCACTTCAATTAAATCGCTTCCTAATTCTTTATTTAGTTGATCCGCTACTTCTTGGAATTGTTTTTTTCTTTTTTCAAACAAATCTATATCGTGATCACGAATAATGTATTGAAGTTCTGTTTTTTCAACTTCACCATTCATAGAGTGTAAGTGAAAAAAACCTTCATAGCCTGTAGTTTGCTCAGGAACCTCATTTGAAGGCAAACCTTTAATAAAATCAGTAGCAATAGTCATAGAATTGATCATTTTCCCTTTAGCGTAGCCAGGATGCACAATTTTACCATTAATAGTTACTTTACCACCAGCTGCATTAAAATTCTCATATTCCAACTCACCAACTTGACTTCCATCCATCGTATAAGCCCATTCAGCACCAAAAGCATCAACATCAAATAAATGAGCACCTTTACCAACTTCTTCATCAGGTGTAAACCCAATTCTGATTTTTCCGTGCTTAATTTCAGGGTGTTTGATTAAATATTCCATTGCCGAAACTATTTCTGCAATTCCTGCCTTATCATCAGCTCCTAAAAGCGTAGTACCGTCTGTAGTAATTAATGTTTGACCTTTATATAATAATAAGTCTTCAAAATAACTTGGAGATAGTACAATATTTTCTTCTTTGTTCAACACAATATCTTCTCCGTTGTAATTTGGATGAAATTGTGGTTTTACATTGGTGCCTGTATAATCTGGACTTGTATCAATATGCGCAATAAATCCAATAGTTGGAACTTCAAAATCTACATTTGAAGGCAGCGTTGCCATAATGTAGCAATTATCATCTAAGGTAACATCTTCTAACCCTATCTCTTTTAATTCATCTACTAAAACCTTGGCTAAATCCCATTGTTTTTCGGTGCTTGGAAAAGCTGGATTGTTAGGGTCTGATTGTGTGTCAATTGTAATGTATTTTACAAAACGATCTATAATATGTTGCATTTTATTTAAATTTTAGTCAAAAATAAGCATTCAGTTAAGGATTTACAATGTATACCTCTTAAATTATTGTAAAAATTCAATCTCATCTAAAATAGCGATTGCTTCACAAATTCTATCTTCAACAGCAACCTCACCATAAACATCTATATACGAGTTAAAAAAGCTATTATCTGTTAGTTTTACCGTTAGTTGAAATTGATGATAAGTGAAGTCATTTTTTATTCCTTTCAACAAATAATAATAACTTTCTTTTGATTGAAATTGAATGTTTTTCGACTGAATAATTTTAAGGTTTTTTGAAGCTGCTAAAGAATCATTTCGCTTAAAAAAAGCATCATTAAAATTAACTTCACCTAAATTATAGGAGACACTTAATATATATGTTTCTGAAAATTGTTTTATTGTATCTGCAGCAAAAATTTCAGAAGAAAAATTATCATAATACAACTTTGTTTTCCAAGTATTTGGAATACTTATCTTAAAGTTTTTATTAAAGTCTAATATTTGTGTTACACTTTTGATATGAACACTTTTACAATTAAACTCTTTACTCAATTCTGAAGGTTTTGAGCAACTTATAAGCACAAAAAGAAGGGTGCATAAACTAAAAAAACGATTCATAAAACGACTTAATTAATATTCATTTTTGCTACTATTTCATGCCCCGACAACCAAGCTGTGTTTTTATCAAAAATTCGAATACTATAAAAACCTTCATCACTTATTTTTTTCCAATTTTCACCAGAATTATTAGAAAAGAAAATTCCGTTGGTTGATACT
>CBDUAL010000025.1:0-17871 GCA_965365125.1 uncultured Lutibacter sp.
TGGAAGTTGGAGTTATGTATATCCGCCATTATTACACGCTAAATGGAATGGTTGTACACCAACCGATTTAGTTTTCCCATTTTTCTTGTTTATTGTGGGAGTTTCTATGTGGTTTTCATTCAAAAAATTCGATAAAGGAATTACAAAAAGCTCTCTTTACAAAGTATTGAAACGATTTTCGATTATGTTTTTGTTAGGAGTTTTCTTAAACGGATTCCCTTATTTTGAGTTTGAAAACTTACGCTATTTAGGTGTTTTGCAACGTATTGCAATTGCGTATTTAATTGGCGCATTGCTGTGTATGCAATTTAATTACAAAACAATATTCATTATTTTTATTGGAATATTAATCAGTTATTGGGGCTTACTTTATTTAGGAGTTTCAGAAGGTCCTTACGAACTTTCAACAAATTTAGTTCGTAAAATTGATGTGCTTTTATTTGGTGAAAATCATTTATATAGCGGATTTGGAATTCCGTTTGATCCTGAAGGTTTACTCTCTGCTTTACCATCCGTTGGCACCTTATTAATGGGTTATTTTACAGGAAGATTTATAGCTATTTCTTCCAACACCATTAACGTAATTAAAAAACTACTTTCTATTGGAGCGCTTGTTACTTTTACGGGATGGATTTGGGGGTTTGTATTCCCAATTAACAAAGCACTTTGGACTAGTTCGTATGTATTATATACCGCAGGTTTGGCTATGGTTTTTTTAGCTGCCTTACTTTGGTTTATAGATGTTAAAGGTTTAAAAAAATGGGCTACACCTTTTATTCATTTTGGTACAAATCCACTAGCTATTTATTTATTTTCGGGAATTTATGTATCTGCAATTATCAATTTAGTACAAATACCTACAACGTCTGGTGAAGTTTTAAGCGGTTACAATTATTTATACACAAACCTATTTGTTCCGTTAGCTGGCAATATGAATGGATCTCTTTTATTTGCAATTGCGCATATTATCTTTTTCTGGTTTTTAACGTATATTTTATATAAAAAGAAGATCTTTATTAAAATCTAATTTTATTGAACTACTCATTTTAATACCGTAATTAATGAGTATTCGTTTCATACAAACTCAATCTATTTTGAAGCGCATTCATTTGAGATTCAAGTGCATTCATTTTTTTCAACAGGTTAAAAACCACATCAATCCCTTCAATATTAATGTTTAATTCTTGATGAATACGTATCATTTTATCAACATCATTAATTAAATTTTGATGTAAACATTTGGTTTGTTCTATAGTGGTTATTTCTACCAAACCTTCTTCTTCTAACTGCTGAAAAAATGAAACTTCAACTTTATAATGATTGCACAATTGCACTATTGAAATAAAATCTTGCCCTTCCATATCTATCTTAGTTTTGCTAATTCTTCAAATAATTCTTTTTCCTTTTCACTGAGGTTTATGGGTATTTTTACTTCATAAGAAATATATAAATCTCCGTATGTACCTTCTTTTTTATAAACAGGAAAACCTTTTCCTTTTAATTTTACTTTCGTTCCGTTCTGAGTTCCTGGTTTTACATTTAGTTTCACTTTTCCTTCAAACGTATTTACAACAACTTCTCCTCCCAAAACTGCGGTGTAAAAATCTATTGGAACTGTAGTATATAAATTGCTTTTATCACGTTTAAAGTTGGTATGATTTGCAATGGTGAATTTAATTAGTAAATCGCCTTTTGGACCCTTATTTCTACCTTCACCTCCGTGCCCCTTAATTCTTATTACTTGCCCGTTTTCAACTCCAGCAGGTATTGTTAACCGAATGTTTTTACCATTCACCGTTAAAGTGCGCTTGTGCGTTTTATAAACATCATTCAAATTTAAATGCAACTCTGCATTGTAATCTTGTCCCTTATATTTTACGCTTCTTCCTCTTGATGATCCGCCGAAAGGAGCACCTCCACCACCAAACATAGAGCTAAAGAAATCTGAAAAATCTTCTTCGGAATAATTTTGTGAACGACCTTGATGCGAACTTCTGTATTTTTGTTGCTGCTGATTGGCTTTCTCATACGCTTCTGCATGTTCCCAATCTTTTCCATATTTATCGTATTTTTTACGATTCTCAGGATTGCTTAATACCTCATTGGCTTCATTAATTTCTTTAAACTTAGCCTCGGCTTCCTTATCGTTCGGATTTAAATCTGGATGGTATTTACGAGCTAATTTTCGATATGCTTTTTTAATATCGCTTTCTGAAGCTTTTTTTTCAATCCCTAATATTTTATAATAATCTATAAATTTCATTACAGCTTAATTTTTTCATGAAACAATTACATCTACCATTGCCTAAAACAGGCAACAAAAGCATCTAAAGAAAGTAACATTACAAACTTAACACGCTAAAAATTATAGTATAAATATAACCTTTTTATAAATTATTTCATAATAAAAACCAACCTAACCTACTGATTATTTTAGGCTTGTGGTTTTATTTTATTAAAATATTTTTGAAGAATTGATTGAACAATTTCACTTGTTATTGGTTTTGAAATAACAGCTTCACACCCTGCAGAAATAGCTTGGTCATGCTCGTTTTTTGTAACATACGCAGTTTGAGCTATTATTATTAAACTTGGAGAGATCTGTTTAATTTGTTTTGTTGCCTCATAACCGTTTAATACTGGCATTTTTAAATCCATAAAAACTAAATTTATGTCTTTATTTAATTTACAAGCCTCAACGGCATCATACCCATTTTTAGCATGAAGAATTTCACAATCACTAGGTATTAAATCTTTTAATAAAGTATCTAAGTATAAAAAATTAACTTCTTCATCTTCTACTATTAAAATAACACTCGTGTGGTCTGTAGCTTCAACAGCATCTTTAAGAGTATCCGGTTTAAATACTGGCTTGTACGGAATTGTAACAAAAAAAGTAGCGCCTTCATTTTTTTCAGACTGCAATCGCATGTTACCACCTAATAATTCGGTATTTTCTTTAGCAATAGATAAGCCTAAACCTAGCCCTCCTGTTTTACTTGATAATTTTTTTTCTTCTTGAGCAAAACGTTCAAAAATCTTAGTATGATTTTTTTTATTTATTCCAATACCTGTATCTTTTACAAACAATTCAATTGTATTATCAATAAGAGTATACCCAAACTCTACAAAACCTTCATTTGTATATTTTAATGCATTTTCAAGTAAGTTTCCTAATACTTTATTCAATTTCAACTTGTCTGTTAAAATAGTACTTTGCGCATCTGATAGCGTTTTTTTAAAATACAATGGTATAGCTGTTTCTTTAGCTTTTCTTTCAAAAATTGAAAACAACTCCATTAAAACATCATTTAAACAAACTTGTGTTTCCTGAACTTTTACCTGCTTGGTTCCTAATTGAGAAATTTCCAAAATATCATCTATAATATGTAATAATTGGTGCCCACTACTTTGAATTATTCTAATAAAATTACTGCGTTTTTGAGTTGTTAAATTTGTATTACTTAATAAGTCTGAAAACCCTAAAATACCATTCATTGGGGTTCTAATTTCATGTGACATATTATTAATAAACTCTGTTTTTAACATGTCACTTTCTTCAGCTTTTTCTTTAGCTTTAATTAAGTCTTCTTCTGTTTTTTTTCGGGCTGTAATATCAACTATTGAAGCAATATTTTTACCAAATTCATTAAGCATGGTAGAACGTATAATTACATAAATCGTAGAACCGTCTGTTTTTATAAATTCGGTTTCACTAAAAAAGTCTTTTTTACCTGAGGCAATAGATAATAATTCATCTTTTATTGTAGAAAATGCTTTTTCAGTATTTGTTTTTCTAATATGTTTTGTTAACTCTTCAACGTTTTTAACACCTATTAAATCGAGTGTTTTCTCGTTTACATTTAATATTTTAATTTTAGAAACACATTCTTTAATAAACGAAAAATTGTCATTTATATACGCCGTTAAATCTTTAACTTCTGCCTTCTTTTTATTTAAAAGTACCATAACTTCTGAGAAATCTTGTTCCCAAATTGAAACCGGACTTTTCTCAAATAAATTTTGGAATTTATTTTTACTTTCAATGAGCAAGTTATTTTTTATAGACAATTCACTACCTAATTGAAGTAGTTCCTTATTTTGTTTTTTTAATTTTACTGAAACTTCTTTTAACGTTGTAATATCTTTTTTTATTGCCAAATAATTTACAGGTTCTCCATCTTCATTTTTTATAGGTGTTATACTTGCTTCTTCCCAAAATAGCAACCCGCTTTTTGTTTTGTTTTCCAGTTCACCTGTCCATACATTCCCTGCTAAAATAGTTTCCCACAAGTTGGAATAATATGCTTTAATTTCATTTCCTGAGTTTAAAATTCGTGGATTTTTACCCAGCACCTCTTCAGCTGAATACCCCGTAATTTCGGTAAATTTAGGATTGGTATATTCAATATTCCCTTTTAAATCTGTTATAAGAATTGAATTCGGACTTTGTTCTACGGCTGTTGTTAATTTTTTAGTTTCAGTTAATAATTTTTTACTCTCAGTAATATCCTGAATTGTTCCATACAAACGCACTGGCTTTCCTTCTTCAAAATGTACTTTACCTTGAGTTCTGATATAAATACTTTTCCCTGTAACTGTAGTAAATGGGGATTCAAACTCATAAGACTCTCCTTTTTCAATAGCTTTATTCACTAAATTTCTAATAATTGGTCGGTTCTTAAGTGGATAAAATTTTATACCATCTTCAATTGATAACTTTGTATTTAAAGACAACTCATAAAGCTTGTAAGTTTCTTCTGTTAAATATGTTTCTCCTGTAATTAAGTCTAATTCCCAACCACCAATTTTACCTAACTCACCAGTATCTTTTAAAAGTATTCTTGTTTTTTCTAGCTTATTCTCTAGCTGTTTCTTTTCTGTGATATCAATAATAAGTCCGAAAATTTGTAGCGGAATGCCATTTGCATCTCTTTTATGAATGGATTCTCTTGAATATAACCAAACCCAACCGCCATTTTTAGATTTCATTCGAAATTCATGGTCAATTAAATCATCATCGGCTGCTGTGTGATATCTCGGAATTATATGCTTACAATAATTTATAAAATCACCCGGATGCATCAGAGATGAAATAACATTTGGAATATTCTTTATTTCCTTTGGTGTATAACCAAGAATATGTTCAATAGGATTGTTTACATAAATGTTTTTCTTTTGTTGAATATCGTAGATATAAATTATGTCTGAAAAGGACCTAAGTAAAGAGTCTTGAAAACTATTCTGTTTTTTGAGTTTATCTTCTAACCTTTGTTCATTTGTAATATCTTCCAAAGTAATTACAAATTTATTTTCTGAAGGAGAAAAAGCATTTACTTTGAAGTGTTTTTTTGTATTGTGATTGTAATCAACAAATTGAACGGTTTTTTTATGAAGAACAACATCGCTGTATTTATCAATACAAGACTGTTCAATATCATGATAAATTTCACGAACCGTTTTGCCAATTGTTTGGTTAGTTTTTAACCCTGTGTATTTTTCAAATGCAGCATTTAGTTTAATAAAACGATAATCTATTGGTTTTCCTGTTTTATCAAAAAGGAGTTCACACAATGCAAATGCTGTAGTTAAACCGTAAAATATTTCTTTAAATATTTTATCATCATTAGTGTATTCACTTTTTAATTCGTTTTTCTCTATTTTCATTGAAACGCGTTTAAAATCAGTATTTTAAATGATTAACTGAACAGGCTAAGAAAAATAAGTGTAAAATTTGGCTAGTTTCATTCAAAAACAAATTTGCTAACCTTAAAAATAACATTTTTTTTTCATTTAAAAAAAGAATGTATTAAAGAGCTCCTTAAAAAGTTACTTTGTTAAATAAACCTGGCGTTTTAAATTAATTTGAAGTAAACAATTTTAGACTCCAAAATTTTCAGATACAATTTTCTTTACTTTTTTATTTAAAGAAGTCATAGCATTGTAACTTGTGTGTTCTAAAACAATAACTACTAAATTATCTTCAGGGTATTGCGTTAAACCCGTGCTAAAGCCATTCCATTTTCCGTGATGATAAATGGTATTTTCATTTTTTGAATTAATTCTAAATCCAAATCCATAAGGAATTTTTCTACCATAAATAGTTTCTCCTTTTGAATACATCAATTCTAAAGATTCTTTGGAAAGTAGCTTTCCACTATTCAGCCCAACAGTCCACTTAAATAAATCTTCACTAGTGGCATACACATTTTTATCTCCTACAACAGCATCATTTACAGTACTCTTAATTTTTAAGTGCCTCCAACCTCTATACAACCGATAACCCGTTAATTGATTCCTTTTAATACTGTCATTTTCATAACTGTACACAAAAGAATTGTTCATATCAAGTGGATCAAATATATTCATTTTTACAAATGCGCTAAAAGTAGTTCCCGATACTTTTTCTACAATGGAAGCCAATACAAAATAACCAGTGTTTGAATAATCAAAATTGCGGCCAGGCTTAAAATATCGTTGCACATTACTTGTAGCTAATAACTCCATCATTTCGCTATTTGTTGGAGCCTTTTCTTGCTGCCATTTATGTTCAGCAACCCAAAAATATTTAGGTAATCCGGCAGTGTGATTTAACAAGTTTTTAATGGTTACATTCTTATACGGAAAATTTGGAAAATATTTGTTTACCGTATCTGTAAGTTGTAATTGGTTTCGTTCGCACAACAACATAATTGCTGCCGCTGTAAATTGCTTGCTTACTGAAGCTAGTTGAAACAACGAGGCCGCATTTAATGGCGCTTTCTTTTTAAAGTCGGCATACCCTATTTGATTTTCATATAAAATTTTACCGTTTTTTGCTACTAATAATGCCCCATGAAAATCATGTCTTTTATTAATTCTTTGCAATAACGAATCTAATTTATGACTAACTTTTTTTGTTTCTGTTTCTGAAAATCGTTCTACTAAAGTTTTTAATGACTCTTCTACTATTGTTTCATTTTCTACTTGTGGAAAATCTTTATTACCTACTAAAGAATTATACTTGGTAACTAAAATAAAACTACTTAAAAGTAATAGAAGAACAACTGTTGTGTATTTTATATCTTTTTTCAATGAGGGCTAAGGGGTTTTAAAGCCGCAAATTAGCAATCAATTCTAGATAATCAAAACACTAAGCCTTTTTTAACGTAATTTTTATAACACATTTCTCACCCTATTCTGTTTAAAACATTGCTGTAATATTTTATAAAACTATCTCTTTTAAATAAAAAAGCCTGCATTAGCAGGCTTTCTTTTATTTAATACTCTAATTCTCTTAGGTATTGAAGTTTGGTTTTCCAGGTTGTTAATTTATCTTTAATAGTATTTATTTGTTCGTGTACTTTTTTAACCAGCGGATTATCATCACTTACGTTTGAAATAAAGCCTATATTATTTTCTAATTGTTGGATTTCACGAACAGACTCATCCATCTTTTTTCTAACAAATAATTGCTCTGAATCTAATTTTCTATAATTTTTTTGTTCAAGATAACTATTTATCAAATTAGTGAATTTAATCATTTCCATTTCACTTTCATCAATATCGCTATTACTAACAATTTTATCCAATAGTTTATTGAATTTTACTTCAATATGTCTCATATCATAAGGAACTCTACCTAACTCTCTCCATTCCGAAATATACGTATTTAACTTATCTAACGTCATTGTTTTTTCGGTTTCAAACTGCTCTTTGATTGTTTTTAACAACGCTTTCTTTTTTATAAAAACGCCTAATTCAAGTTGATTTCCTTCTTCTTGATTTTTATGTAATCTATCAAAATAATGATTACAGGCATCTTTAAATTCTTTCCAAAGTTTATCAGAATATTTTCTTGGCACATGTCCAATTTTCTTCCAATCATTTTGAATTTTCTTCATCACTTCTGTTGCTGAATCCCAGTCATCACTGTCTTTTAAAGCTATTGCTTGCTCAATAAGAAGTTTCTTTTTATTTAAGTTTTCTAAATGATCTTTCTTTACGTTTTTAAAAAACCTGTTTTTTTCATTATTGAAATTTTTAGTGGCATCTTTAAATTTAGCCCAAATTTTATCACTTTTTCCTCTTGGAACTTGACCAACGGCAAAAAACTTAGCTCTTAAAGCTTCTATTTCATTGATGCTTTTTTGCCAATCGTTTCTTGAGGTATTTTTTGAAGTATCAATTGCTTCAATTTCAGTGATTACTGCTAATTTTTTATCGATATTCTCCTCGTATTTAGACTTCAAATCCTTGAAAAAATCATGACGTTTGTCATGTACTTTTTTTGTTGCAGCGCTAAAACGTTCCCAAACCTCATCCCTATATTCTCTAGCTACTGGGCCAACTTCTTCTTTCCAAAGTTTATGCAACACTTGCAATTCTTTAAATGCTTGGTTAATATCTTCAGAATCAGCCAATATTTCAGCTTGTGCAACTAATTTTAGCTTTTCTTCTAAATTATGTTTAAAATCTAGTTCACGTAAATCATTACTTATGTGTAATAAATCGTAAAAACGCTCAACATGGTGATGGTATGTTCTCCAAATATCATTGTATTTTGCTCTTGGAACGGGTCCTGTTTGTTGCCATTTTGTTTGAATTTCTTTGAAGTTTTTGTACATAACTCCACCATCATCAGAGTTATCTACTAACCTTTTTAAATCTTCAATAATCTCAAGTTTAGCTTCTAAATTATCATTTAATTGCTTTTCTTGATTCGAAAAAAACTCATTTCGCTTCACTTTATAATCGTACAAATAACTATTATAAGTAGATTTTAAGGGGTTACTATATTGAAAATCAACAACATTACCACCTTCTGCTAAAAACTTTTCTTTTTCTTGCTTTAATAACTTTCCAAATTCAACATTAAAAATAGTTTTAATGTTATTTACATTTGTATTGATACTTTGAACCTCGTTACCGTGAATTAATTTACCTAATTCAGCTACTAATTCTTCTAAACTAAATTTGCTGTAATCAATCAATTCAATTGAAGCGTGTTCTACTTTTTCCGAACTTTCTGCAATTTTATCTTCAATTTCTTCAATTGCTTTGTTTTCTAGTAACTTTATTTCAGTAGTTGCTATTTTTTTAACTTCAGCAGGTGCCTCAATTTTCTTTATTTCTTCTTTTAATTCAGAATTATCAGTAGTAATTTTCACTTCTTCAGAAGATGAAATACGATCTTCCATTGGTAATTTATGCTCTTGGTCTAACATATTAGAATGTTTAAGGTTCGTTAAAAATCAATTGAAATTAGCCATTTATTTTATGCTAATTCTATTTCTTTATTAGATGATAAAAATTAATAAAAGTTGCGTGAAATTATAAAATACTTTTTAAGAATTCCATATTTCCCATGACTTTTCTGCTTGCAACTCAAGCATTTCATAACCATTTTTAATTGTTGCTCCACGCTTTTTTGCTTCAATTAAAAATTTAGTTTCTTCAGGATTGTAAATTAAATCGAAAAACAAATGTTTGTTGGTTATAAATTGAAACGGAATATTTGGGCATTCATCAACATTTGGATGCGTTCCAATAGGTGTACAATTAACAACTATGGTGTGCTTTTCTAAAATTTCTTCATTTAATGCTGAATATAAAAACATGTTTTCATCAACTTTTCTTGAAACAAATTTATAGTCAATATTCATTTTTTTTAAAGCATACGCAATTGCTTTTGATGCACCACCAGTCCCTAAAATTAGTGCATTCTTATGATGCTCTTTAATAAATGGTTCTATAGATTTTTGAAACCCATAATAATCTGTATTATACCCTACTAATTTATTATCATCGGTTACTTTAATGGTGTTTACAGCTCCAATTTTTTTTGCGTCTTCATCAATAGCGTCCAAATAGCGCATTACAGCTTCTTTATAAGGTATTGTAACATTTATGCCTCTGTACTCATGCTCTCTATGGTATAACAAAAATGGAAATTCTTCAATTTCAGGAATATCAAAATTACCGTACTTATAATCTTTCAATCCTAGTTTTTCAAATTTTACAGAAAAATATTTTCTGGAAAATGAATAGGAAATATTTTTTCCTAATAAGCCAAATTTAGTTCTATTACTCATCTATATATTCTTTTCGTTCTGTACCGTATGTATCTAACAACAAAATAATTCCTAAACCAGCTACTATAAAAAATAGCGCAATCCAAGTTTCATTTTGCGTAAAGTCTGGAAAATAACGTGTATAATTTTCAATAATGTTATTTCCCCTAGCATCTAACAATGCTTTACCGTTTTCCATTTTATGAATTTCTTTTTTCCAAGGCCAAACTATACCCAAGGAACCTGCTATAAAACCAATTATTGAGGCGGTTACAACTTGATGCCATCTTTTTAAAACATATCCTAAAATATGAGATATAACCACCAAACCAAACGCTGAACCTGCAGTAAATGTTGCTATTATTTTTAAATAACGTACTTGTTCTACATTGTCTATAAAACTAAAATCTCCCGTAACTACTTGTGTAAATGTTTGCAATAAAACCGTTACAGAATCAACCAATAAAAGCACATAATTCCCTAATAATATTAAAATAAAAGACCCTGATAAGCCGGGTAAAGTCATTCCTGAAACACCTATTATACCGCAAATAAAAACAAACCAAAGGTTGTCATTCTCTTTTGCCGGACTCATAAAACTTATAGCCAAACCTAAAGAAACTCCAATAATTAATGAAATAATATTTTGAATACGCCAATCATTAAAATCTTTTGAAATATAGTAAATTGAGCCCAAAATCATTCCGAAAAACGAACTCCACACATACAGTTCGTAATTGTTTAACAAATAATCGAGTACCAAAGAAATTGAAAAGTAACTAAACAGACTTCCTCCAAAAACAAGTATTAAAAAAGTACCGTTTACATAGTTGTAAAAACTCTTAAATCTTCCATTAATTATCAATAAAAAAGCCTTGTAATTTATTTTTTTGAAGGAATAAATCATCTCTTCATAAAAACCTAAAACAAAAGAAACGGTACCTCCAGATACTCCAGGAACTTTGTTTGCAGCTCCCATAGAAAGGCCTTTTATAAAAAGGAAAAATTTATCTAATAAATTCCGTTCTTTTGACATTGATTTTTATTTATTTGAAAGATTTGCTATTTTTTCTAACACTATAATTACAGCAAAACCTACAATACTTAATAGTATTGCAGCCATTAATTGTGGATTTCCATCAAATGAAAATGGAGAAATACTTTGTTCATTAAAGGGAACATTTTCTCCGTGTGAATTTATGCGCCAAGTGAGCGTTTCTTTCCAAGGCCAAATTTTATTTAAAGAACCTAAAATAAAACCTGTTAGCACTGCCAATGTTAAATTTTTATAATGCGCAAACAACCACTTTAAAACTTTTGAAAAGGATAACAAACCTACTATAGCTCCAGCAGCTAGAAATCCTAACATTTTTAGATCCTTGTCGTGTATAGCATCTAAAACTGGTTTATAAGCACCCAAAAGCACCAATATAAAAGAGCCCGAAATACCTGGTAAAATCATTGCACAAATTGCAATTGACCCCGCTAAAAATATAAATAAAGGTGATGAATTTGCTGATACCAACGGTTCTAAGGTTGTAATATAATAGGCTACAACGGCTCCAACTAACAAAAATACAATTGTTAAAATATTCCAACGGGTAATTTGCTTTCCAATGTATAAGATACTTGCCAATACCAAACCAAAAAAGAACGACCAAACTAAAATAGGTTTATTCTCTAACAACCAAGATATTAACTTAGCTAATGATAAAATACTAATAAAAATACCGACTATTAATGAAAATAAAAAATTCCCGTTTACCGCTCTCCAAGCAGCCCTAAGCCCATGGTTTTTTAATACTTTTAGCGTAGTGAAATTTACTGAACTTATTGAAGTTAGTAATTCTTCATAAATACCAGAAATAAAAGCAATTGTTCCTCCAGAAACTCCGGGCACAACATCTGCTGCTCCCATTGCCATTCCTTTTAATGAAATAATTACGTAATCTATTAATTTTCTTGATTGCATATGTCTGTAAAATTAGTCAGACAAATGTAGCATTTTTATGAGGAAGTTTTTTTGAATTCATTTATTATATCCTGCACACTTTGCATTTGATATACTTCTATAAACAATTCTTTAAATATTGTTTGGTATTCAAAATCTATTGCCAAAGCTTGTTTTAAATAAAATGCCCCTTTTTCAAAATTTTTAAATTTAAAATACAAACCACTTAATCTATAATCTATTTCAGCAAAGTCGTTAAAATATGCTTTTGCTTTTAACAAGTTTGTTAAAGCATCTTCATAATCTCCTAAAAAGCATAGTACATCAGCCAAACCTACCCAAATTTCAATATCAAAATCTTGTAAAATTATACAGCGCTGAAAAGCTTCTATAGCTTCTTCAAAATAATTCAATTTCAAATTAATTTCAGCATATTTACGCCAATACAAGGTGTTATTTTCGTCAATTTCAATTGCTTTGTTTACATAAAATAAAGCCTTATTGTATTTTTTTTGCTTTAAAACTAAATTTGTTAAAACAATCCAAGCTTTATCTAACAAAGGGTCTTCGTGTACCGCTTTCTTGTAGAATTGAATGGCCAAATTAAACATTTCCAATTTCTCGTAACATTCCCCAATTCTTAAAAACACAAAGGCTGTAGCATCATCTAATTCTAAGGTTGCTTTGTAATTCTCAATAGCGTCTTCAAATTGATTTAGTTTTTCTAAGGTTTTTGCCTTTTCTAAATAAGCACCAACAAAATACTCATCAATAATAATTGCGTAATCAAAAGCTCTTGCAGCTTCTTCGTATTGTTCTAAAATAAAATATTGCCTTCCTAATTGATGCCAAGCAACTTCACTATATGGATCTTTGTCTATATATTTATTTAAATAATCAACTGCTTCTTCATGTTTACTTTCCATATCAAAACAGTACACCACATTATATAGAGAGGAATAATCTTCAAAATCTACTTCTAAACATTTTGCAAAATTCAACCGTGCTTCATCAAAATCATCAAGAAACAAATATTCCATACCAATCATAGCCAACACATCTGCTTTTTCATCGGTATATTCCAATGCAATTTTTAATAAATCAATGGCTTTTTTATGGTTGTCTCGTTTTGAAAAAATACTTGCTTGTTGCACATACACCTCATCATTGGTTGGTTCAATGGCTTGAATTTCTCTCAATAATATTCCAGCGTTTTCAAATTCATCATCAAAAATCAATAATTCGGCTTGTAATAATTTTAAAATAATTGAGTTTGGATGCTGTGTAAGACCTAGTTTAATTGCCTTTTTAGCCAACGTATTTTTACCCGAATCAATATAATAATGTATAATTTCCTCAAATTCAACAGAATCAAAAAAATAAACGCTATTTGTTTTAAGCATTGATTCGAATTTTGTAAGCGGTATGTTATTTTCGTTTGGAGTTAAAGACATAAATGTAATTGAATAATTACTACGAGTATAAAAGTACAAGAACATCTCTCAATTTTTAAAATAAGTTCTAAATGTTTTTAACATATTAATTAACAAAATGCTTTATATTTGTATTCCAAACAATGTTTGGTACTACCATGGGTAAAAAAACACTTCTTAACTCAAAAGAAATTGATATTATTTTACATCGATTGGCTTGTCAGTTAATTGAAAATCATCATAATTTTGAGAACACAGTACTTATTGGAATTCAGCCAAGAGGTACTTTTTTAGCTGAACGCTTAGTTGCTATATTAGAGAACGACTACAACATTCCGAAAATAGAATTTGGACAACTAGATATCACTTTTTATAGAGATGACTTTAGACGACGTGAAGCACCATTAGGTGCCAATAAAACAACTATTAATTTTATTGTTGAAGATAAAAATGTTGTTTTTATTGATGATGTGCTCTTTTCAGGAAGAAGTATTCGTGCGGCATTAACTGCAATTCAATCATTTGGAAGACCTGCTGATATTGAACTATTAGTACTAATTGATCGAAGGTTTAGCCGTCACCTACCTATTCAGCCAGATTACAGAGGTAGACAGGTTGATGTGATTAACCAAGAAAGAGTTACCGTAAATTGGAAAGATAAAGATGGTGAAGATACCGTATATATTATAAATAATTAAGTAGATGAGTCAGTTAAGCGTAAAACATTTATTAGGAATTAAGCATATAAATAAGTCTGATATTGATTTAATTTTTAAAACAGCCGATCACTTTAAAGAAGTGATTAACAGACCAATTAAAAAAGTTCCCTCGCTTCGCGATATTACTATTGCCAATTTATTTTTTGAAAATAGTACCCGAACAAAACTTTCTTTTGAATTGGCTGAAAAACGTTTATCAGCTGATATTATTAATTTTTCTGCCAGTCAATCTTCTGTAAAAAAAGGAGAAACATTAATTGATACTGCTAACAATATTTTATCAATGAAAGTTGATTTAATTGTGATGCGCCACCCCAATGTTGGAGCTTGTGATTTTTTATCGAAACACGTAAATGCACGTATTGTGAATGCTGGCGACGGAACACACGAACATCCAACACAGGCATTATTAGACTCGTACTCTATTCGTGAAAGACTAGGAAGTGTAACAGGTAAAAAGGTGGTAATTGTGGGTGATATTTTACACTCACGTGTAGCACTTTCAAATATTTACGCTTTAAAATTACAAGGTGCCGAAGTTAAGGTTTGCGGGCCAAAAACCTTAATACCAAAATATATTGAAAGTCTGGGTGTTGGTGTTGAATACAATATTAAAAAAGCACTGGAATGGTGTGATGTTGCCAATGTTTTAAGAGTTCAAAATGAACGCATGGCAATAAATTATTTCCCATCAACAAGAGAGTATGCGCAACTTTTTGGAATCAACAAACCACTCTTAGATTCATTATCTAAAAAAATTGTAATTATGCATCCTGGACCTATAAACAGGGGTGTTGAAATTACTAGTGAGGTTGCTAATTCAGATCAATCAATCATACTAAATCAAGTTGAAAATGGTGTTGCTGTTAGAATGGCTGTAATTTATTTATTAGCTGAACAAATTCAAAGATAATAACCAATGCATATTACTAAAACAAAAAAATACACGCAACTAAAACCTGAGCAAGACTCTGCTAAAGACTTCTTTACAAGTTTTATGGATCGGTACTCAGAATTTAAAAACGAACATTTAGTGCTCGATTTTTCTGAAAAAATTAACACGAAAATTCAAGATTTATTACTATTTTTGGATATAAGCACCACTCACAGAGAAAATGGCACAAGTTTTGTTATTATTTGTCAAGATATTGATATTGATGACATTCCAGATGAAATTAATGTAACACCAACATTTACTGAAGCTGTAGACATATTAGAAATGGATGCGATTGAACGGGATTTAGGATTTTAAAACACAAAAACTTATTGATGAAAAAATTACTTTTATTAACCTTTTTATTCCTTTTTACTTTTGGTTTTGCGCAGCAAAATAACAGAAGCACCACGGTTATTAAAAATAGTGAACCTTCAATTACTTTAACATTAGTTTCAGCATCTCCAAATCCATTAGTTACAAATACTCGAATAACTTTTAAGTCTTCAAAAAACCAATTCATAAATTTTTCTATAAAAAGTTTATTAGGAAAAATTGTTTTTCAAGAACAGGTGAACAGTAAAACTGGAATAAACACCATTTATTTTGAACGCAATAATATATCAAAAGGAATGTATATTTATACCTTACAAAGTGAAACTGAAGTTATTTCAAAAAGATTGGTTATTAAATGAGTTTAAAACTTACAGTTTTAGGCTGCCATTCTGCAACACCTAGGGTAAACGCACACCCAACTTCGCAGTTTTTAGAAATAAAAAACCACCATTTTTTAATAGATTGTGGTGAAGGTACTCAAGTTCAATTACGAAAATATAGTATTAAGTTTTCAAAAATTAAACACATTTTTATATCTCATTTACACGGTGACCATTTTTTTGGTTTGGTAGGATTAATTGCTACATTCAGACTCTTAAATCGTGAAAATGAATTGCATGTGTATGGTCCAAAAGGCATTAAAGAAATTATTACTTTACAATTAAAACTCTCAAATTCCTGGACGCATTACCCTTTATTATTTCACGAACTATCATCTAATAAACCCGAACTTATTTTTGAAGATGCAACTGTTGAAGTTCATACAATTCCTTTAAATCATAGAATTTATACCAATGGTTTCTTATTTAAAGAAAAATTAGGCGAACGTAAATTAAATATGACTAAGGTGTTACAATACTCAGAAATTGAAACTTGTGATTATCAAAATTTAAAAAATGGTAGAGATTTTAAATTGAAAAATGGAACCCTTCTAAAAAACAACACCTTAACTTTAGATCCTACCCCTCCAAAAAGTTATGCTTTTTGTAGTGATACTCGTTATTTTCCTGAAATTGTTCCACAACTAAAAAATGCAACTTGTTTATATCATGAAGCTACATTCTTAAAAGACAAGGAAAACCTAGCCACTACTACAATGCATTCAACAGCTGAACAAGCTTCAAAAATTGCAAAAGAAGCAACTGTTAAACAATTAATTATTGGGCATTACAGTGGTCGCTATAAAAATAAAGAAGCATTTTTGAATGAAGCAACACCTATTTTTAAAAATACTTTATTGGCTGAAGAAGGAAAGGTATTTACTATAGATTAATTATATTTCCTTCTTCAAAAGACTCTTTTATCTCTTAATATCTTAAAAAATTACACTATTAGTTATGGTTTATGTTGAATATTTAAATATATTTAGAGAAATAAACAAAAAACTAATTGACAAATAACGCTATAAATACCATTTACAAAGAAATTTTTGAAACTTATCAGGGAATAGAACTTGAAGAACATATTAAAAAATTAATTGAGTTAGATTTTTTTTATCCTTATAATACTACCTTTTTCTGCATTACAAATACCGTAACTCAAGCTTTTGAGTACGTTAGTAAAAATTTCACTTCGTGCACCGGAATTAAAAATAAAGAAATGATAGAAGGCGGAATGAACTACTTTTGGTCATTATTTCACCCTGATGATATTGGTCCTTGGATTCAAACACTAAAATCTTTAATGGATTTTACCATGAATGAATTGAGTCAAGAAAAAAGAAATAGAATGAGTTATACTTGGAATTACCGTATAAAAGATGGAAAGGGAGCGTATATGAATATTGTTCAAAATACAACACCTTTACAATTTGATGATACCAACAAACCTATTATAGGATTGGCTCATTATACAGTTCTAGATAAGCGCATTAAAATGGATATTTGTGCCACAGCTAAGTATTTAAATGAAAACAATGAATATGAAACGCTATTTTTTTCCAACTTATCAAATAAAAATTTATTAGCAGCAGTAAGCAATCGTGAACGAGATATTATACGACTATTATTACTTAAAAACAGTAGTATAGAAATTTCAGAAAAGCTCCATATTAGCAAACACACTGTTGATACGCACAGGAGAAATATCTTAAAAAAATTCAATCTTACTTCAACAGGTGAACTGCATAGTTACTTTAAAAGTAATATAGGTATCTTTTAAAAATACTCAAATTGAGTATTGCGTGATAATTAATTATCTACTAAATTTCCATTTTATTACTAACAAATAAAAATCGTATTGGGGAAATTAGCTATTTAAGAATAGAAAAATAAAACTACCATTGAAAAATGGTAGCTTTATTTTTTAAGAAATAATTCAAATTTTACAAAAATATTTTCCTAACATAAAAAATACCCAAGCCTATTTTCTTTTGAAATAAACCTTTATTTTGTAAGAAAATAAAGCATCAATAATCCAAAAACACTGTTTCAATCATAAATTTTAT
>CBDUAL010000026.1:0-17194 GCA_965365125.1 uncultured Lutibacter sp.
AGTTTCTATGAGTGGTAAAAGTAACAATACCAATTACTATTTATCAGGTGGTTACATTAAGCAGGTTGGAGCTGTAAGAAGTTCAGAAATGGATAGAGCCAACTTTAAAATTAATTTAGACCAAAAAGTAAACGACTGGCTAAAAATTGGAACAAGAGTTGCCTACTCTAAATATTCAGATGTTGATATTAACGACAATTCAAGTGTAAATTCTGGTGGTGTTTTATTAGGTGCTTTAAACACACCAAGCATTATTGGAATTTACAATAACGACGGAACGTTTACAAGCAACCCTTTTCAAAACTGGGAAAATCCAATTGCAAGTACTGACGGTAGCGAAAGAGGATATAACAACAGTAGATTTCTTGGAAATGTGTATTTAGAAATTGGCTTTTTAAAAGATTTTACTTTTAGATCAAACTATGGAATTGATGAAAGTAACGGTATTTACGACTATTTCTTAGATCCGTACAGAACTAGTTATGGTAGAGCTTTAAAAGGTAGAGGTGTACGAAACAGCGATCATTCTTCATATTATATTTTTGAAAATACATTAAAGTATAACAAAAAAATTCAAAAGCATAAAATTGAAGCCTTAGTTGGAGCCGTTAGTCAAAAAAACTACTGGGAAAACAGTGCTATAGAAAGAAGAAATTTTGCAAGTGATGGTATTGAAACTGTAAATGGAGGTTCTGAAATTATTACTGCAACAGCGTACAAATCAGAAAAAGCAAATTCTTCATTTATTAGTAGAATCAACTACGATTTTAACGATAAATATTTAGTTACAGCGAACTTTAGAGCTGATGGTTCAAGTATTTTTGGACCTGACAATCGTTGGGGATATTTTCCATCATTTTCTTTAGGATGGAGACTTTCCGAAGAAAATTTCTTAAACGAATCTAAAACAATTAACAACCTTAAATTAAGAGTTGGTTGGGGTATTGTTGGTAATGATCAAATTGATAATTATGCGTATTTAGGTAGAGTTGGTAGTGGTGCAAATTACCCAATTGGCGGTATTACAATGCCAGGAACCTATCCTGCTTCTATTGAAAATTTAGCCTTAAAGTGGGAAGAGTCTGAGCAAACAAACATTGGTGTAGATTTAGGCTTATTAGATGGTAGAATCCTTTTTACTGCCGATGCTTATGTTAAAAACACAACCGATTTATTATTAAACGCTCCACTGCCAAAAAGCACAGGTTTTGACAGCGCAATACAAAACATTGGCGAACTTCAAAACAAAGGTTTAGAGTTTGGCTTAAACACCATAAACATTGATAAAGAAGTGGTTTGGTCTTCAACTTTAAATATTTCATTCAATAAAAATGAAGTGATTAATTTAGTGGGGCAAGAAATTTTTCAAGGCGGAATTGCAGGAAGAGGAGATGCTAGTTTAATTAGAGAAGGGCTTCCGTTAGGAACTTTATATGGTTATGAATTTGGCGGTGTAGATAGTGCTACAGGTAATGCATATTACATTAATAATGCTGGTGAAGCAACTTTTTCTCCATTGGCTGAAGACCGAAAAATAATTGGTGATGCAAACCCAGATTTCTTTTATTCTTTCAATAACGAAGTTTCTTACAAAGGTTTTGGCTTAACTGTATTTTTACAAGGTTCTCAAGGAAATGATATGCTAAATGCTACTAAAATTGAAGCTGAAGGTATGTTAGATCCAAAAAACCAATCACTTTCTGTTATAAACAGATGGAGAAATCCAGGAGACGAAACGAGTATTCCAAAAGCAACTTGGGGAAGTACTGATAACTCAAGAATTTCAACCAGGTTTATTGAAGATGCCTCTTACTTAAGATTTAAAACCATTACACTAAGCTACAACTTTGGCGAAAAAATAATGGACGAACTTAGCATGGGAAGTTTAAGAATTTACGCTACAGGCGAAAACTTATTTACCATTACAAACTATTCAGGTTTTGACCCTGAAGTGAACGCGTTTGGAGGAAGTAATACCGTTAGAGGAATTGACTACGGAACTTACCCTCAAACAAGAAACATCATTTTTGGTATCAACGCTACATTTTAAAAACTAAAGAAATAGTATTATGAAATTAAATAAAATAATAGTTGCATTGGCTGTAACATTTACGTGTATTTCTTGTGAAGATTATTTGGATCTAGGTCCAATTTCAGAAGAAACATCTGATAATGCCTACAACAGTGCAAGTCAAATAGAAGCTGCGCTAACAGGTGCTTACGAATCTTTTCAATCATCTGATTATTACGTATGGGACAATGTACTTTTTCAAGATGTACGATCTGATAATTATTACGCAGGTGGTGACAATCCTGAAGTATTTTCAATGGATTTTTTAACCATTTCGCCAACCAACTCAAAAGTATTTGGTAGCTGGTCTAACTTATACAACGCCATTGCAAAAGCAAATACGGTTATTGATAAAGTAGAACAGGTAAACGATGTTAATTTAACTGAAGTTAGAAGAAAGCAAATTAGTGGTGAAGCCTATTTTTTAAGAGCTTATCACTATTACAATTTAGTAAAATCTTGGGGCGGAGTTCCTCTAGTATTAGAAGCTGTAAAATCTGCAAATCCTGAAGATGTGCGTATTCCAAGAGCTACTGCTGAAGAAGTGTACGAACAAATTATTATCGATTTACAAATGGCAGCTTCATTGTTACCTGATACCTATGGAAATGATGCTAGTGTAAATAAAGCAAGAGCAACTGCAGGTGCTGCAAATGCATTGGCTGCAAAAGCGTGTTTACAAAAACCTAATCCTGATTATGAACAAGCATTGGCATTTATAAATAAAGTAGAAACTAGTACTGCTAATTATTCATTAATTAGTTATGAAGAGTTGTTTGACGGAAATCATTACAACAATAACGAGTCTATTCTTGAAGTTCAATTTTTAGGAGGAGACGAAGGAAACTGGGGGCCACAATTGTTATTACCTCCGTCAATTTCAGGAGATACTTGGAGAAAGTTTGTAACACCATCTCATAATTTAGTAGCTGCTTTTGATGCTGCAGGAGACGTTGTTAGAAAAAATGCAACTATTTTATTTGAAAAAGTGCAATGGATTGATGAGTACTGGGGAAATGAAATTGATTATGCTATTCCTTTTGGATATAAATGGAAAAACGCCAACGGTTGGGCTAGTTCAGATCGTCAGTATATTTTAAGATATGGTGATATTGTACTGCTAAAAGCTGAAGCTTTAAACGAATCTGGTCAATTAGGTTTAGCTGCTGCTGAAGTAAATAGAATTAGAACACGTGTTTCTTTACCTGAATTAACAAACGAACAAAAAGCTTCTAAAGAAGTTTTAAGAAATACCATTTTAAACGAAAGAAGACTTGAATTGGCGCAAGAAGCACAACGTTGGGACGATTTAGTAAGATACGGTGTCGCTGTTTCAACAATGAATAATTTAGTTGAAATTGATTTAAGAACGGGTAGCGCTGTAAATTATAATATGACAGAAGCTAAGATTTTATTACCTCTTCCTCAACAAGAATTAGATAGAAATCCTTCTTTAGTACAAAACCCATTATAAGACTAAAAAACAATAAAAATGAAACATATATATATAAAAATAGTTTTCTTATTAGCGGTGATACTTACGGTTGGCGCTTGTAAAGAAGAAGATAATTTACAACCTGAAGGCTTATGGGAACTTTCTGTACCTTCAATTATAGCTCCTGAAAACAATGCTAAAATTGTAATGGATGAAAACAATGCGAATGAATTAATAACATTTAATTGGACAGCAGCAACTTCATCACTTGGTTATGGCGTTTATTATTCGGTAATTATTATAGATGCTGAAAACCCAGATTATGAAAATCCATTGATGGAAATTACTGCTGAAAATGGCGGAAAAGGACTTTCAGCTTCTGTTTCTTATGAAGATTTAGATACTGCTTTGTCTCTTGCAGGGTTTAACGCAAATACCGATGTAAATTTAATGTGGGCTGCTGTAGCAAAATCTTTAAGTAAAAAAGAAATGGGTACAGGCAACTTAACTGTTACTCGTTTTGAAAACGAAATTATTCCAACACAGTTATTTATTTCTGGAACTGCTACTGAAAGCGGTACAGATATGGCTCAAGCAATTTCTTTAAGAAGATTAAACAATTCTGAAGGAAAACCTTCAAACATTTATGAAATGTATACAAGTTTAACAGCCGGAAATACCTTTATGTTTTACAGCGAACAATCTTTACCTGCTCATAAATATGGTGGTGCTGAAGATGTACTTGTAAAAAATGGTGAACCTATGAGTGTTGCTGAAGATGGTGAATACAGAATCACGGTTAACTTAGATAACAACACGTACTCATTATTAAAAATTGATAGATGGAATGTAAAAGGAAGTCCAATTATTGGTGGATGGGGAAGCGATGAGCCATTAGCATATATTGGTGGTGGTGTTTGGCAAGCAACAATGGATCTTGTTGATACTGGAGGTTTCTTATTTAGAGCCGATGTGCCAAATGAAGGGTATTGGAACTTTTTATTAAAACGTGTGGTTGGTACTGCTAATGAAGTTATTATGGAGTCGCAAGCAGGTGATCAAGGATTGTCTTATGAAGATATTCCTTCGGAAGTAAAAGGAACTATGATTGTTACTTTAGATCTTTCATCAAATGCATATACTTATTCTATTGAAAAAGATCCAAATGCAGCTGAACCAATTGAGACTCCAGAAACATTGTATTTATTTGTAAACAATACCATGATTGAAGAAATGACAAAAGATGGAGATATTTTTAAAAACAGTAATTATTTAGCATTACAAAACGGAGATGTTGTTACCTTAAATACAGCTTCAGACGGAACAGGTAGTAGTTTTACAATGTTCTCAAACATTGGTGCTACAGATACACCTGACGACATTAAAGTAAGTGTAAATTCAGATTTAAGTGCAGGAAGCGATGCAGTTACAGTTGAAAGAGATCAGGCGTATGGTTTTAGTATAGATTTTGCAAATGCAAAGTTCACTTGGAGCTACTACAACTTATTCTTATTTCACTGGGATGAAGCAAATCAAAAATGGGATGACAGAGATGAGTTTTTATTAACCTATGTTCACCCATATAAATTTACAACTACAGCAAATTTAAATGCAGGTTTTGATATGAAATTCTTTTCTCCTTGGGATAATGATTTTGGAGCAGATGACCCAAGTGCTTTAAGTGGAACAATGACCAATCACGGAGGCTCTAATTTTAAAAATATTACTACCGATGGTTCTTACAATATTACTGTTGAAGTAACAAATGACTATGCAACCGCAACTTACGAGTTTGCGCAATAATTAAACAAAACCAGCTGCTTAGGCAGCTGGTTTAAAACGATACCCATGAAAAATAAATTTATAAATTTTACAAAAAGTTTTTTTATCACCCTTTGCTGTATTGGAATTCAAATAGGATGCCAAAGCTGCGAAAAGAGTGATGACAATACAGTAGTTCCTCCTCCTGTTGTTAAACCCGTGAATGTTGACTTTTATTTAACAAAGGCGGATCAGTCCGTGTTGTTTACAAAGCAAGAAACAGGGATTTCATCTTATGTTGAAAATAGTTCCCCAACCATAAATGTAATATCAAATGTAGCCTATCAAGAAATTGATGGTTTTGGATATTCATTAACTGGCGGAAGTGCATTGCATATTAATAAAATGTCTTCATCAGCAAGAGCAAATTTATTGAAAGAACTTTTTAAAACTGATGGTAACAATATTGGTGTAAGTTATTTAAGAATTAGTATTGGCGCCTCTGATTTAGATGCTGCTCCTTTTTCATACAACGATTTACCTGCAGGTGAAACCGATGTAAATATGGCTAAATTTTCTATTAGTGAGGATCAAAAAAATTTAATTCCTGTGTTGAAAGAAATTTTAGCAATCAATCCAGCAATTAAAATTATGGGATCTCCTTGGTCTCCGCCAACTTGGATGAAAACCAATCAAAATTCAAAAGGTGGTAGTTTAAAACCTGAATATTATGATGCTTATGCCAAGTATTTTGTAAAATATGTACAAGCAATGGCTTCCGAAGGAATTACAATTGATGCCATTACAGTTCAAAACGAACCGTTACACCCAGGTAACAATCCTAGTTTATTAATGGAAGCAATAGATCAAGCTGCGTTTGTGAAAAACCATTTAGGCCCTGCGTTTGAAACAAATGGAATTGCTACCAAAATAATAATTTACGACCATAATGCTGATAGAACCGATTATCCTATTTCAATTTTAAACGACCTAGATGCAAAAAAATATATTGATGGTTCTGCATTTCATTTATATGCAGGAAACATCAACGATTTAAGTAAAGTAAACACTGCGCATCCAGATAAGAATTTATACTTTACAGAACAATGGGTAGGTGCTAACGAAAATTTTGAGGACAATTTAAAATGGCACACTAGAGAGCTAATTATTGGTGCTACACGAAATTGGTGTAAAACTGTATTGGAGTGGAATTTAGCAGCCGACTCAAATTTAGAACCACATACTGATGGTGGTTGTACAGAATGCTTAGGCGCGTTAACTATCGACGGTAATACAGTTACTAAAAACGTAGCGTATTATATTATTGCACACGCTTCAAAATTTGTAAGACCAGGGTCTAAAAGAATAAATTCAAATAATATTTCTGAATTGCCAAATGTAGCTTTTAAAGCACCAAACGGTGCTATTGTTGTGATTGTATTAAACAATACAGGAGTTCAAAAAACCTTTAATATAAACGCTGAAAACGAGCCAATTACAACAACTTTAGATGCAGGCGCAGTTGGAACGTACATTTGGTAAAAACCCTTAAATTTTAATAAAATGACGTATAAATATATAACGTTCATACTAACAGTATGTACCATAGTTTCTTGTTCTAAACCAGCAATCAAAGAAACTCAAAAACAACAAGCTGCAGTAACTTCAATTAAAAAAGAAGCTACTGTATATGCTACAGTTCAAGATAGTGATTTAAAACTATCGTTAACCGGAAATTATAAATTCAACAATGCTATTCAGCCTTTAGAAACTGAAGTTGCCATTTTTGTAAATACAAACAAAACCTTTCAAACAATGCTGGGTATTGGTGGTGCTATTACAGATGCTTCTGCTGTGGTTTTTGCAAAATTACCTAAAGACAAACAAGAAGAATTTTTACAAGCCTATTATAGCAAAAATGGTATTGGTTATAATATCATAAGAACAAGTATTCATAGCTGTGATTTTAGTCCTGAAAGTTTTACTTATGTTGAAGAAGGTGATAAAGACTTAACAACTTTTTCTATAGAAAAAGACAAAGAATTTAGAATTCCAATGATTAAAAAAGCAATGGACCTTATTAAAAATGATGTTGTTTTTTACGCAAGTCCCTGGAGTCCACCTCCTTTTATGAAAGGAAAAAAAGATATGTTACAAGGCGGAAAATTATTACCTGAATTTTATCAATCTTGGGCTACTTATTACACCAAATTTATCAAAGCGTATGAAGCTGAAGGAATGCCAGTTTGGGGAGTAACTATTCAAAATGAACCGATGGCAATTCAACGTTGGGAATCGTGTATTTATACTGCGGAAGAAGAAAGAGATTTCTTAAAAAATTATTTAGGCCCAACTTTTGAAAAAGAGGGTTTAGGAGATAAAAACATTGTAGTTTGGGATCATAATCGCGATTTAATTTCACATAGAGCTAACACTATTTTTGAAGATCCTGAGGCAGCTAAATATGCTTGGGGAATTGGATTTCACTGGTACGAAACTTGGACAGGTGCTGAACCAAATTACAATAACTTACAAAACATCAACAACTCGTTTCCTACCAAAAACTTATTGTTTACTGAGGGTTGCCAAGAATCTTTTGACTCTACACAATATCAACGTTGGTCTAATGCCGAGCGATATGGGAATTCTATGATAAATGATTTTAACAACGGTACAGTTGGCTGGACAGATTGGAATGTATTGTTAGATGAAACCGGAGGTCCAAATCACGTTGGAAATTATTGTTTTGCTCCTATACACGCTGATACACAAAAAGGTGAATTAATTTATACACCAACTTATTATTATATAGGTCATTTTTCAAAATTTATAAGACCTAATGCTAAAAGAGTAAGCACAACTTCAAGCAGAAGTACACTTGAAAGTACTTCTTTTTTAAATGAAGATGGAACAATTGCAACCGTTGTAATGAATAAAACAGCTACTGAAATTACATATAAATTAATAGTTGATGCACAGGAAATAACCTTGAATATTCCTGCACACGCTATTCAAACACTTACTTATTAATCTTTAAAATTTCTTCATTATGAAAAAAAAATATTATTTATTAGTTACCCTAATAGCACTACTTGTTCAAATTAAAGCTTTTGCGCAAGTAAATGTCACTTTTAAGGTAGACATGTCAGCAGAAAATGTGAGTCCAGATGGTATTCATGTTGTTGGCTCAATTAATGGATGGGATACAACAAGTAATCTGCTAACTCAAGAGGGAGGCACAAATATTTATACTACAGTAATACAATTAAATGAAGGTTGGTACGAGTACAAATTTTTAAACGGAAATGCCTGGGGTACAGAAGAATCTGCTGGAGCTCCTTGTGCACCTTCTAACGGAAATAGATTCTTGTATATTAATAATTCAGGTATAGATGTCATCTTAGAGCCTGTTCCTTTTAATGGTTGTAATGCTTCTGGTACAGGATTCGAAGTTACATTTAATGTAGATATGACTAGTGAAGGATCTGTTTCAGGTGATGGTGTACACTTGACTGGCTCAATAAATGGGTGGAATACTGAAAATTTACAAATTTCAAATATTTCTGGAGCTATTTATAGCGAAACTTTAAGATTCCCTTCACCAGCAAATTACCCTATCACATTCGAATACAAATACCTGAATGGAAATGCTTGGGGTACAGATGAAACACCTGAAGAAGCATGCCCAACAGTTACAGGATCTAATAGGTTAGTAACCGTTCCTAATTCTGGAGAAGAATTAAACGATGTATTTAATGGCTGTAATTATGTTTTGAGTACTGCAGATTTTATTGCTAATTCACTAAGCCTATCATACAATCAAATGGATAGGTCTATGAAATTTTTCAGTACTAATGGATTTAATGATGAAATATCACAAATTCAAGTAGTTGATATAACTGGTAAATCTATTAAAAATTTAAAAGATATTACTTCAATAAATAATGTTGAAATCGATTTTAAAGGCCACAACAATGGTCTTTATTTTGTGAGAATTGAGCGTGATGGCAAACAACTGGTTAAAAAAGTTATAGTCTACTAATTTAATAAACTATTAGAGTTAATTAGCACGTTCTTTAAAATCATCTTTATTGAGCGTGTTTTTATGAATATCTTAAACTAATAACATGACAATAAATTTTAAATTTTAGGATTACCTTATTTTCATGGTCTATACAGTGCATACTTTAGGTGTAGGATGGATTTCCAAAGATGAGAAAGCAATTGAAATTACGAAAAAATTATTTAAAACAAATCCACTATTTAACATTGAATCATTTACAGTTATGCTAGCATCGGTTGTTTTATAGGCTGTTTTTGGAAATAAAAAAAGCAACAAATATTACTTTAACAAAATATTTTTAAAGAACTGATAAAAGTCAGTATTCGAACTAAAAAATGTAGTTAAATTTACATCATAATTCAATTACTTATTGAAATAAGTAATGTTTTTGATTTTTTTAGTTAGTAGTAAAATAAAAAAGAGAGTTTACCCAAACTCTCTTTTTTAATTATATAAAGTTATGTATAACTTATAAGCTAACAACAGAATTTTCCTCTGCTCCTAACCCACTATTTACATATTTATCAGCGCTATCATCGTTAATCCATTTTTCACCATCTAACAAATATTTGAATTGAAATTCAGTTTCAGAAGGTAAATCAATAGTAACTTTAAAAGTTCCATTTTTTAGCTTTTTCATACTAACTGGTTCGGCTGTATTCCAGTTGTTAAATTCTCCTAATAAATCTACTTTTCCAGCCCCCTCAACTGCTTCTTTATCCATTGAAAATGTTACTTTACAAACTGGTTTGCTTTTTAAATATTGTTTTTTCAAGCTCATGATTTTGGTTTTTAATTTATACTTCAAAGTTAACAAGCAACAGTTCAATAATATACAACTCTATTTTCTTATTTATATTCTATTTTAACACCTTAAACGATATAACTGATTTTTGGGTTAAATTTATACAAACTCATTATAAATAAGGACTAAAAAAGTTAAAATCCTGATAATTTAGTATATAAAACCTTAAGCAACAAACCTAAATACCATAAGCACTAATTTCACTATCACCATATTTACAGTGTGATTTTTAGAAATATCGTAATTTAAACCCAATTAAAAACCTAAAAAAGGAAGTTCTAACAACAAAAATTAGAAATGTTCAATTTTAGTATTGAAAAATATCTTAACTTTATATAATTCAAATATATTTCCTGCAATAAAACAAACATAATGTTAACCACTATGGACAAAAATTTTAAAGTGAGAGTCGATAATTCTTTTGAATTCGAATTAAAAAAATCTGATGCAGACCAACTAGATTTATTAAAATTAACCCAATCACAATTTCATGTGATTGACAATAACAAATCCTTCGACATTAAACTTAAAAAATCAGACTTCTACAACAAGGAATATGTTATCAAAGTGAATGCCAATAGTTACACTGTTAATATCTCTAATCAATTAGATCAGTTAATTACCAAAATGGGGTTTTCTCTTGGAACTGCTAAAAAAGCAAATGATATTAAAGCACCAATGCCTGGTTTAATTTTAAACATAAACGTTAAAAAAGGTCAGCAAGTGAATGAAGGTGACACGTTACTAATTTTAGAAGCCATGAAAATGGAAAATACCATAAGCGCTCCAAAAGATGGTATTATTAAACGTATCGCTGCAAAAAGTGGGGCTACCGTTGAAAAAGGTGAATTACTAATTGAAATGGCTTAAAAAAATTGAAATGAAAAAAATACTAATTGCTAATAGAGGTGAAATTGCCATAAGAGTTATGAAAACGGCCCATAAAATGGGAATTAAAACAGTCGCAGTATATTCTGAAGCTGATAGAAATGCACCCCATGTACGATTTTCTGATGAATGCATTTGCATTGGAGAAGCTCCTTCAAGCAAATCTTATTTAGTAGGCGAACGAATTATTGAAGCTGCAAAAAAACTAAATGTTGACGCCATACATCCTGGTTATGGATTTTTAAGTGAAAATGCAGCTTTTGCAGAATTATGCGAAAAAAACAACATTATTTTTATAGGTCCAAAATCGAAATCAATAAAAATGATGGGAGACAAGTTAGCTGCAAAAGATGCTGTTAAAGATTATAATATTCCAATGGTACCAGGTGTTGATAGGGCTATAACCAACCCAAAAGAAGCTGTTGAAATTGCACGCGAAATAGGATTCCCTATTTTAATTAAGGCTGCAGCTGGTGGTGGCGGAAAAGGAATGAGAGTTGTTGAATCGGAAAAAGATGTTGAAAACCAAATGCAACGCGCTATTAGTGAAGCTGTTTCTGCCTTTGGTGACGGTGCCGTTTTTATCGAAAAATACATTACGTCTCCACGTCATATTGAAATTCAAGTACTAGCCGATAAGCACGGTAAAATTTTACACTTTTTTGAAAGAGAATGCAGTGTACAACGAAGACATCAAAAAGTAGTTGAAGAAGCTCCTTCATCAATTTTAACACCCAAATTAAGAGAAAAAATGGGGCAAGCAGCTGTTTTAGTTGCCAAATCTTGTGATTATATAGGTGCCGGAACTGTGGAGTTTTTAGTTGATAGCGACTTAAATTTCTTTTTTCTAGAAATGAACACTCGCCTACAGGTTGAACACCCTGTAACCGAATTAATTACAGATGTAGATTTGGTTGAACAACAAATAAATATTGCGCGTGGCGAAGCAATTTCGTTCAATCAAGAAGATTTAAAAATAAATGGTCACGCAATTGAATTACGTGTGTATGCAGAAGACCCTTTAAATAACTTTTTACCAAGCGTTGGTTTTTTAAGCACTTACAAACCTCCTGTTGGAAAAGGAATAAGGGTTGATGATGGATTTGAAGAAGGAATGGACATTCCTATTTATTATGACCCTATGCTTTCGAAATTAATTACCTACGGAAAAACACGTGATGAAGCCATTCAATTAATGATTGAAGCTATAGATAATTATAAAATTATTGGAGCTATGACCACCCTACCGTTTGGGAAATTTGTTTGCGAACATGAAGCTTTTAGGTCTGGTAATTTTGATACACATTTTGTAAAAAAATATTATACACCTAAAAAACTTCAAACAGCAATAAGCGAAGAAGCTGAGTTAGCCGCTTTAGTTGCGCTAAAACTATATTTAGAAGATCAAAAACAACTAAGACTACCTACTAATTAACAGCCAAAAAAGATTTTTATGGATAAACAAATGGATACAAAGATTGAAAAATTAGATAAAAGGATAGCTTTGGCGCAATTAGGTGGTGGCGAAAAACGCATTGCAAAACAACATGCTAAGAAAAAACTTACAGCTAGAGAGCGTATCAATTATTTGCTAGACGAAGGATCTTTTGAAGAAATGGGTGTTTTAGTTACGCACAGAACTACCGATTTTGGTTTAGAAGATCAACTGTTTTTTGGTGATGGTGTAGTTACAGGCTACGGAACAATTCATGAGCGTTTAGTTTATGTTTTTGCGCAAGATTTCACCGTTTTTGGAGGCGCTTTATCTGAAACACACGCCGAGAAAATATGTAAAATTATGGATCACGCTGTTAAAGTTGGCGCTCCGTGTATTGGCTTAAATGATTCTGGTGGCGCACGTATTCAAGAAGGTGTAAAATCTTTGGGCGGTTATGCCGATATTTTCCATAGAAATGTACAATCTTCAGGGGTTATACCTCAGCTTTCTGCAATTATGGGACCTTGTGCCGGTGGAGCTGTTTATTCACCTGCTATGACCGATTTCACCATTATGGTTGAAGACACCAGTTATATGTTTGTAACTGGACCAAATGTGGTAAAAACAGTGACTAATGAAGAGGTTACTTCCGAAGAATTAGGAGGTGCAACTACACATTCAACAAAATCTGGAGTGGCACATTTAACAGCTGCAAACGACATTCAATGCTTAGAAGATCTTAAAACACTTTTAAGCTATATGCCGCAAAACAATAAAGAAACCACTAAAAAAATTCCTTTTGAACTGGGTGAAGAATTAAGACCGCATTTAATTGGTTTAATTCCTGAAGATGCACATAAACCATACAATATGCTCGATGTTATTTTGGGTATTATTGATGAAGCATCCTTTTTTGAAATTCAAAAAAACTATGCCGAAAATATAATTATTGGCTTTGCAAGACTGGGAGGAAGAAGTATTGGTATTGTAGCCAATCAGCCAATGCAATTAGCCGGTTGTTTAGATACAAACAGTTCTATTAAAGCAGCACGTTTTACGCGTTTTTGCGATTGTTTTAACATTCCTTTATTAGTGTTGGTTGATGTTCCTGGCTTTTTACCTGGAACCGATCAAGAATGGAATGGTATTATAAAAAATGGTGCCAAATTATTGTACGCTTTAAGCGAAGCTACCGTACCAAAAATTACAGTAATTACACGTAAAGCCTACGGTGGAGCTTATGATGTAATGAATTCTAAACATATTGGAGCTGATATGAATTTTGCTTGGCCTACTGCTGAAATTGCTGTGATGGGTGCAAAAGGAGCAGCTGAAATTATTTTTAAAAACGAAATTAAATCTGCTAAAAATCCTGAAGAAAAACTGAAGGAAAAAGAAGCCGAATATGCATATAAATTTGCAGATCCTTATAGGGCGGCAAGACGTGGTTTTATTGATGAAGTAATTTACCCAAAAAATACACGTAGAAAATTAATAAAAGCATTTCAAATGTTAGAAAACAAAGAAATTAATAAGCCCGACCGTAAACATGGAAATATTCCGTTGTAACATAAAAATAGAGACTGTCTAAAAAAAAGTATTTAAGACAGTCTCTTTTTTTTTAATAAATTCTAATCCCTACAATTTTAGAATTTGATTTAAAATCGGTTTTCTTTAAAAACTCTTGGTCACTTGAAATTTTTAATTCACCTGTAAAATCGTTCTTATCTAAAAGAAATTGCGCGTTAACACTTTCAGTTTCTAGCACATACATATCACTTACATACGTATACCAAATTTTATAAGTTGGATAAGCTGCTATAAATTCGTCAATAGTTGATGATACTCCTATACCTTCACTTGTTTTAAACTTAGCTGAAAAAACCAATAGCTCACCAATTTTTTCAACAACAATACCTGATTCTAAATATTCCGCAGTTTCTAAATTCAATAATTTTTCGTTATTTTCTAAAACAGTATAAATTGTCTCTTTTTCTTCTTCACCTTCAACCATTTTAGTTACAACACTTTTTTCTAACTTATAAGTATCATTTTTAGTTGGAAATACAATTTCATCTCCAACCTTAAAATCACCTGCAGCTTTGTTTGCAATTGTAAAATTTTGAATATTTTTTTTGGAAGCTTGTACTTCTTGAGGTACTACATCTTTCTTTTTTTCTTGAGCAGGTTTTGAGTTACAACTAACTACAGCAACTACTAACAATCCAATAAATAGTGTTCTTAATTTCATTTCAATTATTTTTTTAAAATTCATCAACTCAAAAATATAATTTCACAAAACAATAGTAACTGATATATTTCATATTAATGCAACTTTTTTTTCATTAAGATAAAAAATAATGTTTGCAAAAATATGTGCATAAAAAAACCTAACAAGGTAATTTCTTGTTAGGTTTTTTTATAAAATTTTAAATTTTATTATATAATTTCAGCAGAAAGACCTCTGCTTAACAATTTAGTACAGCGCGGTTCTAAATCTTTATATTCACCTGTTTTAACCGTACATTTCCCTTTGTAATGTACTAACATAGTACATTGCTCTGCCTGCTCTAAAGTATGGTCACAAATTTCAATTAAAGAATCAATTACAAAATCAAACGTATTAACTTCATCATTAAATAACACAATTTCATTTAAATTTGCCTCCTGCTCTAGAACATCAACTTCTTCTTGTATTTTTTCTTTTGTACTCATAATCTATTCACTAAAATAATAATTATTTTACATACTTCAAAGACACCCAATTATTTCGCTCAATAGTTTTATCTAATTTTAAACCATATTTTGATACCTCGGCATCAATAATAGGAATATCTTCTGTATAAAAACCGCTAAATAAAATAACTCCTTCTTTATTTAAGCAATTCATATAAGCTTCCATATCATTCAATAAAATATTCCTGTTGATATTTGCTATAATTACATCGTAACTTTTACCTTCTAACAGTGCTGCATCTCCTTCAAAAACTGAAATATTATGGCAATTATTTCGTTCTACATTTTCTATAGAATTTTCGTAACACCAATTATCAATATCAATAGCATCAATTGGATTTGCACCTTTCATTTCAGCAAAAATTGCTAAAATTCCAGTTCCACAACCCATATCCAACACTTTTTTATTGGTTAAATCTAAATCAATTAATTGCTGCACCATCATATATGTAGTTTCATGATGACCTGTTCCAAAACTCATTTTTGGCTCAATAACAATATCGTATTTTAAATTTGGGTTTTCGTGAAATGGTGCACGGATACTTACCAAATTATCTATCTGAATTTGATTGAAATTCTTTTCCCACTCACTATTCCAATTGGTTTGCTCAATAACTTCTTCAACATAGGTTATCTCAAACTCATCTGAATTTAAAATTTGAATGTCTTCTAAAATAGTTGGATTCCAATCTCCTTCTTGAATGTAAGCCGTTACACCGTCTTCATTTTCAACAAAACTCTCAAATCCTTCCAATCCTAATTGTGCAATTAAAATCTCGGTTGCTGGTTCTTTCGGACTCACTTTAAACGTGTAACCTATATAATTTATCATAATTTATGTGTTCAGAATGCAAAAATACGGTTTCCTTTCATATTGAAAGAAAACCGTATTGTATTTTGTAAGTATTTTAACTTTTTCTTAGAATGATTTTACCAATGCAATAAAATCTTCTGCATTTAAAGCAGCTCCACCAATTAAACCACCATCAACATCTTCTTTAGAGAAAATTTCTTTTGCATTTCCCGGTTTAACACTTCCTCCGTATAAAATTGATACGTTATCAGCAAGCTCAGCATTGTATTGATCAGCAACAATTTTACGAATAAAAGCGTGCATTTCTTGCGCTTGTTCAGGAGAAGCAGTTTCACCTGTTCCAATAGCCCAAACTGGCTCATAAGCTAAAACAATATTTTTCCAAGCATCAGCTGGTAAATGGAACAATCCATTTTTAATTTGACTTTCAACAATATTAAAGTGATTGTCTGATTTTCTATCTTCTAAAACTTCACCAAAACAGAAAATTACTTCTAACCCATTTGCTAAAGCAGCATCCACTTTTTCGGCTAAAATAGCATCAGTTTCACCAAAATATTCACGTCTTTCAGAGTGACCTAAAATAACTGTTTTCAACCCTAAAGATGTTAACATTTCCGCAGAAATTTCACCTGTATAAGCTCCACTTTTAGCTTGGTGCATGTTTTGTGCAGCAACTTCAACAGCTGATCCTTCAGTAACTTTTAGAACTTCACTAATGTTTACAAAAGTTGGTGTAACAATTACACGTGTATTATTAAGTGTTAAACCTTTAACTTCTCCAACAATTTCATCAGCTAATTGTGTAGATTCTTGAACAGTTTTGTTCATTTTCCAGTTTCCTGCAACTATTTGTTTTCTCATGGTATTATATTTTACTTTTTTATCTTTAGTTTTACCTTACAAATTTACTGTTTTATGCTTTAATAAAAGATTAAAAAAAGGAATGTTTCCGCAATCGTTTTCGATTGAGAATCAATAAGCCAACTTTATTTTACCCGAATTCTTGGGTCTAACACACCGTACAAAATATCAACCAAAATATTAATTACAATAAAATCAATATAAATGCCAATGGATTCATTACCTTTAATAGATCGATATCAAATTCATTCAGTCCAATTTCCTCCGCGACCGCGACGAATAATGTGGTGAGCGCCCTTGGTTTTGACCTGCAGGCTGT
>CBDUAL010000027.1:0-17186 GCA_965365125.1 uncultured Lutibacter sp.
ACTCAATTATTTCAAATTCAACTAACGTAAGTTGTTTTGGAGGAGACGACGGAAATGCAACAGCTACAGTCACTGGAGGAACAGCTCCTTACACTTATTCTTGGAATACAATTCCAGTTCAAACAACGCCAACAGCTACTGGGTTAAAAGCAGGGAATTATAGTGTTTTGATATCTGATATAAACGGTTGCAGCACTACAACAACTATTACTATAGCCGAACCTGTAGCAATGACAGCAAGTATTACAGATCAAACAAATGTTTTATGTTCTGGAAATAATACAGGTTCAGCAACAGTTACTGTAAATGGAGGAATAGTTCCTTACACTTATTCTTGGAATACAACGCCAATTCAAACTTCAAATGAGGCTGTAAACTTACCTATAGGAATCTATACTGTTACAATTTCTGACGCTAAAGGATGTACCACAACATCTCAGGCTACAATAACAGAACCAAATGGAATTGTAAGCTCTATAGCCTCACAAACCAATATAGATTGTTTTGGAAATAACACGGGAGCTGTAACTGTATTAGCTAGTGGTGGAGCAGGAACATTGACTTATTTGTGGGATACTGTACCAGTACAAACCACACCAAACCTGACGGGATTAGTTGCAGGAACCTATAATTTGACTATAACAGATGCTAACAATTGTACAAAAGTTCAAACAGTTATTATTAGCGAACCAAATGAATTAGTTATTATTTCTGATCAGGTAAAAAACATTAATTGTTATGGATCTTTAGATGGTGAAATACGCATAACAACAAATGGTGGTACAGCACCATTTAATTATAATTGGACAACCAATGATGGTTCAGGAATTGTTCAAGGAGTTGAAGATCAAACGGCTTTAGGAGCGGGAACATATAATGTTACTATTACAGATACAAACGGATGTATTATTTCAGAAACGTTTACTTTGACAGAACCTAGCCCATTAGCTACGAATGTCATTTCTTCAACAAATATTTTGTGTTTTGGAGAAAGTACCGGTGCAATAGAGATCGCTGTTTTTGGTGGCACACCCTTTGAAATTTCGCCAGGTGTTTACGACTATGAATACAACTGGGTTGGACCAAACGGGTTTACAAGCAATTTACAAAATATTTCAAATTTAATTGCAGGAACTTATTTAGTTACTATTACGGATAGTTTAGGGTGTACTCAGGATACAAGTATTACGTTAACACAACCTGCTGAAATAATTGTTGATATTACTAAAACAGATGCCACTTGTTACGGTGCAAATGATGGTAGTATTCAAATAGCAATTCAAGGAGGAAATGCACCTTATATTATTAGTTGGAGTAATTTGGGTAACGGGTATTTTCAGAACAACCTTTCCGCAGGAATTTATACAGTTAAGGTTGAAGATCAGAATGGTTGTCAGAAAGTTGAAACAATTGAGATTACACAGCCTATATTTTATATAAACCCTGTGGTTACACAAATATCTTGCTTTGGAGAAAATGATGGTTCTATTGATTTAAATATTGTAGGCGGTGTTTCTCCATTAACTATTAAATGGGACGACGATAGTAGTGCTGGTATTCAAAGAAACAATCTTTCAGCGGGTACTTATACTGTTTTATTAACCGATAACGATGTATATCAATGTCCAATAACAGCAAGTTTCACCATTATTGAGCCTTTACAAATTTCATTGAATGGCATTGTAGCAGATGCGACAGATTGTACCATTGTAAATAGTGGAAGTATAGATTTACAAGTTGTTGGTGGAACTTTACCTTTTAGTTACAACTGGAGCAATGGAGCTACAACGGAAGATTTAACAAACATTCCGCCGGGTAATTACTTAGTAACAGTTACAGATGCACATGCGTGTACAGAAAACAAACAATTTAATGTAATAAGACAGGAACCTTTGGCTATTTTACTTACAGAAAATGTAATCGCAGCTTGTGAACTCAAAGAAATAAGTCAGGAAACCATCGCTATGGGGTCTGGTGGTTTCCCTCCATATATGTTTAATTGGTCTGGAGGCGTTACATCTGGCTTGAATAATGAAATTATGGCTACAGATCAAAGTGGTACTTACAGTGTAGAAATTATCGATTCACAAGGCTGTACCTATAAAGAAAATTTTACGGTAAATGTTCCTTATATTGGAAATCAATCATTTGAATATACTTCTTTTGGAGTTGAAAACTATCTAACTTTGTCAATTCAAGATCCTATTCAATTTACAAATAATTCAACAGGAGATTATATTTCAATTAGCTGGGATTTTGGAGATGGATCTTTAATTGTATATGAAGAAAATCCAACGCATACCTACACTTATGAAGATTCATTTGTAGTTACACAAACAGTAGAGTATGAAGTTGGTTGTTCATTTTCATATAGCCAAATATTTACTCTTACAAAAGGTTATGAATTAATTAATCCTACAGGATTTACTCCAAATAATGACGGCATTAATGATGTTATTAGACCTAATTTTAAAGGTTTAACAGCTATTGAAATGAGTATTTATGATACTTGGGGATCTTTAATTTATTCAGAAGAAGGATTAGAATTAAAAGGTTGGAATGGATTAATTGAAGGAGTAGATGCCGAAAATGGAAATTATATAATGGTTGTGAAGGCTACGTCATTTTATGGCAAGGTTATTAAAGAAACAACTCCAATAACGTTGCTTAAATAAGGTTTTTATGAAGTATATTTTAATAATAGCACTATTTGTTTTTGGAAAAATTTATGCTCAGGACCCTATTTTTACGCAAACATTTTTGGTTCCTGAAACAATTAACACTTCTTTTACGGGAGCTTTAAGAAGCACCAAATTAGGTGCAGTTCATCGTTCACAATGGACTCATTTTGGAGTTGAAGTCAATACTAATTTTCTATACATCGATACTTGGTTTGAAGGTGTTAAAAGTGGTTTAGGGGTCACATTTTTAAATCATACTGAAAGTGAATCAAAATATAGTTTTAATCAGATAAACTTAAACTATGCTTTGGCAATTCAATTAAGTGATGATTGGTTTGTAAGACCCAGTGTTTCTGTTGGATTTGGATTGAAGGATTTTGGTTTTCAAAACATTTTATTAGAAGATCAAATCAACATTAATACAGGGTTTATAAATCCGAATACAATTGACCCAATTTCATTGAATGAAACCAGAACATTTTTTGATTTTAGCTCATCAATATTATTTAATAATGAAAATTCTTGGGTAGGTTTAACTGTTCGGCATTTAAATAAACCAAACATATCTATGACACAAGATGGTGACACTCCATTAGATCTATTTATTTCGGCGCACGCAAATCTTGAATTCCCTTTATACCGTTTTTCAAACAATCGTTTTTCAGATAAAAACAGTTTGTATTTTTTGACCAACTTTATGATGCAATCAAAATATAGTAGGCTTGATTTAGGGACACAATATGTATTTGATCATAAATTTTCCTTAGGATTTTTATTTGCAACAAACCCTTTAAAAACGGGTTTAAGTAATGATTTTTTGAGTTCGTTTGATATTTTTGGTGGTGTAAAATGGCAAGGATTTAAATTCGGATATTCGTATGATATCAATACAAGTAAAATTGGAGTAACTGGCGGAATTCATGAGTTTTCCATGTCGTATGATTTTAGTTATAATATTCGATTTTTAAACCGTTATAAATGTGTAAGATATTTTTAATTAAAAAAACTGTTTTACTCCAAATAATGAAATCTTACATCAATTCGTTTCAACTGTATTCAGAACAATAGTGAGAAATAAGAATTAGATTGCTCCTATCCTATCAAAATAACAGTAATTAGGTATCTTTTAGTAAAATAACATCAAATTTATATAGTAATACACTTCAATAATTTCCATATTAAAAACACCTAAATAAAGAGTTTCCAAATACCGTTTCTTATAATAGGTTTGTTCAATTAACACAAACTATATATTGCCATTAAAACTATTTATTAAAACCTGCTGTTTGGGAAAGTGTATAGCAATTTCTTTCATAGATTCTACACCAATACGTGCTTGTAAGAATAAACGCATAAAACAAAATACGGGTATTAAAGATATTGTTATTATAGCTGCAGTAACAATGGGTTGGTTTTACGTTTTCAAACTCCATATTGTTATAATACAAAGAATAGAATACATTTAGAAGGAGAGCATTCGTATGAAAAACGTAAAAATTTTACTGAAAGATGAACTATTGCTATATAAGAACTCAATGTATTGAAACTATAAATGACAAAAAAATACAGCTAGAGTTGCACATGTAAGGAGGAATTTCACCTATTTGTCTATTACGTGTTTAGTTTATGTTTAGAATTCGTAAGATTAAAATTCAATTTTAATCTTACGAATTCTATTTTTAAATTATAAAATAACTGAAACACATAATCGTGTTTACAGTTCAAATTAAATCAATAATTAATTTGACGAAACAGGAGATTTTACTTTTTCTACAGGAGATTCAGGTTTTAAAACAATCCCTTTAATGCGTAATTTTTTTATAGGTTCTGATGCATTTGAGTAAACAGTAATCATTTTTGAAAATCCACCTTGTCTGTTCGTAGCATATTTCACTTCAATTTCACCAGTTGTTCCAGGCATAATTGGGTCTGTAGGTTTTTTAGGAACCGTACATCCACAGCTAGATTGAATTCTTGAAATTACTAAAGGTGATTTTCCTACGTTTTTAAATTTAAACACACGAATACCGTCGGCGTTCAATTCAATTTTTCCATAATCAATTACATCTGATTCAAACTCAAATACAGGTGCATTAGGATCTACAACAGTTTCAGTTACTTGTTTTTCTTGTGCATTCATTGAGATTGTCAATAATCCAATAAATAAAAGTGTCATTATTTTTTTCATCATTTTTTATTTTAAAATGTAAAGTTAGTTATTTTTTTATGCTTTCAAAATTTTTTATGGTATTGCTTATAATTGTACATTTGCAAACTTAGTTTACAAATATTAGACCAAAAATGAGTTTAGCAACAAAATACAATCCACAAGACGTAGAAAACAAGTGGTATGACTACTGGATGAAAAATGATTATTTTCATTCAACACCTAATGAAAAGGAACCTTATACCATTGTAATTCCACCACCAAATGTAACGGGTGTTTTACATATGGGGCATATGTTAAACAATACCATTCAAGATGTATTGATTAGACGCGCCCGTTTAAAAGGTAAAAATGCTTGTTGGGTTCCTGGAACCGATCACGCTTCTATTGCTACCGAAGCAAAAGTAGTTGCTAAATTAAAAGAACAAGGAATTGAAAAGTCAGATTTGACAAGAGATGAATTTTTAAAACACGCTTGGGATTGGACAGATGAGCACGGTGGAATTATTTTAGAACAACTTAAAAAGTTGGGAGCTTCTTGTGACTGGGAACGTACAAAGTTTACCATGGATGCTGATTTAAGTGAAGCTGTTACCAAAGTTTTTATTGATTTATACAATAAAGGTTTAATTTACCGTGGGTATAGAATGGTAAACTGGGATCCTTCTGCAAAAACAACCTTGTCTGATGAGGAAGTGATTTTTGAAGAAAAACAAGGAAACTTATACTATATAAATTATAAAATTGAAGGTAGTGATGATGTGTTAACCATTGCAACTACACGTCCTGAAACAATATTAGGTGATACTGCCATTTGTATCAATCCAAACGATGAACGTTTTACGCATTTGAAAGGGAAGAAAGCCATTGTTCCTATTGTTGGAAGAGTGATTCCTATTATTGAAGATGAATATGTTGATGTTGAATTTGGTACGGGTTGTTTAAAAGTAACACCTGCACACGATCAAAACGATAAAGTGTTGGGTGAAAAACACAACCTAGAAGTAATTGATATTTTTAATGATGATGCTTCTTTAAATTCTTTCGGATTGCATTATGAAGGTAAAGACCGTTTTGTGGTTCGTAAAGAAATCACCAAAGAATTAGAAGAAATTGGTTGTTTAATAAAAGTTGAACAACACATGCATAAGGTGGGTACTTCTGAAAGAACAAAAGAAGTAATTGAACCTAAAATTTCTGCACAATGGTTTTTAAAAATGGAAACAATTGTGGAGCCTGCTTTAAAAGCAGTGTTGGAAGATGAAGAAATTCATTTTTTTCCAAAGCATTACAATAGTACTTATAAGCATTGGTTAGAAAATATCCGTGATTGGAACATTTCTCGTCAGTTATGGTGGGGACACCAAATTCCAGCTTATTTTTATGGAGATGGTGTAGAAGATTTCGTAGTTGCAAATTCTTTAGAGGAAGCAATTAAATTAGCTTCAGAAAAATCAGGAAAACAATTAACTGAAAAGGAAGTAAAACAAGATCCTGATGCTTTGGATACTTGGTTTTCTTCTTGGTTATGGCCAATATCTGTTTTTGACGGAATTAGAAATCCGACGAACGAAGAAATTGAATATTATTATCCTACCAACGATTTAGTTACCGGACCAGATATTATTTTCTTTTGGGTAGCTCGTATGATTTTTGCTGGATATGAATTCAGAAATGAAAAACCTTTTACGAATGTATATTTTACAGGAATTGTACGTGATGGTAAAGGACGAAAAATGTCAAAATCTTTAGGTAATTCACCTGACCCAATCGGTTTGATTGAAAAATACGGTGCTGATGGGGTGCGTGTAGGAATGTTATTGTGTTCTGCTGCAGGAAACGATTTATTATTTGATGAAGATTTATGTGCGCAAGGACGAAATTTCTCGAATAAAATTTGGAATGCCTTCCGTTTGATTAAAGGATGGGAAGTTTCTGAAACTATTGAGCAACCACAGTCTGCTAAAATTGCTATTGAATGGTATCAAGCTAAATTTCAACAAACATTGGTTGAGTTAGAAAAATCATTCGACCAATATAGAGTAAGTGAAGCTTTAATGAGTATTTACAAGTTAATTTGGGACGACTTTTCTTCGTGGTTCTTAGAAATGGTGAAACCAGCTTACCAACAACCAATTGATGCGGCAACCTTAAAAGCGGTGATTTCATTTTTAGAAGACAATTTAAAAGTGTTACATCCGTATATGCCATTTATTTCTGAAGAAATTTGGCAACATATTTCAGATAGAACACCTGAAGAGGCTTTGATTATTGCTGAATATCCTAAAATGACAGAAGTAAATGAAAGCATCATTCAGAACTTTAAAGTAGCTTCAGAAGTAATTTCAGGAATTAGAAATATCAGAAAAGAGAAAAACATAGCATTTAAAAATGAAATAGAGTTTTCAGTGTTAAATAACGACCAAATAAATACCGATTTTGATGCAGTAATTCAAAAATTAGGGAATTTGTCTGGTATTAACTATGTAGATGAAAAAGTAGATGGAGCATTGAGTTTTAGAGTAAAATCGAACGAGTATTTTATTCCAATGGGTGATGCTATTGATGTGGAAGCTGAAAAAGAGAAATTGGAAGAAGAATTAAAATACAACGAAGGTTTCTTAAAATCTGTTCAAAAGAAATTAAGCAATGAGCGTTTTGTAAACAATGCGCCAGCACAAGTAATTACAAACGAACGTAAAAAAGAAGCTGATGCCTTGGCTAAAATTGAAACCATAAAAGCGAGTTTAAATAGCTTGTAAAAAACGGTGCATTAGCGATGGCTGGAGAATAACTTAGACCTAACAGGTTTTTAAAACCTGTTAGGTCTTTTTGCGTACATTTTTAACGCTTTTTTAAGGTATAAATTGTCTTTTTAATAGGAGTTTAACGTTGTATTTTTTTTATTAAAAATTTGCTTATTTATAGATTGCCTATTATTTTTAATGAAAAAAAGCGATGAAACAGGAATCATTTAATCCTTCTCACTTTTATCATATATTTAATAGAGGTAATAACAAAGAAAATATTTTTAAAAGCGAAGCGAATTATAGTTATTTTTTACAATTAGTAAAAAAGTACTTACTTTCAGTATGCGATATCTATGCATATTGTTTACTCCCAAATCATTTTCATTTGATTATTAAAATCAAAGATGATAATGAACTTCCTGAAAATATTAGAAAAAAAGAGCGTAAATTACATCAACCTTTTTCAAATTTATTTAATGCGTATACTAAAGCAATGAATAAGAAACACCAACGAACCGGGAGTTTATTTCAAGAACATTTAAAGCGTATTAAAATTGATAATGAGGAATATTTGCAAAACTTAATAGTGTATGTACATACAAACCCAGCACACCATTCTATTTCTAATTTTGAAAATTATATGCATTCGTCCTATGAATCCTTTAAGTCAAATAAACCTACTTTATTAAAAAGAAAAGAAGTATTGAATCTTTTTGACGGTGTTGAGAATTTTAAGTGTGTTCATCAAATAAAAAAGGAATATATAGAAACGTTAAAGGAGTATTTATTAGAGTGAATTAATAGACCTAACAGGTTTTTAAAACCTGTTAGGTCTTATTTAACCTTCTTACATCTTCCCATCAATATATTCCATAACTTCTTCTTCAATGCTGATTGCTTTTTCATAAATAGCCTTTGACTTTTTCAAAATAGCTTCAGCAAATGCACGATCCTTTATATCTTTTGCATTGATACGCACATTAAAATAAGCACCAATTACAGCAGTTCTAGCACATAAAATTCCGACACCTGCATCTGAGAGTGAACTTTGCAAGCCCTCCTTTACCATTGCCTGCATTACTTCCATAGAATTGCAGGAAGTTTCCATCACTTGAAACGGAATTTCAGTTGCGTATTTTGTAGCTTCTTCAATGGCTGTTTTTCTGATTTCAATTTCTTCCGAAGTAAATTTCGGCAACCTAAATCCGTCAATAATTTTGTTAAACGCTTGGGTATCTTCATCCACTAAAAACAGCAATTTGTTTTTGTACGCTTGTCCTTTTTCAGCCCAGTTAGAGTAAAACTCCCATTTGTCATCCCAACCTGATTTATGTGCAGATAAATTAGCAACCATTGTTCCTAAGGAAACCCCCAAAGCACCAACCGTTGCTGCAATAGAACCACCACCGGGAGCCATAGATTCTCCAGCTGTTTCTTCAGCAAAATCTTTTACGGTTAAATCCACCAATTTTTTGGTAACATCTTCTAATAAATATTCAATAATTTTTTCTTTTGGGTTGAAAGGTTTTAAATCGTCTAACCCCAAAGATTTTACAGCAATTTTAATTTTTTCTTCTTCTGAAATACCTAAAGAACGTTCTTGTTTTCTTAAGAAATAATCTCCAGCATCTAACATGGCTTGTAACGGAATCAATCCAATCAATTCAGAGCCTGTAACACGCAATCCTCTTTCTGAAGCAGCCTTAACTGTTTCATCAAAAGCAACATGCATTGAAGTAATATTAATATTGGTTAAGTTGTATGAAATTTGCGCAATTCCGTACTCTTCAATATACCAACCAATTCCTTTTACTGCTTTTAATTTCCCAGGAATACGTACAGGTTCGCCATTGGCACCCAATACTTTTTTTCCTGTGGAAGGATTTCCTTCACGTTTAATTCTACCAGCTTCACGAATATCAAAAGCAATGGCATTGGCTCTTCGGGTAGAAGTAGTATTTAAATTTACATTGTAGGCAATTAAAAAATCTCGTGCAGAAATGGCAGTACAACCAGATTTTGCAGCTTGTTCATTAAATTCAGCTGGACCAAAATCTGGTTTCCAAGCAGGATTCACTAATTTTTCTTTTAAACCTTCATATTCACCAGCTCTACAACTAGCTAAGTTTTTTCGTTTTTCTTCTTTGGCTGCTATTTCATAAAAATAACCAGGAATCCCTAGTTCTTTACCAACACGCTCACCCAGTTTATGTGCGTAAACGGCTGTTTCTTCTAAGGTAATTCCAGAAATTGGTACTAGCGGACAAACATCGGTTGCGCCAAAACGTGGATGTTCACCTGTTTGTTTACGCATATCTATCAATTCCGAAGCTTTTTTAATCAATAAAAAGGCCGCTTCAATTACATTTTCAGGGGCGCCAACAAATGTAATTACGGTTCTGTTGGTTGCATATCCAGGATCTATATTTAATAATTTTACCCCTTCAATCGTTTCAACAACTGCGGCAATGGCATTTATTTTTTCGGTAGCTCGTCCTTCGCTAATATTAGGGACGCATTCAATTAATTGTTTGTTCATTTTAAGTTGAATTTGGTACTCAAATTTAATCAGATATTTTGATTTACCTTGATACTATTTCAAAATAAATATATGAGATGTTAACTGCTTTGTTTGAATTAATTCTATTTTTGCGGAAGAATAAAAAGATCGTGTTCTTATGAAGAAAGTATTAGTAACTGGAATGGCTGGTTTTATTGGATATCATTTAGCCAAATTATTGGTAAAATCTGGATATCACGTGGTTGGATTGGATAATATCAATGATTATTACGACCCGAACTTAAAATTGGCACGTTTAAAAGATTTGGGTTTTAATACCAATAAAATTAGTTACAATACTTTATTAGAAATAGAAAACACGTCGTTTATAAAACTAGATTTAACAGATTTAGCCAATATGAAGGCATTGTTTAAAGAACAGCAATTTGATGTTGTTGTAAATTTAGCAGCACAAGCTGGTGTTCGATATTCATTGGAAAATCCACATGCCTATGTTGATAGCAATATTACTGGTTTTCTAAATATATTGGAAAGCTGTAGAGCGTATCCAGTGGAGCATTTAATATTTGCTTCATCAAGTTCTGTATATGGTTTAAGTGAAGAAATTCCGTTTAAGGAAGACAATTGTACAGATCATCCGTTAGCAATGTATGCTGCAAGTAAAAAAGCCAATGAAATGATGGCACATTCGTATGCCAACTTATACAACATTCCTTGTACAGGATTGCGATTTTTTACAGTATATGGACCTTGGGGAAGACCAGATATGGCCTTGCATTTATTTACGGAAGCTATGGTTGAAGACCGTGAATTTGAAGTGTTTAACAACGGAGATATGAGTCGAGATTTTACCTATGTGGGCGATATTGTTGAAAGTGTAAAACGCTTAATTCCGATGGCACCCAAACAAAACAATCCGTTATTTAATGCTAAACAACCAGTCCCTTCAAAAAGTTCAAAACCATATCAACTATTTAATATAGGAAATAACAGTCCGGTAGCATTGATGGATTTTGTAAAAGCCATTGAAAAAGCCTTAGGTAAAAAAGGAAAAATCAAGTTCAAGCCAATGCAACCTGGTGATGTACAATCTACCTATGCCAATGTTGAAAGTTTATTTAAATACATTCAATTCAAGCCTTCAACAAATTTAGAAGAAGGCGTACAAGCTTTTGTAGACAGGTATTTAAAGTTGAATGTGTAACCCCAAAATCTGTCATTCCCAACTTGATTGTGGATCTTTCTCATTTTAGTTTAAATGTAAAAGACCTCCAGTTAAGCTGAAGGTGACGGTGAAATGAAACCGTCATTCCCAACCCTGTGCTAATTTCTATGACATCATCAAAGGGTTTTTAATAAAAGAAAAAAGCCTGCTAAATTCAGTTTAGCAGGCTTTTTTGTTATAATTCTATTTTATTTACACATTAAATCTAAAGTGCATTACATCTCCATCTTTTACAATGTACTCCTTTCCTTCAACACGCATTTTACCAGCCTCTTTTACTTTAGCCTCACTCTCATAAGAAGCAAAATCTTCATAAGCAATAACTTCAGCTCTAATAAATCCTTTTTCAAAATCGGTATGAATTACACCTGCTGCTTGTGGTGCTGTATCTCCAATATTAATTGTCCAAGCACGTACTTCTTTAACACCTGCTGTAAAATAAGTTTGTTGATTTAACAATTTATAAGCAGCTCTAATTAAAACAGATGATCCTGGCTCTTTCAACCCTAAATCATCTAAAAACATTTCACGCTCTTCAAACGTTTCTAACTCTGTAATATCTGCTTCCATTCCAACCGCTAAAACAATAACTTCAGCATTTTCATTTTTAACAGCTTCCTTTAAAACATCAACATAAGCATTTCCATCAACCGCTGAATTTTCATCAACATTACAAACATACAATACTGGCTTATCTGTAATAAACTGTAATGGCTTAATATATTCTTCTCTTTCCTTTTCGGTTAAGTCAACCGCTCTTACTGAAATTGCAGCTTCTAAACCTTCTTTTACTTTTAGTAAAGCATCTAGTTCTTTTTGAGCCTCTTTATTACCAGTTCTAGCATTTTTTTTAACGCGCTCTAACCTTTTTTCTAACGTTTCAAAATCTTTTAACTGTAACTCAATATCAATCGTTTCTTTATCTCTAACTGGGTCAACAGTTGTATCTACGTGTACAATATTATCGTTATCAAAACAACGAACTACGTGAATAATAGCATCCGTTTCGCGAATGTTTGCTAAAAATTGATTTCCCAATCCTTCTCCTTTACTTGCTCCACGAACAAGTCCTGCAATATCAACAATATCAACCGTTGCCATTTGAACACGCTCTGGTTTTACCAACTCCTCTAATTTCGCAATACGAGGATCTGGTACGTTTACTACACCAATGTTTGGTTCAATAGTACAAAAAGGAAAGTTTGCACTTTGCGCTTTTGCATTTGATAAACAATTAAATAACGTTGATTTTCCTACATTTGGTAATCCTACAATCCCTGCCTTCATAATTTTAATTTTTAGCGCTGCAAATATAGTGTTTAGTTTTCTATTTTTTAAAATGAATTTTTAATAAAAAAAAACACATAAATTTAAGCCTCAGTACTTACTCATTTTTGTGTAAAAAGGCTTGTTTTGCTAACAACGTTTCTTCAGATTCTATAGTATCTTCATCGGGCACGCAGCAATCTACAGGACAAACAGCGGCACATTGCGGTTCGTCATGAAAACCTTTACACTCTGTACATTTATTAGCTATAATAAAAAATACTTCATCGCTTATGGGTTCTTGTAACTCATTTGCATTTACTTTGTTTCCATTTGGTAACACAACACTTCCCTCTAAAGTTGTTCCGTCAGCATATTTCCAATCTTCAGAAGCTTCATAAATAGCGTTATTAGGACATTCGGGTTCACAAGCGCCACAATTTATACATTCATCAGTAATTATTATTGCCATAAGTATATTTAAGTTAATTTTGCACCAAATATAAAATTTAATATTAAAATGAATTTAAAGCAACGCATAAAAGCTTTTGAATCTTTAGGAATATTTTTTAAGCAATTTTCAACAAAAAAAATTAAAAAAACGGAGGATTCTGAATTCAACAACATGTTTTTTGATGCTTTTAAAATGCAAATTAACAGGGCTCAAGAATTTAACGGTTGGTTTACAAAAGAAAATGTATTAAAATCTTTTGAAAGCTGGGCTGAAGCTTTAACGTTAGAAAATTTAAACAAATGGACTTCAGCTTATAATTTTGACGATTCAAAAACGCCTAAAACTATTGCAATAATAATGGCAGGAAACATTCCTTTGGTTGGTTTTCATGATTTTTTATGTGTTTTAATTTCAGGAAACAATGCCGTTGTTAAATTATCTTCAAACGATAAACATTTTTTACCTTTAGTAGCTAAATACTTGGCATATTATGATGCCTATTTTAAAAATAAGATAACATTTACCACCGATAAATTACCTGAATTTGAAGCTGTAATTGCTACAGGAAGCAACAATACAGCGCGCTATTTTGAACATTACTTTGGAAAACACCCTAATATTATTAGAAAAAATAGAAATTCTGTTGCTATTTTAACAGGGAAAGAAACCCAAGAAGAATTAGAAGGTTTGGGAACTGATATTTTTCAATATTTTGGATTAGGTTGCAGAAGTGTCTCAAAAATTTATGTACCTAAAAATTACAACTTCGATTTACTTTTTAATGCGTTATATAAGTACAACGATATTATAAATTACAAAAAATACGAAAACAATTACGATTATAATAAAGCTGTTTATTTAATGAGTATGTTCAATATTCTAGAAAATGGCTTTGTAATGCTAAAAGAAGATGAAAGTTTTGCCTCACCAATTGCAACCGTTTTTTACGAATATTATCAGAATTTTAGCGATTTAACAAAAATGCTAAATTCAAAAAGTGAGCAAATACAATGCATTGCGTGTAACGAAAACGTTGTAAATTTCGTAAAATTGGGCAAAACTCAACACCCGAAATTATGGAATTATGCCGATAATGTCGATACCATTGATTTTTTAATGAAATTATAAGATTTTTTTTAGAGAAAATACAGCGCCTATTTATCTTTTTTTGCCGAAATTTGTAAACTTAAATAACTCATATTTAATAGAAATGAAAAAACATAATTTTAGTGCAGGTCCGTGTATATTACCACAAGAAGTTTTAAAACAAGCAGCTGACGCTGTTGTAAATTTTAATGGTCTTAATTTATCTTTAATTGAAATTTCACACAGAAGTAAAGAATTTATTGAAGTGATGGAAAATGCACGTAGTTTAGTAAAAGAATTATTAAATCTACCTGAAGGGTATTCCGTACTATTTTTACAAGGTGGTGCTAGTTTAGAATTTTTAATGAGTGCCTATAACTTAATGAAAGTAGATGGTAAAGCTGCTTATTTAGACACTGGAGCTTGGTCTACAAAAGCACTTAAAGAAGCTAAATTATTAGGCGATGTTGAAGTGTTAGCTTCTTCTAAAGATGCTACTTACAACTACATTCCTAAAAATTATTCAATTCCTACTGATATTGATTACTTACACATTACAAGTAATAACACAATTTATGGAACTCAATTTAAAGAGTTTCCAAAAACAGACTCGTTATTAGTTTGTGATATGAGTTCAGATATATTTTCTCGTGAAATAGATTTCACACAATTCGACTTAGTTTACGCCGGAGCTCAAAAAAATATGGGACCTGCAGGTGCTACACTTGTAATTGTTAAAGATGAAATATTAGGTAAATCTGGTCGTGATATTCCATCAATGTTAGATTACCAAAAACATTTAAATGCAGACAGCATGTTTAATACACCTCCTGTATTTGCCGTATATGTTTCTATGTTAACATTACAATGGTTAAAAGATTTAGGCGGAGTTAAAGCTATTCAAAAAATAAATGAAGACAAAGCTGCTTTATTGTACGCTGAAATAGACAGAAACCCTTTATTTAAAGGTTTTGCAGCTAAGGAAGATCGTTCTTTAATGAATGTTACTTTTAATTTAACTGACGAAGCTACAGGTGAGGTTTTCGATAAAATTTGGAATGCAGCTGGAATAAGTGGAATTAAAGGACATAGATCAGTTGGTGGATACCGTGCAAGTATTTACAATGCCATGCCTATTGAAAGCATTCAGGTTTTAGTAGATGCAATGCAACAATTTGAAAAAGAAATTTAAAAATTAACCAAAATAAAATAGAATGAAAGTATTAGCAAATGATGGTATCGCAGTAAGTGGTGTAAAAGCACTTGAAGCAGCTGGGTTTGAAGTAGATTTAACTACTGTTGCCCAAGATCAATTATTAGATTATTTGAACACCAATGAGATAGATGTTTTATTGGTTAGAAGTGCTACAACAGTAAGAACTGATATTATTGATAATTGCCCATCTTTAAAAATTATTGGTCGTGGTGGTGTTGGAATGGACAATATTGATGTAGAATACGCTCGTGAAAAAGGATTACACGTAATTAACACACCTGCAGCTTCATCTCACTCTGTTGGTGAATTAGTGTTTGCTCATTTATTTGGAATGGTTCGTTTTTTACATGAATCAAATAGAAATATGCCTTTAGAAGGTGATTCTAAATTTAAACAACTTAAAAAAGCGTACGCTAAAGGTGTTGAATTAAGAGGTAAAACTTTAGGGGTTTTAGGATTTGGAAGAATTGGACAAGCTACTGCTAAAATAGCTTTAGGATTAGGTATGAAAGTTATTGCTTTTGATCCTTTTATAGATGAAGTAAATTTAGAGGTTGAATTTTTTGACCACCAAGCGTTGTTTTTCAACATAAATACAATTTCTAAAGAAGAAGTTTTACAACAAGCTGACTTTATTTCGTTACACGTACCTGCTCAAAAAGAGTATGTTATTTCAACCAATGAATTTGAAATGATGAAAGATGGTGCTTGTATTGTAAATGCTGCTCGTGGTGGTGTTATTGATGAAGTTGCTTTAGTTGAAGCGTTGGCAAGTGGTAAAGTTGCAAAAGCAGCACTAGATGTTTTTGAAAACGAACCAACACCAGAAATTCAATTACTTATGAACCCAGATTTATCGTTAACTCCACACATTGGTGCTGCAACGGCTGAGGCTCAAGACAGAATTGGAACAGAATTAGCTTCTCAAATTATTGAGATTTTAGGATAATTTAACAATACATATTATATAAAAAGGTCGTTTATTTAACGGCCTTTTTTTATTTTAAAAAAGCTAAATATTGTATCTTTGAATCTTAAAATTTTTATAAACATAAAATACCAAAATTATGGCTATTATTAAACCTTTTAAGGGACTTCGACCTCCAAAAAATATTGTGAAAGAACTTGCATGTTTACCTTATGATGTCATGAATTCTGAAGAAGCTGCACAAATGAGCAACGGTAAAGAAACTTCATTATTAAGAATTACAAGAGCTGAAATTGAATTTGAAAAAGGAACGGACTCTCACTCTGAAAAAGTATATCAGAAAGCTGCTTCAAACTTTAATGATTTTCAAGACAAAGGGTTTTTAATTCAAGATAAAGAGCCGCATTATTATATTTATGCCCAAACAATGAATGGAAAAACACAATATGGTATTGTGGGAGATGCTGCTTGTGACGATTATAAAAACGGTATCATAAAAAAACACGAATTAACGCGTCCTGATAAAGAAGAAGATCGAAAAGTTTTAACTAGACATTTATTGGCTAATATTGAACCTGTATTTTTTACTTATAAAGCCGTACCTGAAATAGATGTTATTGTTGCTGATGTAGTAAATAACAATACACCTGAGTATGACTTTGAAGGAGCAGAAGATGGCTTTAGACATCAATTTTGGGTGATAGAAAACGCTGAAACAACTGAAATTTTAGAGGATTTATTTAAAGATAAAGTTCCTTGTACTTATGTTGCAGATGGGCATCATAGAACTGCAGCGGCTGCAGGAATGCAAGATGAGTTCAGCAAAAACAATCCTAACCATACAGGAAATGAAGCGTACAATTATTTTATGGCAGTACATTTTCCTGACAAT
>CBDUAL010000028.1:0-17153 GCA_965365125.1 uncultured Lutibacter sp.
AAACATTATTTACCAATGTAAATTTAATCGAAGAATTTTCGCCTTTAGTGAAGGTTGATATGAAAATGAAAAATTCGGTTTCATTTACGGGTGTAATTAATAAAGATAGGGGAATGACCCTAAATTTCAACAACAATACAGTTACTCAAATAAATGGAATTGAATATATTGTTGGAGTAGGATATAGAATTAAAGATTTGGCCATGAAATTTAGGTTTGGAGGTCAATTAACACGTTTAAAAGGAGATTTAAATATTCGTGCCGATTTGGCGCTTAGAGATAATAAAACTATTATTGGAGCCATTGATAACGATAATAGCCAAGTAACAGCCGGTCAAAAATTACTTTCGTTTAAATTATTCGCAGATTATGCGTTAACACGTAATTTAACAACATCGTTTTATTTTGATCAAAGTTCATCTCAATATGCAGTATCAACTACGTTCCCTCGCCAATCAGTTAGTTCAGGGTTTAGTGTTAGATATATTTTAGGAAATTAAAAAATAACAATAATAAATTTAGAATAATGAGTTTACCAGCAGAATTAAAATATACAAAAGACCATGAATGGGTGCGTATTGAAGGTGATACAGCAACTGTAGGAATAACAAGTTTTGCCCAAAGTGAATTGGGAGATATTGTTTATGTTGATGTTGATACAGTTGATGAAACTGTAAATAAAGATGAAGTTTTTGGTTCAGTAGAAGCTGTAAAAACAGTTTCAGACTTATTTATGCCACTAACAGGTGAAGTAATTGAATTTAACGAAGCTCTTGAAGATGCACCTGAAAAAGTAAATTCAGACCCTTATGGAGAAGGTTGGATGATTAAAATAGCTATTTCAGATAGTGCAGAACTAGATGGTTTACTTTCAGCAGATGATTATAAAGCATTAATTGAAGCGTAATTATTTTATATATTTAGGTCTATTTTTAACCATCTTAATTACTGTTGGAAGTTTAATTCCACCCAAAAAAGTAGTTGAGGTTAATGTGCCTTCTTTTGATAAGGTTATTCATTTTGGTAGTTATTTTTTATTGGCACTAAGTTGGTTACTAGCTTCTGCTAAAAAGTATAAAGAAATAAAATATACCTTAACAATTGCCTTCTCGGTAGGTGTTTATGGCATAATTATTGAAGGTTTACAAGCAACATTAACAACTGTAAGGCAAGCAGATATTTATGATATAATAGCCAATTTTACAGGTGTTTTAGTAGCTTTGCTGGTTTTTAGTAAAGTTTCACAAAAAATATATGTGAAATAAATTATTTACTTGCAAAAGTTGTATTAAAATTATTAAATTAGCGGACTATAAAAATTTTAAAGATGCAAATCAAAAAAAATCCAAAAGCAAACCTAGAAAACTACACAAAGATATTCATGCAGTTAGGTCTAGTGTTAGCTCTTTTAGTGGTGTATTTAGCCATTGAGAAAAAGACGTATGATAGAGTAATTGCAGATCTTGGACCCGTAGTATTAAATATGGACGAAGACGAGCAAACGATAGAAATTGAACAAATTAAGCCGCCAGAGCCAAAAACTCCACCACCACCAACACCAGATAAAATTGAAGTTGTTGAAGATGAAGTAGAGGTTGAAGAAACAGTAATTGAATCTACTGAAACAGATGAAGATGAAGCTGTAGAAGTTGAAGAAATTATTGAGATAGAAGAAGATGAAGAAGTAGAAGAAGACGTTCCTTTCGCTATTATTGAAGATGTTCCTGTTTATCCTGGTTGTAAAGGAAACAAAGCAAAATTAAGAGCATGTTTACAAGAAAAAATCACAAAACACGTAAACAGAAAATTTAATTCTGAATTAGCATCTGATTTAGGTTTATCTCCAGGTGTTAAAAGAATTTTTGTAATGTTTAAAATTGACAAAACTGGAAACATAACAGATGTAATGGCGCGTGCACCACACAAAAGGTTGCAAGAAGAAGCTATTAGAGTTGTGAAATTATTACCTAAAATGACGCCAGGAAAACAACGTGGTCGTCCAGTAGGTGTAAAATACAGTTTACCAATTGCATTTAAAGTAGAATAATCTATTTTTAAAATTTAGTTTAAAAACCCAATCATTTAATTGATTGGGTTTTTTTGTGCTAAATAAGAATTACAAAGTATTGTAAATAAACTATAAATTTTGTAACTTTAGTATGAGCTATTCATACAAGGTGTTATTTAAATTGTGTTTTTTGTTTCTAACCCAACCCTTGTAAAATTGATTGACTGTATTTATACAGTTTGTATTAAAATGTTCTTGTTTCACTTAACTAAAAGGTTATGCAAGTCAAAAAATATCCAAACGCAGTTCTAGAAAATTATAGTAAAATATTAATACAATTAGGTTTAGTATTGTCTCTTTTTATAGTGTACGAATTTATTCAGTTAAAATCATATCCAAGAGAGGTAAAAGAGTTGGCGGGTACCTTAGTTGCTGTTGAAGATAATGAGCAAATTGTAGAATTTAAACCTATTGAAATTGTACAACCAAAATCTGCTCAGCCTGTAATCCCTGATAAAATATTAAAAGTTGATGATGAAGTTGAGGTTGAGGAAACAATTATAGAATCAACAGAAACTGATGAAACCGAAGCAGTAATTATTGATGTTGATAAAGATGTTGTGGAGGTTGAAGAAGAGGAAGAGGTTATAGAAGATGTACCTTTTATGATAATTGAAGATGTTCCAGTATTTCCTGGTTGTAAGGGGTCAAAAAGCGAATTACGTGCATGTTTCTCTGCTGAGGTCAGAAAACTTGTCAATAAAAAATTTAATGCTGAATTAGCAACAGATTTAGGTTTGCCTTCAGGAAGTATTCAACGCATATTTGTGATGTTTAAAATTGATAACAATGGTGATATTGTTGATGTAAAAGCTAGAGCGCCGCATAAAAGACTACAGGAAGAAGCTATAAGAGTTGTAAAATTACTACCTAAAATGACTCCGGGAAAGCAAAGAGGTAAGGCTGTAGGTGTAAAATATTCATTACCCATTACCTTTAAAATTCAATAAAATTCATATAGTTAAAATCCTGCTTCAGCAGGATTTTTTTATACCTAATTGCTAATTAATACCTTATATTTGTGAAGTAAATGATACTTTCAATAAAAATTTAGAAAATGAATATCAATCAATATTTAGATTCAACCTATTTAAAAACAGCAACACAAGCCAATATTTCTGAGGAAGCTACCAAACAACAAGTAATAAGTTTAGTACAAGAAGCTATTGATCATAACTTTAAATTAGCTATGATTCGTCCAGATTTTGTGGCTATAGCACGTAAAATGGTACAAAAAGCTAATTCTGAAGTGTTAATTGGCACCGTAATCGGATTTCATGAAGGTACTTATACAACCAATGAAAAATTAATTGAAGCTCAAAAAGCGATAGATGATAATGTTGATGAATTAGACTATGTAGTAAATTATGAAGCCTATAAAAAAGGTCAAATTAATTTAGTAAAAGCAGAAGTTTATAAAGGAACTAAAATTGGACTAGATAATAATAAAGCAGTAAAATGGATCATTGAAATTGCCGCATTAACTAATGAAGATATTGTAGTTTTAACACAATTAATTAGAGATGTTGTGTTAGAAAATTTTGAAGAAACACAAGCATTGAATGTGTTTGTGAAATCTTCAACAGGTTTTTATAAAACCGAAGAAGGAAAACCAAACGGAGCAACCTTTGAAGCGATGGAATTAATTGTTGAAAATGCCAAGCCATTACCTGCAAAAGCTGCTGGGGGGGTCCGTAATTATGAAGATGCTGTAAAAATGGTTAATTTAGGGGTAACTCGTATTGGAACTTCTTCTGCAAAATCAATTGCCGACGGAGGTAATGCAACCAATGGATATTAAAATGGAGAATTATTTTGCGCATGAAACAGCAGTTATTGATGATGGATGTAGTATTGGTGCCGGAACAAAAATTTGGCATTTTAGCCATATTATGCAAAACGCTGTCATAGGAGAAAGTTGTAATATTGGTCAGAATGTTGTGGTTTCGCCTCAAGTGGTTTTGGGTAAAAATGTAAAAGTTCAAAACAATGTTTCAATTTATTCGGGAGTTATTTGTGAAGACGATGTTTTTTTAGGCCCTTCAATGGTTTTTACCAACATTATAAATCCACGTAGTGCAATTGTTAGAAGAGATGCGTATCAGCAAACTTTAGTTAAAAAAGGAGCCAGTATTGGAGCAAATGCTACTATTATTTGTGGGAATGAAATTGGAGCTTATGCTTTAATTGGTGCTGGTGCAGTAGTAACAAAACCTGTGCTACCTTATGCGTTGGTTGTTGGAAATCCTTCAAAACAAATAGGTTGGGTTAGTGAATATGGGCATCGTCTAAATTTTGATGAAGCTGGAAATGCAACTTGCCCTGAAAGTGGTGAAAAATATCAACTCATAGAACATAAAGTTTTAAAAAAATCTTAAATAAAGTATATGAATAAAACGCTTTTACCCCTACTTTGTTTTTTGTTTTCAGTAACAGTTTATTCTCAAATTGAAAAATATCCTGTTTTTAAAGCTTGTGACTCAGTTTCTGTTACGCAAATGCAATCTTGTTTTAATAGTGAATTTAAAAATGCAGTAGTAAGCGAATTTAAAACACCTAAAATTGTCCTTCAAGATAATTATAGGGGAACTATAAATACCGTTTTTTTGGTTACAACTTCTGGGGAATTTAAGTTGATTTACGTAAACTCACCTTATAAAGAATTAAAAGCCGAAATTGAACGTGTTATTTTAACATTGCCAAAAATTGAACCTGCAAAATACAATAACAGAGCTGTTGAAATGCAGTTTATCATGCCTTTAAAAATTCCTTTAGAAGAAAATGTATTAGAGGGTTTTTCTGTTGCAGAAAGCACAAAAGTTGAAACGGTTAAAAACGATGTAATGTTGTTGGAAGTTCATAAAACAACAAAAGATACAACTCCTGTAAATCAAAAAAAAACATTGTTTCCTGAACATAAAAGCGAATTAAACGTTCCTTTTGTACATGCAACGTACAATGAATTTGATCAGTATCTTGGTAAGGGTGAAAACGCGCATACCTCAATGAAACCTTATGTTTATTCAGATGTGACGCCTTATTTGGATTTAGATCTTCAGAAAACAAAATTGTTACACGAACGTAAAACTTGGTTTGGTCGTAAATTATGGAATGAACATTTGGTAAACGTGCAAGGGGAAGATTTTTGGGTTACGTTAGATTTGCCACTTGATTTACAATTGGGAAGAGACAGTGATGGTGTAACTACTTTTAACAACACACGAGCACTTCAAATTAATGGGGGAATAGGAAAGAAATTTAATTTTTCAACCACCTTTTATGAAAGTCAGGGTAGGTTTTCAAAATATTTTAATGAATATGCAGAATTGCTAAAACCCGATGGCGGAAACCCTGCACTTATTCCTGGGCGTGGAATAGCAAAAGGTTATAAATCAGATGCGTATGATTATCCAGTGGCTGAAGCTTATTTATCTTATGCACCAAGTAAGTATTTTAGTTTTCAATTTGGGAATGGTAAAAATTTTATAGGAGATGGCTATAGGTCATTACTACTTTCTGACGTGGCTTCTCCGTTGCCTTATTTTAAAATAAATACCAATTTCTGGAAAATTAAATACACAAATCTTTGGATGTGGGGGCAAGATGTGCGCCCAGAATTAACAGTTGATGGCGCTTATAAACAAAAATTTATGTCGCTTCATTATTTAAGTTGGAATGTTACAAAGAGATTTAATTTAGGATTGTATGAAACGGTTATTTGGGACGATACCAACGGAAGAGGTTTTGATGTAAATTACTTGAACCCAATTATTTTTTATACAGCTGTTGAATTTGCAACAGGTTCACGTGCCGGAAATGTGTTGCTTGGAATGAACTTAAAATATAAATTCGATACATTCTCTTTATACGGCCAGCTAATTTTAGATGAATTTAGAGGTTCTGAAATAACAAGTAATAGTGGATGGTGGGCAAATAAATTCGGGTATCAACTAGGTGCTAAATTTTTCAATGCTTTCAACGTTGACAATTTATATTTTCAGGCCGAATTTAATGCGGTTAGACCTTACACATATTCGCATGATGAATTGAATTATAATTTTGGACATAACAATCAACCTATGGCGCATTTATGGGGCGCAAACTTTAGAGAGTTTATAGGTATTGGTCGTTATTCTTTTGATCGTTGGTTTTTTGATGCAAAGGCTGTTGTAGGAAAAAAAGGCTTTGATTACAATACTACTTCAGATTCTTATAGCTACGGAGGAGATGTTTTTAGAGACAATGATGATAGGGCTTCTGATTATGGAAATTCTATTGCACAGGGAAATACTGCAAACGTTTTTATAGGCGATTTACAGGCTGGTTATTTGGTAAACCCTGCTACAAACTTAAAGTTATATGGTAGAATTGCATATCGCAGTTTTCAGCCAACAACAAATACTACAAACGTTTATAGTTCAAACTCAACTTGGTTTTCAATTGGTTTAAAAGCTGAATTATTTAACTGGTATTTTGATTTTTAAAAAACGAAGTTTAATTTGATCTTTTACTTTAAATTTTCAGTTGTAATTGGGTTCATTTTTCGTATGAAAAGTTTATTTTTGATACTCAAATCTTAATAATAAATTATGTCAAAAATTGAAGTAACAAAATTGGTAAATTCAAACGGAATGGAATTGCTAATTTCTAATTTAGGAGCTACAATAATTGCTGTTAACGTTCCTGATAAAACAAATGAATTAGTTAATGTTGTGGTTGGTCTAGAGCCAGAAGCGTATACATCTAAAGCTTATTTAGATAATTGTACATATTTGGGAGCTTCAATAGGAAGGTATGCAGGACGTCTATCAAAAGGAGCATTTACACTAAACGATGTTAAATACCCAATTTATGCCGAAGATGGTGTGCATTTACACGGGGGGAAAACAGGTTTTGATAAAAAGTATTGGACAGTTGAAAAATTAGACAATGATTTTAACCCAACCGTTACATTTGCTTATGAAAGTAAGGATATGGAAGAGGGGTATCCAGGAAATTTAAAAGTTACAGTTACTTATCAGCTTACGGAAAGTAATGAGTTAAAAATTACTTATAAAGCAACCACAGATAAAGCAACACCTGTAAATTTAACAAACCACGCTTATTTTAATTTAAATGGAAGTGGTTCAATTTTAGATCATAAATTAAAATTGAATAGCGATCAAGTTCTAGATGTTGATGCAAAATTAATACCTTCAGGAAAATTTATAAATTCAAAAAATACCAGATTTGATTTTTCAGAAAAGGAACAAATTGGGAGAGCAGATTTTATTGGATTTGATGATACTTTTATTTTAGAGGAAAAAGAAGTGAAAGCTGTATTGCATTCGCCAAAAACAGGAATTAAAATGAAAGTGCATACCAATCAGCCTGCTTCTGTAATTTATACGCCTGTTCAGTTAGATGATTTGCCGTACTTAAATGGTGCAACTTATACTAAGTTTTCAGCAATTTGTTTTGAAACTCAGAATTTTCCAGATGCGCCAAATAACAACCATTTTCCTTCAAGTATCTTAAACCCTGGGGAGGTATATTTAAATGAATCGGTTTTTGAATTTTCAATTTGCTAAAAGTAGTAGTTTATAAACACAAAAAAGAGGCTTTAAAGCCTCTTTTTTGTGTTTAATATGTTGATTATTCAGTTTCAGGAATGGCTTCTAATATAGTGATTAGAAGTATAAATGTAGTTACAATTTCAGCAACCAAAACTGCTACCATTTTGAAACTATTAGGTAAATGTGCGCAATAACCATTTACTTCAATTAGCTTTTTTACGAAATTAAATGTGGTTTTTATTTAGAAAAACGTTCTAATATTTTTTTTGCATTTCTTTTAGCTGCAATATTATAATTATCTGGTTCGTCAATTCTAGTTGTAACGTAGGCTACTAACTGCTTATCTTCAGTCAATTCTAAATTATATGCCAAGGTTTCTAAAACATAGCTATTTGTTTTTTCAGTTTCAACAGTAGATTCAACATAAGTTCCGTAATCTTTATATGTTTTGGTGTTGTAAAGGTATCCTGAAGAGAATCCGTAACCACCATAAAACCCGTAAGAATATACGGGAATGTAAGGTGGGTAATATGATTTTAAAGATTGACCAGCATAGTAACCACCTTCATCAGTTGATTTTACATTTTCAAGTTTGTCTTTTAAAACACTTAAAATAACGCTATTGTAGCCCTCTTCATTTAACATTTTTTTAATGTTAGTCTTTCTTTCAGCCGTCATTTTTTCATCAGTTTTAAGATTTGGGTGTTTTTTGTAGCTTTCAGTAGCATTGAGTCCTTTTCTTCTTAATTCAATAGCCATTTCATCTTCAAAAGCCATTCTCACTTTTTCGTTAGCTGCTCTTGCAATAACTAATATGTTTTTATCTTTAAGGCTTTCCGTATTTTCGGCAGTCCATTTATGTAGAACGTTTACACTACTTGAACAATTATATAGTAGTATTGATATGGTTAAAAAGGTTATTGAATAAATTAATTTTTTCATAGGTAAGTATTTATTGAAATAATGAGTTTTTTAAATCTGTAATAAACATACTAAAAATAATAATAAGCTTATTGTGTTTAAAACATCCTTCTAAATTGATGGAGAAATGAAGATATAACCATTAAAATGTGTAGAAAGCGGTTTAAAAATTAACGTTGTTTTATAGCATGTTTTACAAGTATTTTATAGAATTCTTCAATATTAAAGGGTTTAATTATATAGGCTTCCATACCTGCGTTCATCATTTTGCTTGTTTCTGTTTCAGAATTATGACCAGACATGCCAAGAATTGGAGTTTTTGAAGCTTGAGAGGAAATGTCGTTTTTTATAATCCTTGTAGCCTCATAACCATTCATAACGGGCATCTCTACATCCATTAAAATAATATTATATAGGTTGTTTTTTACTTTGTCTATCGCTTCTAAACCATTATTAGCAATATCAATAATACAACCCCATTTCTCAAGTCTTGTTTTAGTTAATATTTGGTTTATTTCACTGTCTTCAACTAATAAAATAGCATAGTTTAAGGGTGTAAAATTAATTGGTTTAATGTCGTCTTTTTTAAATTTCATATAAAGGTGTGCACAAGTTTATGATTACTTTTTAGATGAAAGTAGGTATTGTTTTCATCAAATATTAAAAATACATTTTTTTTTCAAAAGAAGTGTAGTTTTTTTAGATACGTATTTTTATTTCTGAAGCGCCTATTAGAAATAATTGAATTTGAAAGTATTTATTCACAATTCAAAAAAACAAATTTAACCACCACAAATATTGGCTTAAAATATAAAATCCCGACACTATCCCACAACTTTTTGACTTGATCCGTTATTAGTTTAAAAATAATTCACCCCTAAAAACCAAAAAACTCTTGAAAATCATAAAGATTAACAAGAGTTTAGTACTCGAGATGGGACTTGAACCCATACGGACCTTACAGTCCACTGGATTTTAAGTCCAGCGTGTCTACCAATTCCACCACTCGAGCATTGGTATTTTATATATTGTAGAGCGAAAGACGGGATTTGAACCCGCGACCCTCACCTTGGCAAGGTGATGCTCTACCCCTGAGCTACTTTCGCAGTCATATTTTTTTAAGAACGTTGCACTTAATTGCTCAAATGCGAGTGCAAATTTAACACAATTATACAAACTGCAAAGACTTTTTTAAAATAATTTTAAAACTTTTTCTTAATCTCCTTATTTTAAGGTTGTAAATGTGTAATAATAAAATATCTTTGTAGCAATTTAATACAATTAAATGCAAGTAAATTCAAACGCTGGTCATAAAAAAATGAACTTTTCAGTAGTATTTAGTGATTTTAAGCAACTAACAAAGGTAGGCCTTTCATTAAGTGTGGTGTTTTCTTCTTTAGCTGGTTACTTATTAGCCGTTGAAGAAATTCAATATTCCGTTCTTGTAATGTTAGCAATTGGAGGTTATTTAATGGTTGGAGCATCTAATGCTTTTAATCAAATAATTGAAAAAGATACCGATGCTTTAATGAAACGAACCATGAATAGGCCCTTGCCAACTGGTAGAATGCATGTTTCAATGGCGTTGGTGGTGGCAGTTTCATTTACTATTGTTGGTTTGGCTATATTATATAGCATTAACCCTAAAAGTGCTTTATTTGGAGCGATATCCATTTTTTTATATACAAGTGTTTATACGCCGTTAAAATCAATTACACCATTATCCGTATTTGTAGGTGCAATTCCGGGAGCCATTCCTTTTATGTTAGGTTGGGTTGCGGCTACTAACGAATTTTCTATAGAACCTGGAATGTTATTTTTAATTCAGTTCTTTTGGCAATTTCCTCATTTTTGGGCCATTGCTTGGTTGCAGTACGATGAATATAAAAAAGCAGGTTTTAATTTGATGCCAATGGGGCAAAAAAATAAAAAGGCGGTTATTCAAATAATTATTTATACTGTTTGTTTAATTATAGTTTCAATAATTCCAGTATTACATAAAACAGGAAATTTTTATATTTACCCAGCAACAGCTGTTATTTTAGTTGCATTAGGAAGTGTAATGTTGTATTATGCGGTAAAATTATACAAACATCAATCAAATAAAGAAGCACGTCAATTAATGTTGTCAAGTGTATTATATATAACTTTGATTCAAATTATTTACGTAATAGACAAATTTTTACATTAAAATGAAACAAACTTTAGAACAAGAATACAAGCAAGCAAAACGTAAATCGGCTAAACCAATGTTATGGGTTTCAATGATAAGTATGACGATGATGTTTGCCGGACTAACAAGTGCTTATGTTGTAAGTAGAAAAAGAGCAGATTGGGTGTCTTTTGATTTGCCTTCGGCTTTTTATACAAGTACCATTTTAATTGTATTGAGTAGCATTACTTTTATGTTGGCAAAGCGTTTTATTAAAAATAATAATCGCCAACTAACCACTGTTTTCTTAACAATTACGCTAGTTTTAGGTGTAGGTTTTATTTATTTTCAGTTTGAAGGGTTTAATGAAATGTTTAATGCAGGCTATGTTTTTGCAGGGGCAGAAAGCACGGTAAAATCTTCTTTTATTTATGGAATTACATTGGCTCATTTGGCACATATATTTGCAGGAATTGTAGTGCTTCTTGTGGTGTTATATAACCAATTAACTAATAAATATTCAGCATCAGATTCCTTAGGTTTAGAGCTTGGTGCTATCTTCTGGCATTTTGTTGATATTCTGTGGATTTACTTGTTTTTCTTTTTCTATTTGGTTAGATAATAAAAAAAAATGTATTTTTGGCGCAACTATAACTAAAAAATTCAAATTCAAACTTTATGGATGCAACTATTGCTACTAAATCCAGTGAACAAACTTGGGGTGGAGGGAACAATAAACCATTAGGTGCAAGTTACGGTAAAATGATGATGTGGTTCTTCATTTTATCTGATGCCCTTACTTTTTCCGGTTTTCTAGGCGCTTACGGCTTAATGCGTTTTAAATTTATCGATTCTTGGCCAATTGCCGACGAAGTATTTACTCACTTTCCATTTATGCACGGTGTGCATGCACCAATGTACTATGTGGCGTTAATGACCTTTATTTTAATATTTTCTTCAGTAACAATGGTATTAGCTGTTGATGCGGGGCACCAATTAAAAAAAGGAAAAGTAACTTTTTACATGTTTTTAACCATTATTGGGGGTATTATATTCTTAGGCTCACAAGCTTGGGAGTGGAAAAACTTCATTAACGGCTCTTACGGAGCTTTACAATTAAACGACGGTAAAATTATTCAGTTTGTTGATGCTTCAGGTCATCAAGTTGCTTTAGAGAGTTTTGCAAAACCTTCTCATTCAGAAAGAACGCAGCATACAAAAAGTAAAGGTTTATGGTTTGTTGAAGAAGCGGCATTACCTGCATATTCAGTAAACGAAGTAATTGCAGGGTTTGAAGCACATCCTGAAATAACCATAAGAACCGAAAAATTAAATACTGAAACTAAAACAAAAACTATTGTGCCTCGTGAACAAGCAATGTCTTATTTAAACGAAGCAAAAGCAGTAGTGGTTGGCGCAAACCTAAAAGTAAACGAATACGGAAATACACTATTTGCAGATTTCTTTTTCTTTATTACAGGGTTTCACGGTTTTCACGTATTGTCTGGAGTTGTTATCAATATCATTATCTTTTTCAATGTAATCATAGGTACTTATGAAAAACGAAAAAGCTACGAAATGGTAGAAAAAGTAGGATTGTATTGGCACTTTGTAGATTTAGTTTGGGTATTTGTATTCACATTCTTCTACTTAGTTTAATCTTTAAAATAGTTTAAAAATGGCAGCACACACACAAGAACATACATCGCATACAAAGCTAATTTGGAAAGTATTTATCATATTATCTGTAATTACAATTGTTGAAGTTATTTTAGGAATTATAAAGCCTGACTCGCTTCACTTAACAAAAATTTTAGGAACAAGCCCATTAAACATTATATTTTTAGTGTTAACATTGGTAAAGGCATATTATATTACATGGTTTTTCATGCATATGGCCGATGAAACAAAAAGTTTAAGAAGATCAGTTGTTTGGACAGCCGTGTTCTTAGTTATTTATTTGGCAACTTTATTGTTAATTGAAGGAAGTTATTTAAACGATGTTTTAGGTCCTTTGGTAAAATGGAATTACTAAAATAAAAATAAAATAGGATTATTCAAGAAGGTGGTTTTTTAACCACCTTTTTTCTTTTAACTTTGTAGTATGAAAAAATTCTGGGTATTATTTGCTTTGTTTATTTTACCATTGGTATTTTACATTTTCCTTTCAAAAGGAATTTATAAATATGCTAATTTACCTATTTTAACTTCTGAAGTAATTGATATTCATAATTTAGGAAATTCTACAAGTACTTTTAAAGAACATTTATCGGTAGTTTGTTTCTTAGGAAATGATATCAATACCGCAAAAGGAAGTTTATTTAATTTAAATCAAACTATTTACAAGCGCTTTTATCAAAAGCCCTATTTTCAAATGGTTGCTATTTTACCTGAAGGAACTCAAGAACAATATAAAACGGTTATTGAAGAGCTTTCAGCATTTACAGATATTAGTAATTGGCAATTTATTTATGCAAATGAAGCTAAAATTAAAACGCTTTTCAACAGCTTTGGTACACCTTTTCATTTAAATGAATACTTATATTCAGAAAACGCATATATAGTTGATATGGAATTACGTTTAAGAGGTAGAAAAGATGATGAAGATACGAAGGAGGGTAAATTATACGGTTACAATATGAAGTCTATAGCTGTGTTAAAAAATAAGATGAAAGATGATATTTCAATTATTTACTATCAATTAAAAAAATCTGCGGAAAAAGAAGCAAGACGAAAAAGAGACATATAAAACCATGAAAAAATATTCATATATAGGAGTTGCGTTTATTATTTTAATATTTGGAATTTACGCCATTCCAAAAATTGTAAATAAATTTAAAACTCCAACCTTGGTGAAAATAGGAGAAGTGCCCAATTTTGAATTCACAAATCAGGATGGTGAATTAATCTCAAATTCATTTTATAAAGATAAAGTATGGGTGGTTGAATTCTTTTTTACAACCTGCCCAACAATTTGCCCAAAAATGAATGCAAATATGGTGAAGATTCAAGATAAATATTATGGAAATCTTGATTTTGGATTGGCATCATTCAGTATTAATCCAAAACACGATACTCCTAAAATTTTAAAGGCTTATGCAAAAGCACACGGAGCCACTTTAAAAAATTGGCACTTTTTAACCGGAGATCAAGAAGTTATTTATCAATTAGCAAATACAGGTTTTACGTTGTTTGCAGGAGAAAATAGCGAGGCCGAAGGAGGTTTTGAACACTCAGGTATGTTTGCTTTAATTGATAAAGAAGGAAATATTAGATCAAGATTAGATGATTTAGGAAATCCTATCGCTTTTTATGATGGTTTAGATCCAAAAGGTGTAAAAATGATTATTGAAGATATAGCAGTTTTATTAAAAGAATAATGGAGAAAAATTCAAAAAAATATAATAAGTGGATTGTAATTTTATCAATTGCAATACCAGTTGTAGTAGCCATTTTATTTGGTGTAAAAGTCGACGTTCAATTGCCTGTTTTTTTACCGCCAATTTATGCAACTATTAATGCAATTACAGCAATTGTTTTAGTAGCTGCTGTTGTAGCCGTAAAAAAAGGAAATATTCAGTTGCATGAAAAATTAATGAAAACAGCAATTGTATTGTCACTGCTATTTTTAGTATTGTATGTAGCTTATCATATGACTTCTACTTCAACCAAATTTAGAGGTGAAGGTATAATTACCTATTTCTATTACAGTATTTTAATTTCTCATATTATACTTTCTATTGCCGTAATTCCTTTTGTGTTAATTACTTTTGTAAGAGGTATTACAAATCAGGTAGCGCTGCACAAAAAAATAGCAAAAATTACATTTCCATTATGGTTGTACGTTGCGGTTAGTGGTGTAGTTGTATATTTAATGATTGCTCCTTATTATTAAAATGAAAAAAATAGCCTTCATAGTATTCTTTTTTTATTTGCAAGTTGCAAATGCGCAATGTGCTATGTGTAAGGCTGTTGTTGAAAGTGGGAATCCTTCTGAAGCTGAAGGTTTAAATTCTGGGATATTATACCTAATGGTGTTTCCTTACCTTTTAATTGGCACGTTATTGTATTTTATTGTTAAAAATAAAAGGAAAAATAAACTTTAACGTTTCTATAAGAGCGTAAAAGTGTAACAAATAATAACTTTAATCGTCCTATAAAAACATACAACTAGATTTGAATTGTTTTGTACGTTCAAATTTTTTATCATCTAGTTAATTTTATGGGAGCTAATTAATCAAACTCAAACTATATAAATGAGAACAAAAATTGTTACTATTTTGGCAGTCGTATTTTTTATGACATTGCATGCTCAAGATAAAAAATGGTCGTTGCAAGAATGTGTAGATTATGCATTAGAAAATAATATTTCAATAAAGCAACAAGAATTAAATACGGAATTAGTAGGAGAAAATGTTTTAACAGCCAGAGGTAACTTTTATCCATCATTAAATGGTTCAGCTACTCAAAATTGGAATTTTGGTTCTTATATAGGGCAAACAGGTTTACGAATTTCTAGAGATACGCGGGGTAATAGTTTTGGATTAAATTCTGGAGTTAATCTGTACAATGGTAATAGAAATAGAAATATTTTAGCACAAGCAAAAAATGATTTAGAAGCAGCAGGGTACGATTTAGAAGAGAATAAAAATACCATTATGCTTTATATTGTTAACTCTTATTTAAATGTACTGTTGAATAAAGAAAGCTTAAAAATAGCCGAAGATCAAATTGTAATAAGTCAAAATCAAGTTAAAGAAGCACAAGGTTTGGTTGAATCTGGTTCAAAGGCAAAATCGGTTTTATTAGAGGCTGAAGCTACATTGGCTACCAATAACCAACAATTAACAGCCGCTCAAAACACACTAAATCTTTCCTTATTAAGTTTAGCACAATTATTACAGATATCGCATAAGGGTTTTGATGTAGAAGATGTTTTATTAAATATGACTTCTGAAGCATTAAAATATAAGAATACAGATGATATTTTTGAAAAAGCGGTAAGTATTTTACCAGAAATTAAAAGTGCTGAATTAGCACTTGAAAGCTCAGAGCTAGATGTTCAAATTGCCAAGGGAGCGTACCAACCTACACTTTCATTTGGAGCAGGGTTAGGAACATCTTACCAACACTCAAGAGGAGAATCTGATCAAAGACCAATTATAGATCCTGACGATCCAACAAATATAATTTTTGTTTCAAATGGTTTTGGAGAGCAGTTGAAAAATAATTTGGGTTACAATTTAGGATTTTCATTAAGTGTACCTATTTTTAACAGGTTTCAAACAAAATCAAATGTTAATAGAGCTATTATCAATCAAGAAAGAGCAGCGTTGCAATTGTTAGATAGAGAATTAAAGCTGAGAGAAAGTATTGAAAAAGCGTATGCTGATGCAAAAGCAGCATTAGATCAATTTGTATCTTCAGAAATTTCCTTAGAAGCGCAACAAGAATTATTTAAAAATGCTCAAGCGAGTTATAATTCAGGGGTTATGACTTCATTTGATTTTGATCAAGTTAGAAATAGATTGGTAAATGCACAGTCAACTATGGTAAATGCCAAATACAATTTTATTTTTAGAACTAAATTATTAGAGTACTACTACGGAATTCCAATAGTTATGGAATAATGGTTTAAAAAGTATATGATAAAAAAACATCCAACTCAAAAGGTTGGATGTTTTTTTTATAGCAGTCAAATTAAGTATCTTTGCTTTTTTAAAAACTTGAGTATTGGCACTTATATTAAATATAGAAACTGCAACAAAAAATTGTTCGGTTAGTTTAGCTAACGAAGGAAAAACAATTGCTTTAAAAGAGTTAAATGATGGCGCATATTCTCATGCCGAAAAATTACACGAATTTATTGAAGGAGTTGTAAAAGAAGCAGGTGTTAGCTTGTCAGATTTAAAAGCTGTCGCAGCTAGTAAAGGACCTGGATCTTATACGGGGTTAAGAATTGGCGTTTCGGCGGTAAAAGGGCTGTGTTTTGCTTTAGATATACCTATGATTTCAATTCACACGTTGGAATCTCTTTCACATGCTATTTCAATTACTGATGGTTATATAATTCCGCTTTTAGATGCGAGAAGAATGGAAGTTTACAGCAGTGTTTTTAATGAAAATCATGAGTTTGTAAGAAATGTGCAGGCTGAGATAATTACCGAAGCATCATTTAGTGAATTTCTAAGTGAAAAGAAATGTTATTTTTTAGGTGATGGCGCTGAAAAGTGTAAAGAGCTAATTAAAAATGAACATGCGGTTTTTTTAGATGATAAATTTCCTTCAGCAAATGAAATGAGTGCATTGTCTTATATCAAATACAAAAAAAGCGACATTGAAGATGTCGCTTATTTTGAACCTTTTTATTTAAAAGATTTTGTAGCTATAAAACCTAAAAAGTAATTACCCTTGTTTTCTAATCTCAACTTGATGAGGATAAGGTATTTCAATACCA
>CBDUAL010000029.1:0-17028 GCA_965365125.1 uncultured Lutibacter sp.
AGAATTTGTAGAGGAAGTAGTTAAAATTAAAGAGGAAAGTATTGTTGATGAAGATATGCCTGAGAAATCTGATATTTCTTTTGATAACTACGATTATGCCTACCACCAATTAATGACCGAGCTAGTGTTATTACAAATCAAATGTATAAAAAAAGCTATTGGAAACGATGCTGTTTCGAGGCTTTATTTAGATGGAGGTTTTAGTGATAATGAGGTGTATACTAAGTTGTTAACTCATTATTTTAGAGATAAAAAGTTAAGAACAACTAAAGCATCATTAGGTTCAGCATTAGGAGCGGCAATTTCAATATCTGATACTAAATTAAATTCAAAATTTTTAAAAGAGAATTATGCGCTTAAAAAGCACGTGCCCTTTATTATAAGCGGTTAAGTAATTCCTTGAACAACATAATTATTAACACTGAAAATTTAATTTTCAAATTAATTTATTAAATATTTTTAAAATGTCTAAAAACATAAAATTAATTCACCCAAGAAATCAAATTACTGAAATCATTAGTAGAATTTATAAAAGAGGAATGACTACTACTTCAGGGGGGAATATATCTATTATTGATGATAGTGGTGATATTTGGGTAACACCATCAGCAGTAGATAAAGGATCTTTAACACCAGCCGATATTATTTGTGTTAAAAAAGATGGAACTATTATTGGAGAACACAAACCTTCATCTGAATTTCCATTTCACAAAGCTATTTATGAAGCAAGACCTGATATTAAATCGGTAATACATGCACATCCACCTGCATTGGTTTCATTTAGTATTGTCCGTCAAATTCCTAATACAAATGTAATTTCACAAGCAAAACATATTTGTGGGCCAATTGGTTACGCTAAATATGAACTTCCAGGAAGTGATGAACTAGGAGAAGTTATTGCTGAAGAGTTTAAAGAAGGGTACATGGCAATTATTATGGAAAACCATGGTACTGTTTTAGGTGGTACTAGTTTAACTGATGCCTTTGAACGTTTTGAAGCTTTAGAATTTTGTGCAAGCACTATTTTATATGGATCTCAAATAGGGAAACCTAATTATTTAACAGATTCTCAAATTGAACAATTTGAAGCGCAAGTACCTGCAAGCATGCCTGAAATGGAGGTTACTGAAAATCCATCATACGAAGTAGAAAAAAGATTAGAAATCTGTACTATTGTTAATCGTTCTTGTGAACAAGGATTAATGATTAGTTCTTATGGAACAGTTTCTATGAGGTTAAAAGATAATGATTTTTTAATTACTCCTACAAATGTAAATCGTTGGGATTTAGATGTTGAGGATATTGTGCAAATTAAAGATGGTAAGCGTGAAGCTGGTAAAACACCTAGTAGAGCAACTTGGATTCACCAAGAAATTTATAAAAATAATCCAAATGTAAATTCAATTATCATGACTCAGTCACCATACCTTATGGCCTTTGGTATTACTGATTCTTATTTAAATGTACGTACAATTCCAGAAAGTTGGATTTTCTTACAAGATATTCCTACTGTTAAATACGGAGAGCATTTTAAAAACAATACAAATTCTAGCATTGTAGAAAATTGTACAACAGCTTTAATTATTGAAAACGATTCAGTAATTATAACTGGAGATAAATTATTACAAACATTTGATTACTTAGAGGTTGCAGAATTTAGTGCAAAATCTGTCGTTTTAGGAACTTCATTGGGAGAAATGGTACCAATAAATGATGAACAAGTAGAAGATTTAAGAAAGAAATTTTTATCGTAACTAAATAACATAAACTATTAATTAAAAACAAACCAAACCACCGTGAAAAATTATAAACAATATATCAATGGTCAGTTTGTAGCTTCTAAAGCTACATCAGTTATAGAAATAATAAACCCTTGTACAGAAGAAGTTATAAGTACAATTTCATCAGGTACAGTTGAAGATGCTAATAATGCGCTTGAAGCAGCTAAAGATGCCCAACCAAAATGGGAAGCTTTACCCGCAATACAAAGAGCAGCATTTTTGCATAAAATGGCAACTGTTATTAGAGAGAATAGAATTTTTTTAGCTGAAACACTTTCAAAAGAACAAGCCAAAGTGATTGGTTTGGCACAAGTTGAAATTGACGTGACTGCTGATTATTTTGATTATAATGCTGGTTGGGCGCGTAGAATTGAAGGAGAAATTATTCAAAGTGATAGAGAAAAAGAGCACATTTATTTACACAAAGTTCCAATTGGAGTAGCAGTAGGTATTTGTCCTTGGAATTTTCCATTTTTTGTAATGGCTCGTAAAGTTGCAGCATCATTAATTACAGGAAATACCTGTGTTATTAAGCCTAGTTCTGAAGCACCAAATACCATTATGGAATTTGCCGAGTTAATCCAAAATATTGGATTGGCACCAGGGGTATTAAATTTTGTATGTGGAGCAGGAAGAACAGTAGGTAATGCACTTTCAAAAAGTCCAATTACGGGAATTATTAGTTTAACAGGTAGTGTTTCAGCTGGACAGAAAATTATTGAAGCCGCAGCTGAAAATATTACAAAAGTTTCGTTAGAATTAGGAGGTAAAGCACCTGCAATTGTTTGTGCTGATGCTAATTTAGATTTAGCTGTAAATTCTATAGTTTCGTCAAAAGTAATTTTTAGCGGTCAAGTTTGTAATTGTGCTGAAAGAGTATATGTTGAAGATAGTATTTATGATGAATTTGTAGAGAAGATTACTAAAAAAATGAGCGAAGTTACCATTGAAGATGCTTTAACGGGAACAGATGCTGATATGAGTAGTTTAGTTTCAAAATCTCAAATTGATAAAATTTCAGAAATGGTTGAGTTCGCTAAGAAAGAGGGAGCTGAAGTTATTTTAGGAGGAAAGCGACCTGAACAATTTGATCGTGGTTATTTCTATGAGCCAACGCTTTTAACCAATTGTACACAACAAATGGAAATTATTCAAGAAGAAGTGTTTGGTCCTGTATTACCAATTATGAAATTTGGAACGCTTGAAGAAGCGATTGCTTTATCTAACGACTGTCAGTTTGGATTAACTTCATCTGTATTTTCTGAAAACTTCAACAATATTATGCGTGCTACAAATGGTTTACACTTTGGAGAAACGTACGTAAATAGAGAACACTTTGAAGCTATTCAAGGATTCCACGCAGGTTGGAAAAAATCTGGAGTGGGTGGTGCTGATGGTAAGCATGGTATGGAAGAATATTTGCATACAAAAGTGGTATACGCTAAATATTATTAAAACATAAAGTTTTTACAGTAAATTGTAAATAATTATAATTTTAAATCTCAGAGGTGTTAAGTATCACTTCTGAGATTTTTTTATGCACAAAAACGAATTTAAACGTTTTGAACTAAAATACCTTACCACCTCGTTCAGGAATCAAAAATATAGTTAGCACATTTTTTAACGAATACAATTCACCTTATTAATCAAACAACGTTTTAAAATAACCCGCAATTCCTTATTTTATTTTAATGATTTCGCTTATCTATTTTGACTGGTTGATGAAAGAGGAAGTAACCATGTTAATTGAAAATACAAGTTTTAATCGCCATTATTTTAGTGTTTTAGGTGTTATTTGGTTGTTTTTTTAAGTTATATCTTGATATAAATTTTGATGTAGATAACCCAGAATTTCAAAACAGAGTTTTAATACCTAATTTTATTGAAAAATTGAATTTGACAAAGCATTTAACAATTCATGGAGTGTTGCTGATTATAAAAATAATAAAGAAGATATGTCTGAATATTCAGGGATAACTTCTGTGAATTGTAAACAAAAGCAGTATTTCCAAGTAAAACAATAACGATTAAATTAAGAATATTTAAATTTGTAATGAATACATAATTTTTATATTTTAACTACAATTAACGTCGCTGTTATCTTGTATATAAAGCAGGATAAGACAGGATAGAAAGAGTACTTTGTTTTTTTATTTTTATAAGATATTTAGAGTTCTTAATGTTTTTAGCTTTAAACAGTAAAATGATCAACCTACTGAATAAATTTTCAAAAACGTTACTTATTTCATTAAAATATTACAGTGTTCATAATTAGTAACTATAGTATTTTTATGATGAAGATTGATTTTGTCTCCCGAATGTATAATATGAAGAAATTTTTACTTTTATCATTAGCAATGAGTTTGTGTGTCTCATTAAAAGCACAGATTTTTAAGCAAGATTTCAGTAGTTCAACTTCAGTTGCAGACTATGTGAGTACCATACCTAACGTTGGTCAGTTTAATGAAATTTCTCCTAACGGGGTCAATCTAACAGCGAGTATAGCTAATAGTGCTCTAAGGTTTAATAGAACTAGTACAGCTACTATTTATGCGTATCGTAATTTTACATTAGCTACAAATCCAACATTAGTACAATTAAAATTTGATTTTGAAGTTAGTAACTACCAAGCTGGTACGCAAAGTCCTTTATTTAGTGTTTTTATAGGGTCTGGTTTCTCAAGTGCCTCTTCTGGATCTTCATCAGACTTTACAAGTAGATTTGGAATTAATGCTCAAACAGCTAATGGAGAATTTAAAGTTTCTACCATTGATAATATTGGAGGCGCACCTAGTTCTTCAATATTTTCAGGTAAGCAAACCATTACTTTTGTGGTAAATAACTCTGGGAGCAATCAAACTTATACAGCTCCTAATGGAAGCACAGAAACAGTAGTAAATGGTAAAATGGATGTTTGGGTTGGAACAACTAGAGGTATTAATGATTTTTCTTTAAAAAACACCGATGCTAAAGGTGTTATTAGCGGATTTAAAATTCAAGCAACTTCAGCTTCAGGTACAGGAACTTTTGATTTTGATAATATTGAAATGATAGATTTAGAAGATGAAAGTACAACACCGCCTATAGCTCCAATAAATTTACCAGATACACCAACAGAGTATTTAAGCTTAAAACATCCTTTTATTTGGGCTTCTTATCCTGAAAGACAACATATAGTAGATAACATTCATGAATACGATTGGGCAAGTTCACTCTACAACCAATTAAAGTCAAGTGTTGATATTAAAAAAAATACACATGTTACAGATCAAGAGGCAATATTAAAAACAATTCCTGCAATTCCAGGTTTATTTTCTGATAGAACAAGTCATACCGAAATAGTAGCATCAATGACAGAAGCTGCAATTTTATATTATTTAACAAACGACACTTCTTACGCTCAATACAGTGCAGATATTTTAAGCCATTATATGGAAAGACTAGCAGTACAACCAGTGCAAAAATATCAAGAAGGAACTGACGGATTAATGTTTGATGATGGTTGGTTGGAGTCAAGAACACTTTTTCCAAGAATAGCGCTTACCTATGACTTTCTTTATAATTATGTGAATAATGCAAGTACTACGGTTTATGATTATGAAACTAAAACAAGAAAAAAGTTTGATGACGCTGTTGCGCAAACAACAGTGGCTAATTTAGCCGATATTGTTTTTATGAGTATTAGAGCTCCTCATAGCAATCATTCTGTTTTAGCAGGAAATGGTGCTTTATTTAATCTTTTAATGATTGCTAATGATACAAAAAAAGATGAATATTTTAACCGTTTTTACAACAATGCCAATGAAAGTTTTGATGCCTATACTTGGACACTTAACAATTTTACTGAAAATGGTGTTTGGCCAGAAACATTTAGTTATTCAAAAGATTCTCATGGGTTAGTTATTCAATCATTAAATGTAATAGATCGTTACAATCCAAGTTTAAATTTATTAAATAATCATTTAGATATTCTTGATGGTTTTATAGGTTATGCTAATTGGTTTTATCCTTCTAATGAGTTAATGCGTTTTGGTGATTCAGGAATAGATGGAGATATGACTAATGAATATCGATGGATTTTAAGTATTGCTACCAGAAAAAAATTACCAAGCTATAAGCAATTGGCAACACAAAATTTAAAACATTATTATGACCAAAATGGAGGGTATGTTCCTGTAATAGAGTATGAACGACTTGAATTTAATAGTCCACTGCAACTCTTGTGGGGAGAACATGTAGCAGCTACAGAAACGGCAGTTGCTCCTAAAGTTGAAACAACTTATAATTTAAAACATGCAGGACTTTTAGTTCAAAGAAATTTTAACACTACAGATGTTAAAAATAATGGTTTAATGTATTACTCAGGAGGATCAGCTTATGTGCATACACATTCAACAGGAATTGATTTAGAGTTGTATGGTAAAGGTCAGGTTACAGGTGCAGAAAGCGGAAGTGGTTCTTATGGGTCAGATGAACATGAAAATTATAGAGTACGTCATGCGTCACATAACACAGTAATTGTTAATGGCTCTGGAAAACGTGGAGGAAACAATTGGCTTACTAAAGTAGCAAGCGTAGTTTTAGAAGCTTGTGAGCCTAAGTCTTATGGTACGTCAATTTCTAATGATTTCTCTTTTTCAGCACAATTTATTGATGATTCTTTTAATGATTGTTTACAACAACGTACCAATAGTATCATTCGTACAAGTGAATCAACAGGTTATTATTTTGATATTTTAAGATCAAAAAGTAAAACTTCTGATGATTACCATGATTATATTTATCACAATATAGGAGATGCAGTTTTATTAAAATTTGCAGATAATACTGCGGTGCCATTAAATGCCTCTACTAAATATGCAACTGATAAAGTAGGTGATGTTACAGGTTGGACCTTTTTTGAAAATGTAAATTCATCAGCTTCAACCCAAAAAGCAATAAAAGCTTCATTTGCATTAAATGCAGTAAATAAATTTATGAATGTTTCAATTCCTGCCGGAATTAAGCGTGAATATACTACAGCACTAGCTCCTTATACAAAAGGTGCGTTAAATGATTACGATAAAAAGAAAACTCCAGTAATAACCATGCGTAAAATTGGTGAAGCTTGGAACGAACCTTTTGTTGCTATTTATGAACCTTCAGACAGTCAAGAAAGTACCATTAAATCAACAACAAATATTTATAACAATAATAAAGTAGTTGGTGTTAAAGTAATTTCAGAAGTAAATGGAGCCGAAATAACCGATATTATTTTAGCAAATGATGAAGACGATATAACGCTAAACTTACCTAATTTAAATATTGATTTTACAGGAAGATTTGGAATTGTACGTTTAAATGTAAAAGATGGAAAAACCAATGTTTCTTTATATGTGGGAAAAGGACAACAGCTTGTTTTTGATGAACATACCTTAAATGCCGATAGTGAAGAAAAAGGCTTGTTAGCATATACCCTTGATTATGAATATGTATTTGAGTTAGCGTCTGATAATTTCCTTGTTGAAACTGTTGGAGAAACTTGTACAGGAAAACAAAATGGAAGCCTTAAAATTGAAGCTAGTTTAGATCGTAATTATATAGCAACTATAAACGGTAATACTCACAATTTTAATTCAACTTTAACGGTAGATGGGTTAAGCCCTGGAACCTACGATTTATGTATTACCATTGAAGGGGACACTTTTAAACAATGTTACAACGTAACTATTGAAGGTGGATCTAAATTAGAAGGAAAAATACGTGTTGACAAAAAAACAGCTGCTGTTTCTATTGCCAAAGGAACAGCGCCTTATACAGTGCTTAAAAATGGTAAAACTATTTTAGAAACCTACCAATCTAATTTTTCTGTTGAAATAAATCACGGCGATCAATTGCAAATTCAAAGTAAATCAGCTTGTCAAGGTGTGCTTTTAAAAAGTATCGATTTATTAGAAAATGTGCGTGTGTATCCTAACCCAACAAACGGTTTATTTGAGATGTATTTACCAGAAGGTATAAAAACGGCGAACATTGAAATATACAATACACAATCTCAATTAATTTCATCACAAACATACACAGTTCAAGGTGGTAGTGTTAGTTTAAATATTAGCGACAAACCTGTTGGCGTTTATTTTGTGAAGTTGAATTTAGAAAAACCTGTATTTATTAAAGTAATAAAGAATTAAGATGAAAAAAACATATATATATTTAGTTGTAATTTTAGCATTCATGGTTTCTTGTGGAGGTGGAGGAGAAACTAATCCTATTGAAGAAACACCAGAAAATAGACCTCCATCAGTTCCGGAGCAAGTTTATCCATTAAATAACACACTTTGTATAAATAACAACGTAAATTTTCAATGGAACAAGTCAGAAGATTTAGACAATGATGCTTTAAAGTATAAGGTTGAAATTTCTGAGAACAGTGGTTTTACAAGCATTGCACAAACTAAAACAGTCAGTACAAATAGTACAACTATTACTTTAGAAAAAGGAAAAGCATTTTACTGGCGCGTAAAGGCAATAGATAGTGAAAATGCTGAAAGTGATTTTTCGTCAAGCAGTCAATTTTTAACTGAAGGAGATGGAGTGACCAATCATTTACCATTTTCACCAGATTTAGTTGTGCCAACTTCTAATGAAATAATTGATGGGACAAGTGCAAACTTAAGTTGGACAGCAAGTGATGTGGATAATGATGCTTTAACTTTTGATGTGTATTTAGATACGGTAAATCCACCGTTGAAAAATATTTCAGAAAATCAATCTGAAACAACCTATGTAGCTTCAAATTTAACTGTAGCAACTACTTACTATTTTAAAGTTGTTGTTAAAGATGGAAAAGGCGGAGAAACAATAGGACAAGTTTGGAATTTTAGTACAAAATAAATTGAAAATGAATCTGTTAGGTGTAATTGTTAATAATAATTACACCTAACAGGTAATAAATTAATAATTCATAAATAAGGATAAAAAAATTATGCGAATTCTACTTTTAGCAATATTATTATTGTGTGTTCAATGTAAAACACCCAATGAAAATACTGACAAAAAACAAAGTGAAATAATACCTAATTTCAACGAATTAAGTAAAGGATTTCAAACACCAGAAATGGCTTATCATCCCGAAACTTGGTTTCACTTTAATGGTAATAATATTGGTAAAGAAGGTATTACACTAGATCTTGAAGCAATAAAATATGCGGGAATTAAAGGAATTCATTTATTCAGTAAAAATGGACGTATATTTCCTGGAGTTGAGCAAATTAAAGTGTTATCTCCTGAATGGGAAGATATGGTTCGCCACACTGCTGATGAATGTAAACGTTTAGGTTTAAAATTTACCATGCAAAATTGCCCAGGTTGGTCAATGACTGGTGGTCCGTGGGTACCTGTTGAAGAAGCACAAAGAGAAATTGTAGAAACGGTTTACCGATTAGAAGGCGGAAAGGAGTTTAATGATATTCTTTCAATAGATTCGTTGTATAAAACTCCAGATTATGATTATAAAGATGTACAAGTAGTTGCATTTCCAACTCCAGAGGGTGATGATACAGAAAAACTCAATCCTTCAAAAATCGAAAGTAACAATACCATTGTACCTTGGGATGACATCTTTAATCCTAATTCAAAAATTATTGTTACAGCCAAAACAACAAGGCTAGATAAAGATCTTAAACAATACAGAGCAAAAGGAATTGCAAAAGTTGGTGCAAAAAATACTTGGGTAAAAACTACCTTTAAAAATCCAGTCACACTTAGGTCGGTTGTTTTTCCACCGTTGCGCCATATTATTATGGATACGCAGTATCCAAGAATTGATGTTACAATAAAAGTACAAGCGCTTATTAAAAACACCTTAACTGAAATTGCTGTTATTAAACTTCCTGATGCTAACTGGAACGACAGACAAAAACAGCATACTATGGCAATTCCTGAAACAACTTCAAAGGAATTTGTGTTCACTTTTGAAGGAGCTCATGTAATTCAACCAGAATTTATTCATTTAACTTCAAAGCCAAGGCTTCATAATCACGAAGCAAAAGCTGCTAAAACCATGCGTCGTATTAAAGATGAAATAACATACCATTATGCTGAAAATACGATTATTCCTGCTAATAAAATTGTGAATCTTTCAGAAAAAATGACTTCAGAAGGAAAATTAACATGGAATGTTCCGCAGGGAAATTGGACAGTAGTACGTTTTGGTCATATCAATATGAGATTAACCAATAAACCTGCAATGCCAGAATCTACGGGATGGGAATCTAGTAAATTAGATAAAATTGCCATTGAAAACCATTTGCGAAATGGAATGATTGGTAAAATGATTAAAGATGGAGGTCCAATTGGCGATGGAAAATTAAACGGTTTATTAATAGATAGTTGGGAAAGTCATGTGCCAACATGGACGATGAATTCCGAAGATATGTTTCTAGAGTTTGAAAAGCGTCGTGGCTATAGTATGAAAAAATATTTACCAGCTACTATGGGGTATATCGTTGAAAGCCCAGAAGTAACTACCAAGTTTTTACGAGACATTCGCCAAACAATGGATGATGTGTATATTGATAATTTCTTCAGTCATTTTGCAACTGTGGCTCACGAAATGGGAGCAGAAGTGTATACTGAAGGAGCAGGAGGTGAAGTGTTACCAATAGACCCTATGCGTTATTACGGAGTAAGTGATATACCAATGACAGAATTTTGGTATCCAAAATCACCTTCAAGTCAAAATGAATACGCAAAACCAATTTTTTCAGCTGCATCAGCAACACATTTATATAATAAACCTTTGTTGGCAGCTGAAGCTTGTACGCAAGTTGGAGTAAAATGGAATGAACATCCTTTTGATGTGAAATATTTAATTGATTACAATTTTACAAAAGGTGTAAATCATTTGGTATTTCATACGTTTTCTCATACGCCGCAAACCAATGTTGCTCCTGGTTCAAGCTTTGGGGGAAATATTGGATTTCCTTTGGTAAGAGAACAAACTTGGTGGAAATACATGCCAGATTGGATTGATTATTTATCGCGTAACCAATATATGTTACAGCAAGGAGAATATGTGGCTGATGTACTTAGGTATTATGGAGATCATTTTGAACGTCCTCCTTTTGATTTAGATTACTTTCCTAAAGGGTATCGTTTTGATTATTTAAATGAAGAAATATTACAATCTAAATTAGCGGTAAAAAATGGAAAAATTAATGTAAAAGATGCTGGTGATTACCGAATTATTTTACTTAGAGATTCCAATGAAATGTTGCTTTCAACTATTCAAAAGTTAAAAGAATTGGTGCTTCAAGGTGCTGTAATTGTTGGTGATAAACCTATGGGATCTCCAAGTTTAATGGATGATGCAAACGATTTGAAAATGCTTAAATCAATTTCAGATGAATTATGGGGAACTGAACAACAAATATCAGGAAAGGTAGACACACAATCAATTTCAGATGAATTATGGGGAACAGAAACAGTTGGTGTAAAAACAGTTGGTTTGGGTAAAGTATATTGGGGACAAACCATTGATGCTGTTTTAAAGGCTGAAAGCATTGCCCCTGATGTTGAAATACCTGAAGGTTTACCAATTCATTGGATTCATCGTAAAACTGCCGATGCTGATATTTATTTTGTAAGTACCACAAGTGATAAATGTTTAGATGTTTCATTAGGTTTTAGAGTGGCTAATGCCTACCCTCAATTGTGGAATGCTTTTACAGGTGAACAGCAAGATGCAATGGTTTGGTCTCAAGAAAACGAAAAAATAAATGTAGCCATTTCTTTAGATCCAAGTGGTAGTGCTTTTGTTGTTTTTCCAAAAGGAAATAAGCAACCGTTCTCTTCCAAAGTTGAAGTTGAAAATGAAACTATTTTAAGTGCTGAAAATGGTTGGTACAGAACTCATTTAGATACTAATTTTACAAGAGTTTCAAAAAAAGGAAACAATATATTGGCTTCAAAATCTGGTGCATTCAAATTTTATGAAGGAAACAATGTAAAATCAATTGAAATAGCGGTAAATGAAACTTCACTTCAAAATAATTGGAAAGCCTCTTTTGAAAAAGGTTGGGATACACCAGAATCTATAGAGGTGCCGCAATTAAAATCGCTTACTAATTTTGACAATGAAGCTATACAACATTATTCAGGAACTGTAACGTATACCAAAGACTTCAATATAGAAAATGTAAGTGAAAATATGAGTATTGATTTAGGTGAAGTGGCCAATATTGCTGAAGTATGGTGCAATGGTAAAAAAGTAGCAACACGTTGGGCACCGCCTTACAGGTTCGATTTAACTGAAAACCTAATTAAAGGAAAAAACACATTAGAAATTAAAGTAACCAATACTTGGAGAAATCAATTGATTTATGATAATACACGTTCAACAGAAAATAAGAAAACGTGGACCACGAATAAACCTAAAAAAGAAGATACAACACTAGACAAAGCTGGTTTAATTGGACCGGTAGTGTTAAAAACAATAAACTAGTTTCCTAAATAAACACATAATTTATATAATGAAAAGACGCAATTTTATACAGCTATCAACATTAGCAGGCTTAGGGTTAACACTTCCTTTATCAGGGATATTTAATTCATGTGCAGCACATCCAGAACATTCATTAGAATTTAGAGAATTAACGTTCAATCTTTTAAAAGATTGGTGTGATGGTATGTTGAAGGTACAAATAATCAATCCGTCTAATCTAGAAGAACACGGTGCGTTAGATTGCCCATCTTGTTCACATATTCATGGTAGATGTATGGATGCTGTGTATCCTTTTTTATATATGGCTGATGTTACTGGAGATCAAAAATATATTGAGGGTGCTATTTTAGTAATGAATTGGGCAGAAAATAATGTTTCTCAAGAAGATGGTAGTTGGACAGTAATACCTAACCCAAAATCTTGGAAAGGTATTTCAGTATTTGGCGCCATTGCATTGGCAGAAGCATTGCATTATCACGGACATGTGTTAAGTGAAGAGCTACGTACTGCTTGGACAGAACGTTTAGCCAGAGTAGGACAATATATTTACGATACATTTACAATAGATTTTACAAATATTAATTATCCAGGTACAGCTATTTATGGATTGAATTTAATAGGTAATGTACTTAATAATGAGGCTTTTATTGCAAAAAGTAAAACACTAGCTTCTGAAGTAAAAGTGTACTTTACTAAAAATGAAGGGTTGTTATTTGGTGAATGTAAAAAAAGCTCAAGTAAATTAAGTAAAAAAGGATTGCACGGTGTAGATTTAGGATACAATGTTGAAGAAACTTTAAACAGTTTGGTGATGTATGCATTGAAAGAGAAAGATGAAGAGTTGTTACAAATACTAACAAAATCGTTAAATAGTCATTTAGAATTTATGTTGCCAGATGGAGCTTGGGATAACAGTTGGGGAACACGCCAATACAAATGGAGTTATTGGGGAAGCCGTACTTGTGATGGTAGTCAGCCTGCTTTTGGTATGATGGCGCACATTAATCCTGCTTTTGGAACTGCTGCTGTAAAAAACACAGAATTATTAAAACAATGTACTGCTAACGGATTGTTACATGGCGGTCCGCATTATGTTTCGCATGGTATTGAACCTTGTGTACATCATACATTTGCACATGCCAAGCCATTAGCTGCATTATTAGATCATTGGAATCATTTACCTGAAATAAATAAAAATACAGCCTTGCCAAGAACTATTGCTGATGGGGTAAAACATTTTGAAGATTTAGATGTTTCACTTTTTGCACGTGGAGATTGGAGAGGTACAGTAAGTGCTTATGACGCAGAATATCATTATAAATACGATTATCGTCAGGCAACGGGTGGCGCATTGGGGGTTTTGTATCACAACAAAGTGGGTTTACTGTGCGCTGCAAGTATGGCTGTGTATCATTTGGTCGAAAAAAACAATCAGCAACCACAACCAGGTGAAGATATTGCGCTAACACCTAGAATAGAAACTTTTAAAAACAATGTTTGGTACACTAATTTATTTGATTTAGAAGCAAGTATAAAATCTTCTGATACAAATGGTGAAATTAAATTAGTTGCAAATACAATCATTAAAAATGAAGCACGGGAAGCTGTAAGTGAAACAGCGTCAGATTTTGAAATTGACTATAATTGTGCTGCTGAAGAAATGAAAATAACGGTAAAAACAGACCAGCAAATTAACGAAGCTACAGCATTTGTATTGCCAATTATTTCACCAACAGGAGAAGTAGTTACTATTGTAAATGAAAATGAAATTTCAATTCAAAAACCTGAAGGTTTGGTAACTATAAAAGCCAATGTGCCTTTAAAAATAAAGGAAATTTCTGGAGAAAGAACATTCAATATGGTGCCTGGTGTAGAAGCAATACCAATTGAGGCATTTTTTACTAAGGATAAAAATGAATTAAATATTTCAATACAAGTAAGTTAATTTAGTTATTTTTTTAATATATTTTTATTTAAAATTTCTAAATTTCCCAGGAGCCAAACCTGTTTTTTGTTTAAAAAGTCGGTTAAAATAATAATCAGATTCAAAACCAAGTTCAAAGGCAATTTCTTTTTGATTTTTATTGGTGTTTAATAGTAATTCTTTAGACTTTTCTATTTTAAGTAATAAGTAATATTGTAATGGAGAAATACCTGTTTGCTTTTTAAAATCCAACCTAAATTTTGAATAGCTAACGCCCAATTTGGATGCTATTTTCACCAAATCAATTGATTTGTAAATGTTTTGGTACATCAAGCTTTTTGCACGAGAAACCATAGAGTTGAGGTCTTCAATTTTATTACCTCCGTGTTTTATATTGTGAAGTTCCGCCATTAATTGAAGGCAAATACCTGAAGCTAAACGTTGAAATCCAAAGGATTCTTCATCAAAAAGTTTAAAAAGCGCATTGAAATGATTTAATACAGCAGGCTTGTTACATTTAGAAATAATAGGTTCGTTTGGTGTAAAAAAGCCATTTGAAAGGAATTGTTGTGCTATTTCTCCAGAAAACCCCACCCAACGCTCTGTCCAACCTGTTTTTTTTAAGGGTTTATAACGGTGCCATACATTTGGAAATAGTAAAAAAACATCTCCATCTGCAATTTTTATTATTCCAGTTTCTTTACTTTCAAAAAAACCTTCGCCTTTAGTAATTAGTACTAAGTGAAATTCATTTAAGACTCTTCCTTTTTCCCAAGTAAAAACATAGTTTTCGGGATGATCTCTTGAAGGATACTCAATATTTTTTTGAATAATAGTTCTTCCTAAATTATTTACATAAAACCCCCAATTTTTATCTTGTTCAAAAACCATTAAGTATTTTCGGTATATATTTTTCATATCATTTTGTGCAAGTTAAATGTCAAATTGTTAATTGGGTATATAAATTTAATTGCCGAATTTTAGCCTCAATTCTGAATAAAATAAATAGCTAAAACATTAAATTATAGTATATTATTTCCGATGTTAGAATTTGAATTTTAATTATATTTAAAATTATTTACAAAAATAAGTGTTTTAAATAAATGAAATCAAAAAATGCTTTTAAATTTAAAAATGAAAAACCTGCCAAACGCTCCTAAAATGTATAAATTATTTAACCTATTGTTAGTAATAACTGCAATTTTAATATCAAGTTGTGAACCTGTATCTAAAGTTATAACAACTTATCTTAAATGTGAATATCGTACCAATCCGTTAGGGATTGACAATACAACTCCTCGTTTTAGTTGGAAAATTGTTGATGCTCAAAAAGCACGCGGACAAAAACAAACGGCTTATCAAATTTTGGTAGCTAGTAGTCTTCAAAATTTAGACAACAATAAAGGTGATATTTGGGACTCTGGAAAAACAGAAAGTTCAACATCAGTAAATAATGTATATCAGGGTGAAGCCTTAAAACCTGGTCAACAATATTATTGGAAAGTTAGGGTTTGGGATGTTTCAGAAAATGCTTCAAATTGGAGTGAAACTGGAAAATTCTCAATGGGACTTTTACAACCAGAAGATTGGAAAGGAGATTGGATTTATAAAAGCGATCAACAAAAGACAGATCATAACTGGTACAGAAAAACTTTTAAGCTAGACGCAAAAGCTACATCAGCCTTTGTATATGTAGGTTCTTTTGGTTATCACGAATTGTATGTAAATGGCAATAAGGTAACAGATAATGTGATGAATCCTGTTTCATCTTATATGAAAAAACGAATTCCTTATTTAACTTATGATATTACTCAATTTTTAAATGAAGGTGACAATGTAATTGCCATTTGGCACGCAGCAGGTTGGGCAAGATGGAGGCGTATTAGAGAGTATAGAAATATTCCTTTTGTATTTAAAGCGCAAGCAGAAATTATAGCTGGAAGTGAGAAAATCACTCTAAAATCTGATACTACTTGGAAAACTAAAAAAAGCTATAGTTCGTATTATGGCGATTGGGATATTTTGCGTTTTGGAGGTGAAACTATTGACGATAGCAAAAGAGAAGACGATTGGAACACTCCAAAATATGACGATAGCAATTGGATGAATGCTAGCGTATACAATCATAACGTGTTAAATGCAAAAATGCCTGAAGGTAACAACATTAGTTTTGCTTTAAATAGTAATAAAAATAGAGAAGTACGTGTACTTTATCAACCAATAAAAGTCAAATTAAGTGCTCAAATGGTTGAGCCTCAGGTAAAGTTTAAGAAAATTAAAGCCACTGCTATTGATAAAAAAGATGATAGTACTTACCGTATTGATATGGGAGAAAACTATACAGGTTTCTTTGAAATGGACTTGTTTCAAGGTAAAGAAGGAGATTCTATTTTGTTTGAAATTAGTGATCAAACTGGTGAAACTTCTACGTGGAAACAAAAAAGCAAATACATTTTTGGTAAATCAGGTAAAGGTAAATTTGAAAACAGGTTTAATGTTGCTGGTGGAAGATGGATTACAGTTTACGGATTAAACTACAAACCTAAATTGGAAGATGTTAAAGGGTTTGTAATTACAAACAATCGTAAACAAATTAGTCAATTTAAATCTTCTAACAAATTATTAAATCAAATCTACCAAATTAATTTGAACACCTATATAGCCAATACTATGGATGGTATATTGGTAGATTGCCCACATCGTGAACGTAGGGGTTGGGGTGAAGTTACTGTAGCCGCTATGTATGGTGATGCACTTCCAAATTTTGAAAGTGGTGCTTATATGGATCAGTATACACAATACATGAGAGATGCACAAGCGCCTGATGGAGGAATGCGAGC